>NZ_JBFBAY010000003.1:0-407215 GCF_040682415.1 Micromonospora sp. NPDC051196
ACTCACCGGTCCAAGGGGAGGGAGTGCTCACTCGCCCGCAGCTACCGGACATCGAGTCTGCCTCCCAGCCGACCCGACACCTCCCATTAGGGGAGTCAGGGAGTCAGGGGGAGGCGTAGGGCTAGGAGGTGGACGTTGGGGAGGGGGGTCCAGTCCTGGTCGGGGGTACGGATGAAGCCACGGCGACGGTAGAGGTGATGGGCGGAGTCGGCGTGGCCGTCGCGTACGCAGATGACCAGGGCGGCGCAGCCCAGCACGGTGGCCCGGGCGACGCACGCCTCGACCAGTGCCGCACCCACGCCTCGGCCCTGCATCGCCGGATCCACCGCCAACATCCGGAACTCGGCCTCCCCTGGGGCGCACAGTTCGGCGTACGGGCTGCCCGGCAGGACGAAGGTGACCGTGCCGCACACCTGACCGGTGGCCGGGTCGGTGGCGACCAGGATCTCACCGTGCACCGCCCGGCCGGCCACGTCGACCAGCACGTCGGCATACCCGTTCTCGCCCTTGAGCTGGCCGTCCGCCTCGTACGCCGCGACGGTGAGTCGGGCCACGGCCGGGAAATCCGCCGGCTCGGCCGGACGAACCAGCAGGCTGGTCAACCGATGACCGCGATCAGGTCACCGTCCTGCACCACGTCGCCCTCGTTCACCGCGAGTTGCTGCACCACGCCGTCGGACTCGGCGACCACCGGAATCTCCATCTTCATCGACTCCAGGATCACCAGGGTGTCGCCCTCGGCCACGGTGTCCCCGGCCGACGCGACGACCTTCCAGACGTTGGCCACCATCTCGGCACGGATCTCCTCGGCCATCTCCGGTCCCTTCCCTCGCGACTGCCTGGGAGGTATCAAATCATGCGTCGGCCGCCGATGGGCCGGACCAGCCCCGCCCGCATTCGCCAGGAGCGGGCTCTAACATCAACAGGTCGGACCCTGGCGCCGGGAGGACCGGTGCGTGCACCGGCGCCGAGGTCGTGCGCAGGCGATCCGACCATCACGAGGAGGTCAGCATGGCGAAGAAGGCCCGCAAGAAGAAGGCCCGTAAGAAGAGCGCCGCCAACCACGGCAAGCGCCCCAACTCCTGAGCCCACGGTCCCATCGCGGACCGGACGGTGAACGCCGGTGGCCCATTCGGGCCACCGGCGTCGGCGTACTCGGCGCTAGCTCACCGGACCGGCTCGCCGCGACTCGGCGTAAGCCCGGCCGGCCGGCTCGCCGCGACTCGGCGCGGGCTCAGTCGGCCAACTCGCGCGACTCGGTGCTCTCGAAGATGACGAGCTCGCTGATTCGTACCCGCAGCCGCTCGCGCAGTTCGTCCGGCGCGGACTCGTTGCCGCAGCAGCGGGCCACCAACGCCTTGACCTCCTGCTCGATGCCGTACTCCCGCAGGCACGGGCCACACTCGTCGAGGTGGTGCCGGATCAGCGTCCGGCGTTCCTGCGCGCACTCCAGGTCGAGGTAGAGGTAGACCTCGGCGAGAACCTCGCGGCAATCCGTCTCGTGCGGATCTCCACAGCTCACGTCACACCTCCCGGCCACTGGCAGCGGCCGAACTCCGGGCCGACGGCGCGGCGGAGAAGCCGCGCTCTGCGGCATAGCCCTCAAGCAGCTTGCGCAGATTACGACGACCGCGGTGCAACCGTGACATCACGGTACCGATCGGCGTACCCATGATGTCGGCGACCTCCTTGTAGGAGAAGCCCTCGACATCGGTGAGGTAGACCGCGAGCCGGAACTCCTCCGGCAACTGCTGGAGGGCCTCCTTGACGTCGCTGTCGGGCAGCCGGTCCAGCGCCTCGGTCTCCGCGGACCGCAGTCCACTGGAGGTGTGCGACTCCGCCTCGGCGAGCTGCCAGTCGGTGATCTCGTCGGTCGGTGCCTGCACCGGCTGCCGCTGCCGCTTGCGGTAGGTGTTGATGTAGGTGTTGGTCAGGATCCGGTAGAGCCAGGCCTTCAGGTTCGTACCCTGCTCGAACTGGTGAAAGGCCGCGTAAGCCTTCAGGTAGGTCTCCTGGACCAGATCCTCGGCATCCGCCGGGTTACGCGTCATCCGCAGCCCCGCCGCGTACAACTGATCGACGAATGGCATCGCGTCCCGTTCGAACCGGGCCCTGCGCTCGTCCGTCTTCTCGGTGGTCAACCGCACATCCCCTCGGGTCGGATGCTTCCCCGCCGAGGATACGCGTCCAGACCTGCCGGGAGATTCGGTTCCGACGGGTGTGCCCGTCGCCACCTTGGCCGGCGGCGCCGCCGCAGGCCATTCCGGGCCGGCCAACAGCTGCCTGAGCTGCTTCGCCTCCCGGTTCCGGAACTGGATCGACACCGGTCACCCCCTCGCACAGTGTTCGTCCGTGGGGTGCAACATCCGCCGCAGGTCCGGGCATTCCATCTCTCGTCCTCCCATTCCTGGTCCCGGCCGTGGGTGGGTGCACCACGGCTGGGACCAGGAAGGGCCTGGGAGCCCGGTGCCGCCCGGACCGGGCGACGCCATCGGGTGCAACGAACCGGCGCGGCAGGCGGAAACGGCGCCACTGCGGCCCCACGCGCGACGTGCCCGCCGACCGCCCGAGCGGCGCGCCTGCGGATCAATCCGCCGCACGACCAGCGCCGAAGCAACCGCCCTGGCCGGGCCGACCATCCCGGCCGGGGTGACGTCAGCCCGCCGCCCAGCCCTGTCCGCGCAGCCAGTCGAGCACCACGGTGGCCGCGCCGGCCGGGTCTACGCGCAGGTCGTGCCGCTCCCCCGGCCGGACCACCACGCGCACTCCCGGGCCGGGTTCCGGCACACCGAAAGGGTCCCGGTCGCCGTTGACCACCAGGGTCGGCAGACCGGTCGCCAACTCCCCGGCCCGGCTACGCTCCGGCCGTCCGGGCGGATGCAGCGGAAAGGCGAGCGCGACCACCCCGGCGGCGCCCACGGCGGTCGCCGTGCGGCAGGCCACCCGGGCTCCGCTGGATCGACCACCCACCAGCAGCGGTACGTCCGGACAGCGCTCCCGCAGCGCGGCCAGCACGACGCACCAAGCCTCGTCGAGGTGCCCGGCCGGCGCCGGTGCACGCCGACCGGCGACCCGGTACGGCTGGGTCATCCGAGCGACGATCACCCCGGCGGGCACCGCGGCATCGCGGAGCGCGAGCAGGTCGGGGGCGTCGACGCCCCCGCCCGCACCGTGTCCCAGCACCAGCAGCGCCCGGGCCGCCCGGTCGGGGGTGTCGATGTCCACCCGGGCCGGGCCACGCGGTGTCTGGATGATGTCGTCCTGCGGCACCGCACCATTCTGCGGCCAGCCGTACCCGGCAGGGGTGGACCTCGGCGCGAAAGCGCCCGCCCGCAATCAGGATCGAAACAGTGGCCGCGTCAGCGGGACGGAACCAGGGTGAGTAGTTGGTCGCGCACGGGAGGCCCCGCCTCGCTGGCGACGTCGGGATCCGGCTGCACCTCGTCGCGCCAGGCGATCAGCATCGCCCGCCGCTCACGTGGGGTGGTGCCGCCCCACACGCCGTGGCAGTCGCCCACCTCCAACGCCCATGCCAGGCACGAGCCCTGCACGTCGCAGCTACGACACAACGCCACTGCGGCGTCGGCCGGCTCATTCGGCGCCGGAAAGAACGTCTCCGGGTCGACGCTCTGGCAGGTGCCCCTGGTGCGCCAGGCTTCATCCTTTCGACGCTCGCGCAGTGCCCGCAACAATCGCGGATCACGTCGCGCTGCGGCTACCTCGTGTGGACGGGGCATACGTGCCCGGGTCATCCACCCACCTCCCCCGTGGGACCAGTAATATCGATGAGGATCACTCGCGTTGAAGAAAGTGACACCCACCACCGGCGCTGTGTTGTATCGCACTTGTGGACATCGGGACAAGACTCTGCCGGAAAGTTGGCAAAACGATCGTCTGACTTTCACCCGCAACTGCGGCAAATCACTCCCGACAATGTGCGGGGCGTACGTTCAGAACAACGGCACGTCGGCCGACCGTGCCGCAGGGGGCAGCGGCACCCGGGCGATCAGCTCCGGACCGTCGTTACGGACGTTGCCCACGGCCGGCCCCACCGGCCGGATCTCGACGGTGGCGAGCCAGTCCAGCGGTGGCGGCGCGAGCAGTCGCGTCGGATCGTCCGCCGGGCCCAGCCAGGTCGCCCACTTCTCCGGCGGCACCAACAGCGGCATCCGGTCGTGCACCTCGGCCAGCTCGCCGAGCGCGGCTGTGGTCACCACGCTGAGGGTCAGCAGCGGGCCGCTCGGGGCGTCCCACACCGACCAGATGCCGGCGAAGGCGAGCACCGAGCCGTCCACCGAGGTCATGTAGTACGGCTGCTTCGACCCACCGGGCTGACGGACCCACTCGTACCAGCCGTCGGCCGGGACCAGACAGCGGCGGCGGGCGAAGGCGGGAGCGTACGCCCGGCTGGTGGCCACCGTCTCGGCCCGCGCGTTGATCATGCGGGCAGCGTTGGCGGGCGACCGGGACCAGGTCGGCACCAGCCCCCAACGACCCAACGAGAGTGCCCGGTGCCCCTGCGCGTCGAGCCGGACCAGCGGCACCGGATCGGTCGGCGCGACGTTGTAGTCGGCGACCAGCCCGCCCTCGGTCTCGTCGGTGGCGTCGAACAGTCCGCTCAGGTCGCCGGAGCTCCGGGTCGTGGCGTACCTCCCGCACATGCCGCACACGCTAGCGCGCCGCCAGCCGTTCCGACGTCCCGTCCACCGGGAGCGACCGCGGCAGCCGGCGGACCATCAGGCCGCGACACGGCAGAATGTAGCTGTGGGGAACCTGACCGCGACCCGGCCGCTACAGCCGTGGACCGCCCCGACCGCCACCGATCCGGTGACGGCGTCGCTGCGGCTGCCCGGGTCCAAATCGATGACCAACCGCGCCCTGGTGCTCAGCGCACTGGCCGCCGGCCCCTCGACCCTGGCCAAGCCGTTGCGCGCCCGGGACACCGAGCTGATGGCCGGCGGGCTGCGGGCGATGGGCGCCCACGTCTCGATCGCCGACGACGAGCGCTGGCTGGTCCGGCCGCACCGGCTGGTCGGCCCGGCGCACGTCGACGTCGGGCTGGCCGGCACGATCATGCGCTTCGTGCCGCCGGTGGCCGGGCTCGCCGAGGGCCGGGTCACCTTCGACGGGGATCCGGCCGCCCGCACCCGGCCCCTCGGGCCGCTGATCGAGGCGCTGCGCTCGCTCGGCGTACGCGTCGACACCCCCGGGACCGGCAGTCTGCCGCTGGCCGTGCAGGGCACCGGCCGGGTCACCGGCGGCGAGGTTCTGATCGACGCCTCCGCCTCCAGCCAACTGGTCTCCGGGCTGCTGCTGGCCGCGCCGCGGTTCGACCGCGGGCTGGTGATCCGGCACGTCGGCCCGCCCGTGCCCTCCGCGCCCCACCTGCGGATGACCGTGCAGATGCTGCGCGCCGCCGGCGCGGCGGTCGACGACAGCACGCCGGACGTCTGGGTGGTCGAGCCCGGTCCGCTGTCCGGCCGCGGCTGGGAGATCGAGCCGGACCTGTCGGGCGCGGTGCCGTTCTTCGCCGCCGCCCTGGTCACCGGCGGCGAGGTGGTCCTTCAGGGTTGGCCGCGGGGCAGCGCCCAGCCGGTGGAGCGGCTGCGCTCGCTGTTGCAGCAGATGGGGGCGCAGGTCGCGTTGACCACCGAAGGGCTCACCGTGCGGGGCGCCGGGTCGGTACGCGGCCTGCGCGCCGATCTGTCCGACGTCAGCGAGTTGACCCCCGCGTTGACCGCGTTGGCGATGCTCGCCGACTCCCCCTCGGTGTTCACCGGGGTCGGCCACATCCGCGGTCACGAGACCGACCGGCTGGCCGCGTTGACCCGCGAGTTCACCGCGCTGGGCGCGGACATCACCGAGTCGGCCGACGGGCTGGAGATCCGCCCCCGGCCGCTGCGCGGCGGGGTGTTCCGCACCTACGATGACCATCGGATGGCGCACGCCGCCGCAGTGGCCGGCCTGGCCGTGCCCGGCATCGAGCTGGATGACGTGGCGTGCACCTCCAAGACCATGCCCGAATTTCCGGCACTGTGGTCGGCGATGGTGACCGGCAAGAGCTGAACGGACAGACAGGAGCGGTCCTGGCGACCAGGCGGCGAGAGTACGACGAGGACGACGTACGGGTCCGGCCCGGCAGGTCCTCCCGTCCGCGTACCCGCACCCGACCTCAACACACCGACGCACAGAACGGCTTCGTAATCGCGGTGGACCGGGGGCGGTACACCTGTGTGCTGGCCGCAGCCGCGCCGGACGCGCCCACCGTAACCGCGATGCGCGCCCGTGAACTGGGCCGCAAGTCGGTGGTGGTCGGCGACCGGGTCGGGCTGGTCGGCGACACCTCGGGCACCCCGGGGGCGCTGGCCCGCATCGTGCGGATCGAGCCGCGCCGGTCCGTGCTGCGCCGTACCGCCGAGGACGACGCGAGCACCGCCGAAGGGCGGCTGGAACGGGTGGTGGTCGCCAACGCCGACCAGCTCGTGATCGTCAGCGCGTTGGCCGACCCGCCACCGCGTACCGGCTTCATCGACCGGTGTCTGGTGGCCGCGTACGACGCGGATATCGAGCCGCTGCTCTGCCTGACCAAGGCCGACCTGGCCGGCCCGGAGACGGTGCTCGACTACTACACCGAACTGGAACTGCCGTACGTGCTGATCCGGCCGGACTCGTCCCTGGACGCGCTGCGCAGCCTGCTCGCCGGCCGGGTCTCGGTGCTCGTCGGGCACTCCGGGGTGGGCAAGTCGACGCTGGTGAACCGCCTGGTTCCGGAGGCCGAGCGGGCGGTCGGCACGGTCAGCGCGATCGGCCGGGGCCGGCACACCTCGACCAGCGCGGTGGCGCTGCGGCTGCCCGCCGTGACCGGCACGCCGGACGATCCGGGCTGGATCGTGGACACCCCCGGGGTACGCAGCTTCGGGTTGGCGCACGTGTCGGCCGAGAGCCTGCTGCACGGCTTCTCGGATCTGGTCGAGGCCACTGTCGACTGCCCGCCGAACTGCCTGCACACCGCCGACGAGACCGACTGCGCCCTGGCCGCCTGGGTCGCCGAGGGTCGGGCCGACCCGCGCCGGCTGGCCTCGTACCGTCGGTTGCTGGCCTCCCGAGCCGGTGAGACCGACCCGCGCGGCGCGACGAACCCTCGGGACGAGGCCGAGCACGATCCGCGCGAGCGCGCGGAGTGAGCCGGCGTCGACCCCACTCCCCTGGGTCGTCGGCGGCGTCGCTACGGTGCAACGCATGACCGGGTACGCCGACGACCTCGCCCTCGCCCACCGCCTCGCCGACGCCGCCGACGCCATCTCCACAGCCCGGTTCCGCGCGCTCGACCTGCGCGTCGAGTCCAAGCCGGACCTCACCCCGGTCTCCGACGCGGACACCGCGGTGGAACGCGAGATTCGCGCGCTGCTGGCGCAACAGCGGCCCGACGACGGCCTGCTCGGCGAGGAGTACGGCGCGACACCCGCCGCCGGAGCCCGGCAGTGGGTGGTGGACCCGATCGACGGCACCAAGAACTTCGTTCGGGGCGTACCGATCTGGGCCACCCTGATCGCGTTGCTCCAGGACGGCCGTCCCGTCGTCGGCGTGGTCTCCGCTCCGGCGCTGGGCCGGCGCTGGTGGGCGGCGCGGAGCGCCGGGGCGTACGCGGGCCCGGACGCCGGTCGGGGTGAGGCGATCCGGGTGTCCGGCGTACGCGAGTTGGCCGACGCGAGTCTGTGCTACTCGTCGTTGGGCGGTTGGGAGGACGCCGGCCGGTTGGAGCCGGTGCTCCAGCTGATGCGGGACACCTGGCGCAGCCGGGCCTACGGCGATTTCTACGGGTACATGCTGTTGGCCGAGGGCGCACTCGACGTCATGATCGAGCCCGAGTTGTCACTGTGGGACGTGGCCGCTCTGGTACCCATCGTGACCGAAGCCGGGGGCACGTTCACCGATCTGGACGGCGCTCCGGCCCCCGCCGGAGCCGAGACAAGTGCCGTGGCCAGCAACGCGATGCTGCACACCAACATCCTCGAAAGGCTCGGTCGGCCGGCCGCGCGCTGACGCCCGGTAGCCTCTATCCTCGCCAGGTGGCTACCGCGAGTTGGTGTTTTCTGGCGGCGATGATCGTCGCGTACGGCATCGCCAACCTGTTGCAATCGGTCGCCGCCGCCCGCACCACGGTGCACCACACCTTCGATCCCGGGCTGCTGCTGCGCCTGGCCGGACACCGCACCTACCTGGTCGGCCTGGTCTGCCAGGTGGGCGGGTTCGTGCTGGCCTTCCTGGCCCGCCGGGACCTGCCACTGTTCCTGGTGCAGGCGAGTGTGGCCGCCGGGTTGGGGGTCACCGCCGTGCTGGGCGTGGTCGTGTTGAAGTGGCGACTGCCGATGGCCGAGATCGTCCTGTTGCTGCTGCTCTTCGCCGGCATCACCGCGCTGGTGCTCTCCGCGCAGCCGGCACCGTCGAAACCACTGGGCACGACGGGGGTGATCGCCCTGCTGGTGGCCCTCGGGGCGATCGCGGTGCTGGGCATCTTCGCGGTCCGGTTGCAGGGCGCGCCCGGCTCGGTGGCGCTCGGTTCCCTCGCCGGCCTGGGATTCTCCGCCGCCGCGGTGGCCGCCAGGCCGCTGGCCTCGGCACCGACCTGGGACGCGTTCCTCACAGATCCGCTGCTCTACCTGCTCATCGGCCACTCCATCGTCGGCCAACTGCTGCTGGGGCTGGCGATGCAGCGTGGTTCCACCACGGCGGCGGTGGCCGCCATGGACGCCGCCGGTGCGGTACCCGCCGCGATCATCGGCCTGCTGCTGCTCAACGACAAGATCTGGCCGGGCCGGGAATGGCTCGCCGGCATCGGTTTCCTGGTCACCCTCGCGGCGGTCATCGGGCTCACCCGGTACGCCGAGCCGCAACATCATCACGCGGTCGCGCAGGAAACCACCCGTGCCGTGCTGGACGGCGGCAAGAGCACCCGGCCGACGCCTCGGGTGTCGGAGAGCCCGCTGCTCGGCACCGAGTCGACTGGCCCGGCTCAGGCCGCCTCGACCGGTTTACGCCGCCCGATCACCCGCTCGTAGAGCCGTTCCAGGGCGCTCGCGGTCCGTTCCCAGGTGTAGCTGCACCGGACCCGGTCGACGGCGGCGTGTCCGTACGCGAACCGGCCCGCGTTGTCGGTGATCAGCCGGCGCAGGGTCATCCCGAGGGTGCGTACGTCGCCCGGCGGCACCAGCTTGCCGGTGACCTCGTCGACCACGGCGTCGGCGATGCCACCCATGGCGTAACCGACCACGGGGACACCGCAGGCCATCGCTTCCAGGGAGACCCGGCCGGCGGATGAGTAGCGCGGGGTGCAGGCCACCACGTCGGCCGAGCGGTACCAGGTGGCCATCTGGTCGTGCGGCACCGCACCCACCAGGTGCACCTGGTCGGCCACGCCCACCCGCTCGGCCAGCTCGCGCAACCGGCGGGCCTCGGCGTGACCGGCCAGCTGACTGGCCGGCGGGCCACCGGCGATCACCAGTTCCGCCTCGCCGACCAGGCGCATCGCGCGGATCAGGTCGTCCTGGCCGTGGCCGGGCGCCAGTCCACCCACCGAGAGGATCCGGGGGCGCTGGTCACGCGGCGCGGCCTCGCCGTCGGGATGGAACTGTTCGGTGTCCACACCGGTCGGCACCATCGCCACCGACATGCGTTGCAGACCCATCCGGGTCAGTTCCTCCACCTCGTCGTTGCACTGGGCGACCGCGATGTCCACCGCCCTGGTCAACGCCCGCTCCAGCGGGATGCGGGTACCCGGGCCGTCGTACTGCGGGCCGAGGTGGCGCAGTTGCTCCATGCCGATCGAGTGGAACGTCTGCACCACGGGGATGTCGGTCTCCCGTACGGCGTGCGCGGCGGCCAGACCGCCGACCCAGTAGTGGCCGTGCACCACCTCGGGGGTCCAGTCGGCCGCCCACCGGTCGGCCAGCCACTGGCCGAACTCCGACACGTACGGCACCAGTTCGGCGGTGGGTATCGGGGCCACCGGTCCGATCGGTGCCCGCTCGATCCGGTAGCCGTCGACGAGGTCGCTGTCGGCCACTTCCGGATCGTCCCGACGGGTGTAGACCCGGACATCATGACCTCGTCCGGCCAGTTCGGCGGCCACCCGTGCGATGTGCTCGTGAGTGCCGACGACGATTCCGTCGCCGGAGGTCGGCGCAGCGGCGTGGGCGCAGACAAGGCCGACGCGCATGGGTCACCTCCATGCGGGATTGGGCGGTGGTCCTCCGGTCAGAGCGTCCCATTAACCGGGGTCCGACGAGCCGAAACCTGGCAGATCGGGATGTGACCGGCGGCATGACCAGCGACCCGGTGGGGTATCGGTGCGGAATGCCTCTCGCCCGACCGGTCAGCGACAGTACGGTGGTGATCACCGGCGCCTCCAGCGGCATCGGCACGGCGACCGCGTACGCCCTCGCTCGACGTGGGTGCACGGTCGTGCTGGCCGCCCGCACCGAGCCGGCGCTGCACGCGGTGGCCCGGGGCTGCGACGAGTTGGGCGGCCGGGCCCTGGTGGTACCCACCGACATCACCGACCCGGTGGCGGTCGAGCGGCTCGCCGCGAGCGCCGTCGCGCAGTTCGGCCGGATCGACGCCTGGATCAACAACGCGGCGGTCGGCGTGGTCGGGCTGTTCGACGAGATCCCGGTGACGGAGTTCCGCCGGGTGCTGGAGGTGGACCTGCTCGGCACCGCGTACGGCATGCGGG
The DNA here is from genome assembly GCF_040682415.1 of Micromonospora sp. NPDC051196. NCBI lineage: Bacteria > Bacillati > Actinomycetota > Actinomycetes > Micromonosporales > Micromonosporaceae > Micromonospora > Micromonospora sp. NPDC051196. The sequence continues at coordinate 10,733 of NZ_JBFBAY010000003.1, forward strand.
CCGCGCTGCCGCACCTCGACGCGGGCGGGGGCGGTGTCGTGGTCAACAACGCCTCGGTGCTGGCCGAGGTGGCGATGCCGTACCAGTCCGCCTACAACGCCGCCAAACACGGCATCCGGGGCCTGGCCGACACGGTCCGCCAGGAGTTGCGGCTCACCGGCCGCGGCAACATCTCGATCTGCACGGTGCTGCCGGCCGCCATCGACACACCCTTCTTCCGGCACGCCGCCAACCACAGCGGTCGAATGCTGGCACCGCCGCCGCCCGTCTACCCACCGGAGATGGTCGCCGAGACGATCGTGCGGCTGCTGCGCCGGCCTCGTCGCGAGGCGTACGCCGGTGGCGCCGCCCGGTTGATCGGCTTGCAGTGGCGACTCGCCCCGGCGTTGGCCGAACGGGCCCTCGCCTGGTACGCCCACCGCACCCAGTTCGGCCCCGCTGCCCGCCTGGACAGCCCGGGGAACGTCTTCCGGCCAGCTGGCGAGGCCGTACCGGAGGGTGGCTGGCACGGCCGTCGGCGTCAGCTGATCCGGATGACCGCCGCCCTCGGCCTGGCCGCCGCCCGTTCCGCGGTCGGTACCGTCACGGCGATCGCCCGCCAGCGCCGTGACGCTCGTTGACGGCCTCGACGCCGCCGATCGGCACCGGTTGTCCCGGTTACGGCACCGCCGGCAGCGGGTAGTGGAGCAGGTATGCGCGAAGACGAGTTCCCGGCCCCGCTGTCCGACCCTGAGGCCGACGGTCTGCCCGACACCGCCGACGACGACTCGACGGCCGGGGACGACGTACTGACCGGACGCGAGGCGGACGGCCCGGCCCCCGCCCAGTTGCCCGGCGACCGCGTACCGGTGGCCGTCGACGAGTTCGGCACCACCGCCGACGAGCAACTCGACGGTGAGTCGCTGGACTACAAGTTGAGCCGTGAACAGTTCGAGCTGCCGGTCGACGATCCGCTGGCCGCCCCGGTGGACCCGGACATCGCGGCCGAGGCGGACAGCCGGGAACAGGCGGCACAGGCGCAGCTCGACGCCGACGTCATGGACCCGGGCCCGACTTCCGACCCGAACTCGCCGGTCTCCATCTACGACCACGGGCAGTTGGGCACCGCGGACGCGACGGTGGGCCGCCTGGTCCAACCGGACGAGGGTACGCACACCGACCAGGAGACCGATTCGATCGCGTACGACGCGGGTGCCGCCGGCGGCGGGGCCAGCGCCGAGGAGTTGGCCGTCCACGAGACGCGCCCACCGCACTCGGTGTGAGGACGCGCTCTAGTCGTCGAGGCCACGTTCGATCGCGTAGCGGGTCAGTTCGACCCGGTTGTGCAGCTGTAGCTTGCCGAGCGTGTTCTGCACGTGGTTCTGCACCGTACGGTGTGACAGGCCGAGCCGCTCGGCGATCTGCTTGTAGGACATCCCCTTGGCCACCAGCCGCAGCACCTCGGTCTCCCGTTCGGTGAGCCGGGGTGCGGTGGCCGGGTCGTGACCCGGCACCGGCCCGCCGGTAACGGCACCGGCCGCCGCCAGCCGGCGGTACTCGCCGAGCACCAGCCCGGCCAGGCCGGGCGTGAACACGGGCTCACCCGCTGCCGTGCGTCGTACCGCGTCCAGGAACTCCGCGAGGGCGGCGGACTTGAGCAGATAGCCGGTGGCGCCGGCCTTCACCGCGTCCAACACGCCCTGCTGCTCGCCGCTGGCGGAAAGCATGAGGACGCGCACCTTCGGCCAGGCCGCGCGCAACCCCTGGATCACCTCCACCCCGGAGATGTCCGGCAGTTGCAGGTCGAGCACCACCACGTCGGGACAGGCGGCGGCCACCACGCGAATCGCCTGGCGTCCCTCGCCGCAGCTGGCCACCACCTGATGACCAGCCTCGGTGAGGTCTCGGGCCACCCCTTCCCGCCACATCGGGTGGTCGTCCACCACCATGATCCGTACGCCGCTCACGATCTCCTCCTCGGCACGGTGAGTTCGACTTCGGTGCCGGTGCCCGGGGTGGAACTGATCGTGGCCGTACCACCGAGATCGGTCAGCCGGCCCCGGATGGCCTGGGCCACGCCGAGCCGCCCTTGGGCGGCGGCCACGGTGAGCCGGTCCGGGGCGAAGCCGGGCCCCTCGTCCCGGATCGACACGGTCACCGTCGAACCCTCGTCCTCGACCAGCACCCAGGCTTGCCCGCCACCGTGTCGGGCCACGTTGTCCAGCGCCGCCCCCGTCGCAGCGGTCAGTTCACGGGCCACCGACGGGGGTAACGGCACCGCGGTGGCGGGAGTGGACAGCGAGACGCTGGCCGAGGCGTACCGGCCCAGCAGTTCGCGCAGATCCACCGGCCCGTCGTTCGGCAGCGGGCCGACGCCGGAGATCAGCGCGCGTAGGGCCGCCTCCTGCTCACCGGCCAACCGGGCCAACTCGCCGGCCTCGCCGTCGAGCCGGGCGCCCCGGCGAGACACCAGGGCGAGCACCTGCAACACCGAGTCGTGGATGTCGCGGGCCAGCCGTTCCCGCTCCCGGGTGGCCGCCTCCAGTTCGACGGCCTGCTGCAACCGCTGCTCCGCGCGGACCGCCAGCCGCGCGACATGCCCGACCACCACACCGGCCAGCAACATCAGGATCGTGCCGTTGATCGCGGTCGGGGTGACCATGCCCCGGGTCATCAGGTCGGTCCCGCCGAGGACCAGCGCGGCGACCACCCCACGACGCCGCCCGCCGGAGACGGCCCAGGCCAGCACCGGCCCGCTCAGCCAGGCAACGGCCAGTGTCGGCAGGCCCGCCGCGAGCGCTTCCCGGCCCATCACCCACGGGGTGACCAGCAGGATGGCCACGACGACACCCAGATCGGCCAGGAGCAGCGGCCAGCCGCGCCGCTGCGGCGCCGCGTAGCCGACCGCGGTGGCGACGGTCCAGCCCGCCATCGCGAGCACCAGCGCACCGGCGGCGAGCGGGTGGGCGTACCGGTCCGCGTCGCGGGCCACGATCACGCAGACGTACGCCAGGGAAGCCACCCGGAAGACCGCGACGGCACGCCAGAGTGGGACCTCGAAACCACCGGGTGCGGGCACGTGCGTCACCATGCCACAGGCGGTCGGCCTACACCTCGACCGCTGCGGCCCAATGAATCCTGACGTACGGTGGTAAATGCCGCGTACACCTTCGCGATCTCCTGTCGGACAGGGTCATGACAAACGCAGAACCCCCCACACCGCGTACGGTGGTGCCCATCGAACATGCCCTCCTGATCGCCGATGCCTTCGACCAGGCGCAGGTGACCGAGCTCCGACACTCGGTCGCCTCCTGTGCGCACGCCGCCGGGCTGCGCGACGAGCGCCTGGACGACTTCGTGCTCGCCGTCAACGAGCTGATCACCAACGCCGTGCGGCACGGTGGGGGTCAGGGCTGGCTGCGACTGTGGGCGGAGCCCGGCCTACTGCTCTGCGAGGTCTCCGACCACGGCCAGGGCATCAGCAGCCGGCGTCTCGACGACCGCAACCGGCCTGCTCCCGACACGGCTGGCGGCTGGGGACTCTGGCTGGCCCGCGAACTGACCGACGCGATGGACGTCGCGACCGGCCCGGCCGGCACCACGGTACGCATCATCACCGCGACCGTCGTCACCGAGCAGCACACCGGCCGGCACCGGCTGGATTGATCACTCCCAGCGGTTGCCGGTGAGCTTCTCGTAGACGTCCACATAGCGGGCCCGGGTGGCCTCCACCACCTCGGACGGCACCTCGGGCGCCGGAGCCTGCTTGTTCCAGCCGCTGCCGGCCGCCCAGTCCCGCACGTACTGCTTGTCGTAGGAGAACTGCGCCCGACCGGGCTGGTACGACTCGGCCGGCCAGAACCGCGAGGAGTCCGGGGTGAGCACCTCGTCGCCGAGGACCAACGTGCCGTCCGCCGCCCAACCCAGCTCGATCTTGGTGTCGGCGACCAGGATGCCCCGCTCCGCGGCCAACTCGGTGCCTCGGCAGTACACGTCGATCGTCAGTTGGCGCAGCCGTTCGGCGGTTTCCGCGCCGACCTTGTCGACGACCTCGGCGAAGGTCATCGGCTGGTCGTGCTCGCCCACCGGCGCCTTGGTCGACGGGGTGAAGATCGGCTCCGGCAGGATGGACGCCTCGACCAGCCCGCGCGGCAACTCGACACCGGACACCGCGCCGGTGCGTTCGTACTCCTTCAGACCACCACCGGTCAGGAAGCCCCGGGCGACACATTCGACGGGCACCATCTCCAGCCGACGACAGCGGATCGCCCGGCCGGCGAACTCCGCCGGCACATCGGTCGCCGAGATGACGTGGTTGGGCACCAGATCGGCCAGTTGCTCGAACCACCACAGCGACAGCGCGGTGAGCAGCTTGCCCTTGTCCGGCACCGGGGTCGGCAGCACCACGTCGTAAACGGAGATGCGGTCCGAGGCGACCAGAATCAGGTCGTCGCCGTCGGCGTAGACGTCCCTCACCTTGCCCGAATGCAGAAGTTCCACGGCGACAAGTAGACCACGCGCCGCGTACGCCTCCGAACGGCAAGGGGCCCGTGCGGCGGCTGCGGTGCAGCCCCGCTAACGCCGACGGCGGGTCATCCGAATCACCAACAACACGATCACGGCCACCACCGCCAGGCAGCAGAGCAGGCTCAGGAAGCCGAAGAAACCACCACCACGGCGCCGTCGGGCGGCCTCGACGACCAGCTCCCCGGTCCCGGTCGAGGCCCAGGCGGCGACCGGAACGAACACCGACAGCACCACCGCGCCCAGGAGCGTACCGAGCCGCCCCCACCACTTGCTGAACGAAGACATGCGCTCATCCTCGCCGACGAGCGCAACCTGGGTCGACGAATGGGATTCGTGTCGACGGTGATGGAAACGAAAGCGGCCCCGGACCAAAGTCCGGGGCCGCTTTCCAACAGTAGCGGGGACAGGATTTGAACCTGCGACCTCTGGGTTATGAGCCCAGCGAGCTACCGAGCTGCTCCACCCCGCGTCGGTAGATTTAGCCTACCGCACCCACTGCCGCACCGATCACCCACCCCCACCATCGGTACGACACTCGGTACGAACACCGTTCTGCCGGAATGAAAGCGGCCCCGGACCAAAGTCCGGGGCCGCTTTCCAGCAGTAGCGGGGACAGGATTTGAACCTGCGACCTCTGGGTTATGAGCCCAGCGAGCTACCGAGCTGCTCCACCCCGCGTCGGTAGATCCACCGTAGCGCACCACCCCGGGCCACCGCAAAACGACCCCGGAACGGCCGCGCTTCGGCCGTTCCGGGGTCGTTGGTGCCGACCGCTCGAAGGCCGCCGGCTACAGACAGCCGTAAGGGCCTGCGGCGGCAATCGAGGATCGCCACCGCAGGCCCTTACGGTCGACCGTCAGCCGTTCGGTGACGGGGTACTCGTGGGCGCCGCACCTTGGGCGCCGCCTCCACTGGCCGCCTGCTGGGCCTGCTGGAAGGCGGTCAGTGCGTCGTCCAACTCCTTCAACGCGCGGCCGTACCGCTCGAAGTCGCCGGACGTCTGCGCGGCCCGCACCTCGTTGATCGCGGCCTGCACCCGGTCGGCGGCCGCCGCCAGATCGCCGGTGAGCGGCGGTGCGTCACCAGCCGGCGGAGTGGCCGAAGGGGTGGCCGTCGGCTCGTCATCGCCGGCCGGCGGCTCCTCGGTGGCCGGCGGCGGGTTGCCGGCGTTGGCTCGCTTGCCCTGCTCGACCAACTGCTTGATGCCGTCGCTCGGGTTGTCGGCCAGGACCACGAAGGAACCGCCGTCACCGTAGGACATCAGCACCTTCTGCAGCAGCGGGTACGCGTCGGTCTGGTTGCTCTTGACGTAGACGGGCTCGACGTAGAGCATCCCGTTGCCGAACGGCAGGGAGAGCAGGTTGCCGTACTGCACCTGAGCCTGGTTGGAGGAGAGCAGGTTCAGCTGCTGCCGGATGTTGGCGTTGTTGGTCATCTGCTGGTGCACCTGCACCGGGCCGGAGACCCGGGTCTGGTCGGGCAACTCCAGCACCTGCAACCTGGGCTTCCCGTCCTGGTACGACCCGGAGATCAACGCCGCCAGGTTCTGCCGGCCGTTCGGGGTGACCGCGCTGGTCAGCTGGAAGGTCGGCGCGTCCTGCTCGGGGAACTGCGTGTAGAGGTAGTACGGCGGCTGCTTGACCTCGCTGTCCGGCGCGTCCGGCACGTTCGGGACCTGCCAGAAGTCCTGCCCGGAGTAGAAGTCGCCGGGGGTGGTGACGTGGAACCGGGTCAGCAGGTTGCGCTGCACCTTGAACAGGTCGGCGGGGTAGCGGAAGTGCGCCGCCAGCGCCTCCGGGATCTCCGCGCGCGGCTTGATCAGGTCACCGCCGAAGGCCTTGTTCCACGCCTTGAGCACCGGGTCGTTCTCGTCGAACTCGTAGAGGGTGACCGTGCCGTCGTACGCGTCGACGGTCGCCTTCACCGAGTTGCGGATGTAGTTGACGTTCTCCCGGGCCAGCTGGATGGTGCCGCGGCCGGTCAGCTCGTCGGTGGTCTCCTGCTGGAGGTTGACCCGCTCCGCGTACGGGTAGGTGGCGGCGGTGGTGTAGCCGTCCACGATCCACTGCACCCGGCCGTCGACGACCGCCGGGTACGGGTCGCCGTCCAGGGTCAGGAACGGCGCGACCTTCTCCACCCGTTCCCGCGCGTTACGCACGTAGAGCAGCTTGGAGTTCTCGTTGACCGCCTCGGAGAGCAGGAAGTTGGCCTCCTGCTCCTTGATCGCGTAGAGCAGTCGCCGAGTGAACGAACCGATCTCGACGCCGCCGGAACCGCTGTAGGTGTAGTAGGACTCGCGGCCCTCACCGGTCTCGCCGGCCGGCCGGTCGAACTCGGCCGGGTTGGCGTCCGCGCTGGGCTTGCCGACGATGGCGTAGTCGCCGTCCTGCATCCGCTCGCCGTAGTAGATCCGGGGCTGGCTGGCCGGGATCAGGTCGCTGGGCGAGGAGCAGGACTCCTGCGCCCGATCACCGAGGAAGCCGGAGACGAAGTACGGTTGACCACCGCAGACCACCCGGTTGGCGGGGGCCGCCACCACCCCGTACCCGTGGGTGTAGACGGTGTGCCGGTTGATCCAGTTGCTCTGCTGGGCGGTCAGCTCGCTGTAGTTGATCTCACGTACGCCGACCACGTAGTCCTGGGTCTGGCTGTCGACGGTGTACCGGTCGATATCCAGCTTCGGGCCGAAGTCGTAGAAGCCACGCACCTGCTGCAACTGGGTGTAGGTCTCGCTGACCAGCTGCGGGTCGAGCAACCGGACGTTCGACACCACCGAGGTGTCGGTGGCCAGGCTCTCCGGTGGAGTCAGGTTGCTGGCCGCGTACGGCGTGTGCTGCGCGATGTCCAGCCCGAACGAGGCCCGGGTGGCCTGGATGCTGCGCTCGATGTACGGCGCTTCCTTGTCCCGGGCACTGGGCTTGACCTCGAAGGTCTGCACCGCCCAGGGGTAGATGCCGCCGATCGCCACGGCGGAGACACCGAGCAGCGCCAGGGAGATGCCCGGCCAGACCAGGTTGCGCATCCAGGCGTTGGAGAACACGATGATCGCGATCGCCACCACCACGGAGATGTAGGCGAGGATCTCCTTGGCCGGCAGCAGGGCGTTGATGTCGGCGTAACCGGCACCGTAGACCCCCACGCCGTCGTTGTACTCCAGCAGCATGGAGCGCCGGTCCAGCACGTACGCGACCGCCTTGAGCAGGACGAAGACCGCGACCAGCGAACTCAGGTGAGCGCGCGCGGCGTTGGTCATCCGGTCGCCGACGCCCTGCAGGCGCACCCCACCGAACAGGTAGTGCACGGCCAGCGAGCCGATCAGGGCCAACACCACGGCGGTGAAGCCGAGGCCGAGCAGGAACCGCCAGAACGGCAGCTGGAAGATGTAGAAGCCGATGTCGGCACCGAACTCCGGGTCCTTGACGCCGAAGTCGCCCCCGTTGCGGAAGAGCAGCCACTGGTTCCAGCGGCTCTGGGCGGACAGTCCGGCGAACAGCCCCACGATCGCTGCGGACAGTACGATCCACAGCCCGAGGCGGGGGCCGAGCAACATCCGGTAGCGCTCAAGCGTGGCCTGCTCCGGCGAGTGCGGCCGGTTGCGGGGCCGCAGCCGTTGCGCCAGCCAGAGGTTACCCCCGACGACCGCCGCCATCGCCGCGGCGGCGGCCAGGAAGAGCACCAGCCGGGTGACGAGCACCCCGGTGAAGACCTGTGTGTAGTCGACCTCGGAGAACCACAGCCAGTCCGTCCATGCCTGCACCCCCCAACCCAGCAGGGTGAACAAGACGAACACCCCGATCAGGACGCCGACCGTGACGCGTCCACGTCGGCTCATCCTCGGCAGGGGGCTGCTGCTACGCATGACCACTGTTGGCTCCGCACGCTCGATATGATCGGCACCGACCAGGCACCCAGAGTACGGGGTGTTCCTGGAAGCGTCCGCGCAGGTCGCGTGGCAGCTACCGCGCCGAACCGCCGAACGTCCGAGCGGGCCGCGCGTCTTCCCTGGTCAGAAGCTTGATCACCGATCGGATTCGGGCGGTGACCGGACGGTTCAGCAGTGGGTCGGCTCGCCGCCGGAACGCATCGTCTCCAGCGCGGCCAACGCCTCGTCGAGCGAGCCCACCTTCACCAACGGCAGATCCGGCTGTCGGTTGCGCACCGCCTCGGCACAGTTGGCCGCCGGCACCAGGAAGGCCGTCGCACCGGCCTGCTTCGCCCCGACCAGCTTCTGCGGGATGCCACCGATCGGGCCGACCTTGCCGGAGTCGTCGATGGTGCCGGTGCCGGCGATGATCCGGCCACCGGTCAGATCCTCCGGAGTCAACTTGTCGATGATGCCCAGGGCGAACATCAGGCCCGCGCTGGGACCGCCGATGTCCTTGAGGTCGAAGGAGAGGGTGAACGGGTGCGGTTGCTGCTGCCCGATGTCGACACCGATGCGGGGGCGACCGTCGATCTCCCGGCTGGTGATCGTGGCGGTGTCGGCCACCCCGTCGCGGGTGAAGCCGATGCGCAGCGGCGTACCGGCCGGCCTCGCCCTGATCAGTTCGGTCAGTCGGGAGGCCAGCGGCACCGCCTCGCCGTCGACCGAGGTGATCACGTCACCCTCCTGGAGTGCCCCGACCGCCGGCCCGTCGGCGGAGACCCCCCGGACCACGACCTGGACCTCGTACCCGAGCTTGCGCAGCGCGGCGGTCTCCGCGCTGGTCTGCGAGACCTGAAAATCCTCGGCGTTGCGCTGCTCGACCTGCTCCCGGCTCTCCCCCGGCGGGTAGACCAGCTCGCGCGGCACCACCGCCTGATCGTCGGAGAGCCAGCCCTGGATGGCCGCCCGGAGCTTGACGCTGGGCTGCACGCCGACCGTGGTCAACCGGAGCTGACCGGCGGAGGTGGAGGTGTCCCGGCCGGTAACCTGGATCACCTCCTTGCCGTCCTCCTGCCCGAGGGTGTCGACGGTCGGGCCGGGACCGAGCACCACGTACGGGACGGGCGCGCCGAGCACCCCGATGCTGAGCAGAGCGGTGAGCAGAGCACCGAGCAGGACGGTCACGCCTCGACGTCTCATGCGGCAGAGCGTACCGAGCCGGGCCACGGCGCCCGGGCGGCACGACCGCGACTTCGCCCTCAGCGCAACAGCGGCGCGGGCCACCTGGGGTGCGGCACGCGTACCGTAGACGTCGTGCCTGATATTCCGTTCGGTTTCGCGCTACCGGGTGGGCAGCCGCCCGACCCCAACGACCCCGCGCAGATGCAGCAGTTCATGTCGCAGTTGCAGCACCTGCTCTCCGCGCCGGGAAGCGGGCCGGTCAACTGGGACCTGGCCCGCCAGGTCGCGGCCAGCCAGCTCGCCGCGGCGGGCGACCCGGCGGTCTCGCCGTACGAACGCAACGCCGTCGAGGAGGCGCTGCGCATCGCCGACCTCTGGCTGGAGCCGGCATCCGCGCTGCCCTCGGGCATCCGGACCGTGGTGGCCTGGAACCGCAACGAATGGATCTTCAAGACTCTCGACGTCTGGCGCAAGCTGTGCGACCCGGTGGCCAGCCGGATGGTCGGCGCGATGGGTGACCTGGTGCCGCCGGAGGCCCGCGCCCAGCTCGGCCCGATGCAGTCGATGGTCGCGACGCTGGGCGGCGCGCTCTTCGGCGGTCAGCTCGGCCAGGCGCTCGGTTCGCTGGCCGCAGAGGTGCTCTCCGCCGGTGACATCGGCCTGCCGCTCGGCCCGGCCGGCACGGCCGCGCTGATCCCGGCCAACATCCGCGGCTACGGCGAGGGCCTTGAGCTGCCCGAGGACGAGGTACGCCTCTACGTGGCGCTGCGTGAGGCGGCGCACCAGCGGCTGTTCGAGCATGTGCCGTGGCTGCGCGGGCACGTGCTCAACGCCGTGGAGACGTACGCCGCCGGCATCCGGGTGAACCGGGAGGCGATCGAGGAGGCGATGGGCCGGGTCGACCCGACCGACCCCGAGTCGATGCAGGCCATCGCCCTGGAGGGCATCTTCACCCCGGAGGACAGCCCGACGCAGAAGGCGTCATTGGCCCGATTGGAGACCGCGCTGGCCCTGGTGGAGGGCTGGGTCTGCCACGTGGTCGACGGCGCGGCGGCCGGTCGCCTGCCGAACGTGGTGGCGCTGGGCGAGGCGTTCCGTCGGCGTCGGGCCGCCGGTGGGCCGGCCGAGCAGACCTTCGCCGCACTGGTCGGGCTGGAGCTGCGGCCCCGCCGGCTGCGGGAAGCCGCGGCGCTCTGGGCGGCGCTCACCGAGCACCGGGGCATCGGCGGCCGGGACGCGCTGTGGGGACACCCCGATCTGCTGCCCTCCGACGACGACTTCGCCGACCCGGTGGCCTTCGCCATGGCCGATGTCGACCTGATGGCCGAGCTGGAGAACTTCGATTTCACCGCCCCCGGCGGCCCGGAGGAGAAGGCCCCGGGCGAGCAGGACCGCCGGGACGACCCGAACGGCGGCGACGCCACCTCCTGACCACCGGCACCGCTGGGCGGGATCACGCAGCCGGCCCTGTCCGCGCAGGTCCGGCCGGGTTGAGCGCCGCGCCGGGCTGGCCGGGATCAGGACATGTTGGGCCGGCTGACGCCGGACAGCAGGGCGCGGGTGTTCTCCCACCCGCTCAGAGCCGGGTCGAGCCGGGCCAGGTCCGCCGGGCCGCGCAGCCGGTGCCAGGACGGCGTGACCGCCAGGTCACCCGGGCGTGGCGCCGCCGCGCGCACGGCGGCGGGCACCACGGCGTCCAGGTCCAGTGCCGGCAGCCAGGGCGGTACGGGCAGCCGGGCCGCCGCACCCAGCAGTCCGGAGCCTCCCTCGACAGGAGCGACCGCGACCGGACGGCTGGTAAGCGGACGCAACAGTTTTCCGATGGTGAGCCCCGGCAGGTCGGGAGCGTCTGCGGCGATCACTGCCGCCTGCTCGTACCGGCCCGCCGGACGGTCGTCACCCGACGCCGATCCGGCCCCGCCGGCCAGCCCGACACCGCCGACCGGCTCGGCCTCGCCGACCAGACCGGTCAGAGCGGCGAACACGGCGTTCGGGGTGGGTTCGGGCACTTCGTAGACGCTGGTACCCGGCCAGATCACCGCGTCGGCCAGCCAGCGGTCGTCCGGGGTGACCGCCACTGCGGTGTCCACCTCGTTGAGCGTGGCGAGCAGGTCCACCACGTCCTCGGCGAGCGCCGTACGCCAGTGGACCGGGTCCACGCCGGGCGGCGCCCAGGTGACCGGCGCGAGCAGAGCCACCACCACACGTCGGGGCATCCCCCGACCCTACGCCGACGGCGCATCGGCGTGCTCGCCGGCGTCAGGGGGTGCCGGAGACGGCCGCCACGCCCTCCAGATAGCCCCGGGCGCGTTCGGTCTTCGAGTATCTGCCGACCAGGGCCCAGAAGTGCGCGTTGTGACTGGGCACTATGAGGTGCACGAGTTCGTGCAGCAGCACGTAGTCGATGACCCAGTCCGGCATGTCCTGGATCCGGTGCGACAACCGGATGGACCGGTCCGCCGGGGTGCAGGAGCCCCACCGGCCGTTCTGGTTGCTCACCCACCGGACGCTGGCCGGAAGGGCCTGCGTGCCGTACTCGGCCAGGTACAGATTGATCAGTCGCTCGGCTCGGGCCAGCAGTTCCGCGTCGGAGCGGGCCAGGCGGCCCTCCCGAGCGGCGAGCCGGGCGAGCATCCGGTCGACCCACTCGCTCTCCTCGGCCCGGGAGAACTGGTCCGGGATGAGGACGACGACGCGCTCACCGTCGCGGTAGGCGGACACCGTGCGTCGCCGGCGCTGGCTGCGCCGTACCTCGACGACCGGCTTCCGCGGCCCAGCCATCAGTGGACCGCGCAGCCTCGGTTTGCTGTCACGATGGCAAGCTAATGCGTTGTGACCAGGGGTCCGCAAGGGTCAACCCCCGACACGCGTCCGAAAAATGCCGATTGGTCGCCAGGAGTCCTGAAAAAAATCTGGCCAAGTCGACGACGGGCATCACGATCACCCTTCGTGGTGGCCGGTGAGCTGTAACGCTGGCGCCCGCACCACGCTAGGTGATCATCGCAGCAGGCCGCCGAGCCAACGAACCCGGCCCCGCCGTACCGGCACCACCAGCGCATTTGCGGGCCCCCGGTCGGCGTGTCCCCGCGAAACTGACTGATCTGGCCCGATTCGGCGTGCACACTCTCGACGTCGCCTTGCTCACAGTGGCAAAGCGCAGCTGACATGGAACCGCCCACACCTGGGTAGGGTCCGCCAACCAGCGGTCACGTGGGTGGCCGCGGAAAAACCAGCGCCGGACGCCGTACGCGACCGCCGCCGGAAACCCGCCGGACCGGTATCGACCGGCGGACGAGACGAGGAGGGCAACGTGGCCGACCAGGCCCAGACCTACAACGGTTACTGCGTCAAGTGCAAGGAGAAGCGGGATTTCGAAGGCCGCGTCGAGGTCTCGAAGACCGGCATGAACATGGCCAAGGGCAAGTGTCCGGTGTGCGGCACAACAGTGAACCGCATCCTGGGCAAGGCCAAGGTCTGACGTACGCGCCCGACGGGCGGGGGTGGCCGATGGCCGCCCCCGCCCGTCTCGCTCACTGTCGGACTGCGGACTCCAGTTACCTGCCAGTTGTGGATATCTCGCCAAATCCTGTGGACAGCCCTGGATCTGAAGCTGGCCACCTGTGGACAACGATCGACGCAACGCATGGACTCGGTCACCATTCGTGCCCATGCAGCCGTCCCCGCCCTCGCCCCGTCCCACCCTGCTCCCCGGGCTCAGCCGCCTCTGGCGCGACCGGCACACCCTTCAACTCGGGCTCGACCAGGAGCGTGCCGTCCTCGTGGAGATCGCGGACCCGCGGGCCGCGGGCCTACTCGACCTGCTCGACGGCACCCACAGCGAACGGCAGGTGCTGACCGGGTCGGGTGCTCGTGCGGAGCACGCCCGCACTCTGCTCGACGCCCTGCGTGCCGCCGGCCTGGTGGTCCCGATGCACACCCTCGTGCCCCGCGAGCTGACCGGAGCGCGCCGAGCCCGGCTGGCCACCGAGGCCGCCGCGCTTGCCCTCGCCACCGCCCAGCTCCCGGGAACCCCCGCCCAGGTACTACGTCGCCGACTGGCCAGCCGGGTCACCGTCACCGGCGCCGGCCCACTCGGTGCCGCCATCGCCATCGCCCTGGCTCAGGCCGGCGTCGGCCACGTCCATCCCGATCTGCCCGGCTGTGTCCGGTCGATCGACCTGGTCGGCACCGGCATCGCGGCGAGTGAGATCGGCCGACCGCTCGGCCGGACGGTCCAGGTCGCCGTGGCGCGATCCGCGCCCGGTACGGGCACCAGTCCGCTGCGCCGGCCACGACCCGATCTGGTGATCCAACTGGGCGCCGACCGGCCCGCCGCGCTCCTGGCCGCCGGCCACGCGCAACGGCGACAACCGCACCTGCTGGTCGACCTCCGGGAGGGTGTTCCGGTGATCGGGCCGCTGGTCCGGCCGCCCGAAGGGCCCTGCCTGGGCTGCCTCGACCTGCACCGCACCGACCGCGATCCCGACTGGCCCGCGCTGGCCGCCCAGCTCGCCAGCCGCCCGGCCACACCGAGCTGCGCCGCGAGCATCCTGTTGGCGGCTACCGCGTTCGCGGTCGGCGAGGCCCTGCACCAGCTGGACGGAGGCACGCCGGAAACCCTCGGCGCCGCCGTCGAGATCGCGTCACCGGGCAACCTCCGGCGCCGTCACTGGCCGCCACACCCCCGCTGCGGATGCTCGCGTACACCGACGGCTGGTGGCCAGCCCGGCCGCACAGCAGCAGCGGGGGTACGGAGTCAGTAACAATGGCCAGGTGACCGACATCCCGCGCCGGGCCGTCTCCCGGACCGCCAAGCTCGCCGCTCTGCCGCTCGGCTTCGCCGGTCGGACCGTCCTCGGCATGGGAAAACGCGTCACCGGGCTCGCCTCCGACGTGATCTCGGCGGAGATCCAGCAGCGTACCGCCGAGCAGTTGTTCAGCGTCCTCGGCCAGCTCAAGGGTGGGGCGATGAAGTTCGGCCAGGCGCTGTCGGTCTTCGAAGCCGCCCTACCGGAAGAGATCGCCGCGCCCTACCGGCAGGCCCTGACCAAGCTTCAGGAGGCCGCGCCACCGTTGCCGGCCGCCAGTGTGCACCGGGTGCTGGCCGAGCAGCTCGGCCCCGGCTGGCGAGACCGGTTCGTGAGCTTCGACGACTCGCCGGCCGCCGCAGCCAGCATCGGTCAGGTGCACCGCGCGGTGTGGCGGATGCCGGACGGCACGGACCGCGCCGCCGCCGTCAAGATCCAGTATCCGGGTGCCGGTGACGCCCTGCTCGCCGACCTCAAACAACTCTCCCGACTGGGCGGCATGTTCCGGGCCATCCAGCCGGGGCTGGACATCAAGCCCCTCCTGGTCGAGTTGCGGGAGCGGATCACCGAGGAACTGGACTACGAGTTGGAGGCGGAGTCGCAACGCGCCTTCGCCACCGCGTACGCGGACGACTCCGAGATCTACGTACCGATGGTGTTCTCCGCCTCGCCCCGGGTGCTGGTCACCGAATGGGTCGAGGGCACGCCGCTGGCCGACATCATCCGGGAGGGCAGCGAGCAGCAGCGCGACGAGGCGGGCCGGCTGATGGCCACCCTGCACCTGTCGGCCCCGATGCGGGCCGGGCTGCTGCACGCCGACCCGCATCCCGGCAACTTCCGGCTGCTCCCCGACGGTCGACTCGCGGTGATCGACTTCGGTGCGGTGGCCCGGATGCCGGAGGGGACACCGGAACCGATCGGCCGCATCGCGGGGCTCGCCCTGCGGGGCGACGCCGACGAGGTGGTGGCCGGCCTGCGGGCCGAGGGCTTCGTCAGCTCCGACGCGCCGATCGACGGTCAGGCGCTGCTGGATTTCCTGCGTCCGATGCTGGAACCGATTGCCGTCGACGAATTCCGGTTCACCCGGGCCTGGCTGCGAGCCGAGGCCGCCCGGCTGGCGAATCCGCGCTCACCGGCGTACCAGTTCAGTCGGCAGCTCAACCTGCCGCCGTCGTACCTGCTCATCCACCGGGTGACGCTCGGGTCGATCGGCGTGCTGTGCCAACTGGAGGCCAAGGCGCCGTACCGCGGCATCCTGGAACGCTGGCTGCCCGGCTTCGCAGCGGTCAACTGACCGCCGCGACACACGTCGGCGGGCGAGGACCTGAAGTCCTCGCCCGCCGATTCGATGTCTGGTGTTACAGAACGCCCAGTTCGCGGGCCGATCGGGTACGGCTGGCCATGGCGACGGTACGGGCGGATCGGGTTGCCTCAGTGCTCGTGGTGGTACGACCGGCCTGAGGCCGGAGCATTCGAGCCCTCGACAACGCTTCGTGAAGTAGTTGCATCTCGGCGACTCCGCTCAGCAGGGGCAGCATGGGATTCGGCTTTCTCTCGGCCGGTGCGACACCGGCGGGACTGGTTCGGTTCGGGAACATGTCAGGCAGCCAGCCGGACGGCGCTGCGCGAGGTGGCGAGGCCGTTGGCCGCCAACCGCGCCTCGGCCTCGACCCGCAGTGCGGCGTCGCGGGCGAGGTCCTCCTTGCGCGGGCGACCACGGGGCCGCTTGCGCGGGACGACCGCGCCACGCTCGAAGATCTCGCCACCCCAGACGCCCCAGGGCTCGGCCCGCTCGACCGCACCGGCGAGGCACTCGACGCGCAGCGGGCAGTCCCCGCAGAGCGTCTTGGCCACGTCCAGGTCGTTGGGTGAGTCGGAGAACCACAGGTCGGGGTCGAACTTCCGGCAGGGCAGGTTCGCCTCGATCTCGACGTTCAGGTCGAGCGGGGCTAACGCCAGACTCATCTCCCGGTCACCTCTCTCTCATCTCGATCTCGTGGATCGCTGGTCCGATGTGCTTCGGCGGTGCAAAAAAACTGAGGCCGCGGATCCCGGTATGCGGGTTCCGCGGCCTCGAGGTGAGCCGGTGGTCTGTTGATCAGACCGGTCTACCTCGAGGTGGAACACCGCGGACGTCCATCCGCTTGACGGCGCCATCGACGCCCTTGCCCGTGAAGCCACTGGTCCCCTGGAGTCCACGCTGCGTCGGTGCGAGGATCAGCTCGGCCTGAACCTCGACCCGGTGCACCTGCGGAGCCCACGGTCGCGCGGCGGCGACGGTAGCCCGACCGACCGACAGTGGAGCCACGGCGATGGTCAGGGCAGCAGACAGCGGAGCGACGGCAACGGGCAGCGCCGTCGGACGCTTATTGATGTAGCTCTCCATCGATGCCACCTCCTTGACGTTCGCTCGTAGTCGACTCGGACATTCCCCGATTGAGCAGCCCGAACAGGGCCCCCTCCGAGGTGTGTCCTGAGGCTATGCCTGCCGACCGGGCGAGGGCAAACGAATTAACGGCCGGATTCAAAAAGTTTTCTGCGGGCAGATTTCGTCGACCGCGGCGCCCTTCACCAGCGCCAGCACGGCCTCGCCGTACAGGCCCAGCTTCCGGGGGCCGATGCCGGCGATGGCGACGAGTTCCTCGACCCGGCCCGGGCGTCGTTCGGCGAGCGCGACCAAGGTGGCATCGGTGAAGACGACGTAGGCAGGCACCTTCTGCGTGTCGGCCACCCGGGACCGCCACTCGCGCAGCCGCTCGTGCAGCTCGTCGTCGATGTCCGAGGGACAGGTCGCACAGCGGCCGAGCTTGCGGTCCGGCCCGGCGAGCAGGGTCGTGCCGCAGATCCGACAGGAGACGATCCGGTTGGCGCGCCGCTGCGTACCGGGTGCCGGGCGGGTACCACCGGCCCGCTCCGCCGTACCGGACGGGGACAGCTGGGGCAGGAAACGACAGGGCCGCCGGGCCCGGCCACCCGGCGAGCGCGCCGAGGCGTACGACAGCCAGAGCCACTGGCGGGCCCGGGTGATGCCGACGTAGAGCAGCCGCCGCTCCTCCTCGACCTGCTCGACGGTGCGTGCGTACGTGGTGGGCAGGGTGCCCTCGGCCAGGCCGACCAGGAACACCGCGTCCCATTCCAGGCCCTTCGCCGAGTGCAGCGAGGCCAGGGTGACCCCCTCCACGGTCGGCGCGTGCTGCTGTGCCGCCCGCCGGGCCAGTTCGTCGGTGAAGTCGGCCAGGGTGACCGGGCGCTCGACGGTGGCCGCCACACCGAGCGGCAACAGCTGCGGGGTGGCCGCGTACTCCTCGGCGAGTTGGACCAGCGCGGCGAGCGCCTCCCACCGCTCCCGGGCGGCCCCACCGGGCGGCGGCGAGTCGGGCGCCCAGCCGACGGCCGCCAGCGCCTCGACCACCGCCACCGCCAGCGGCGTCTCACCGGGGATGGACCGGGTGGCCGCGCGCAACGCCACCATCGCCTGGCGTACCTCGGGCCGCTCGAAGAACCGCTCGGCCCCCTGCACCACGTACGGCACGCCCGCCTCGGCGAGCGCCTTCTCGTACGCCTCGGACTGCGCGTTGGTGCGGAACAGCACGGCGATCTCGCGGGCCGGTGTGCCGGCGTCGACCAGGACCCGGCAGCGCGCCGCCACCGCGTTGGCCTCCGCCGCCTCATCGGTGAAGATCCGCACCTCCGGTGCGGGGCCGGCGGGACGCTGGCCGACCAGTTCCAGGCGTAACCGTGCCTCGGTGCCCCGTGCCTGTGAGATGACCGCGTTGGCCAGGCCGACCACCTGCGGGGTGGAACGGTAGTCGCGAACCAGCCGGACCACGGTGGCGCCGCGGTGCCGGCGCGGGAAGTCGACCAGGTACGACGACGTCGCTCCGGTGAACGAGTAGATCGTCTGGCTGGCGTCACCGACCACGGTCACGTCGTCCCGACCGCCCAGCCAGGCGTCCAGCAGCCGCTGCTGCAACGGGTTGACGTCCTGGTACTCGTCGACGACGAAATGCCGGTACTGGTTGCGGACCTGCTCGGCGACGTCCGCGTGCTCCTCGATGCCCCAGACCGCGGCACGCAGCACGTCCTCGAAGTCGATTACCCCATTGGTGCGCTTGAGTTTCTCGTACGCGGCGAAGACCTCGGCCACCTTGACCGGCTCGTACGGGGTCTCGCGCAGCGCCTTGGCCGCGGCCACCACGTACTCCCCCGGCTCGACCAGACAGGACTTGGCCCACTCGATCTCACCGGCGAGGTCGCGGGCGGCCGTGCGGTCGGCCCGCAGGCCGGCCCGGGCAGCGGCGAGGGTGACCAGGCGGACCTTGCTGTCCAGCAGTTCGGGCATGGCCCGCCCGTCGAGCAGCCGGGGCGCGAAGTAGCGCACCTGACGCAGCGCCGCCGCGTGGAAGGTGCGCGCCTGCACTCCCGCCACACCCAGCTGAGCGAGCCGGTGACGCAACTCTGCGGCGGCCCGGGCGGTGAAGGTGACCGCGAGCACGTGCCGGGCCGAGATCTCACCGGTCAACGTCCGGTACGCGATCCGCGACGTGACCGCCCGGGTCTTGCCGGTGCCGGCGCCGGCCAGCACGCAGACCGGCCCGGCGGGGGCGGTGACCGCCGAGCGTTGCTCCGGGTCGAGCCCGGCGAGCACGCGTTCGGACGCGGTGTTGACCAGCACAACGGGGAATTGTCTCAGCTGCCCCGGACGTTGCAGCGGATAGGCCGAGCCTGGTCAGCGAGCAACCGGGCCCGACGTGGGAGGATCTGACCATGCTGACGATGTACTCGACGCCCTGGTGCGGCTACTGCCATCGGCTGAAGTCGCAGCTCGACCGGGAGGGGATCGCCTATCAGGTGGTCGACATCGAGCAGGATCCGGCCGCCGCGGATTTCGTGATGAGCGTCAACGGCGGTAACCAGACCGTCCCGACGCTGCGTTTCGCCGACGGCAGCGCGCTGACCAACCCGTCGATCGTCCAGGTCAAGCAGCACCTGGCCGGCATCGCCGCCTGACGACGCCAGTGGCGGTCCACCTTGAGGAGAGGTGGACCGCCACTGCTGTCAGCGCGAAGGATCAGAAGTCACACTGGTTCGGGAACGCGATGCAGGTGGTGATCGTGGCACCCCGCGCGGGGAGCTCGTTGTACCGGTCGGCGTCCACGTTCGCCAGCGAACCGTCGCTCATCGCGTTGATGATGCCCCAGAGGCCGTTGACGTTCTGCTTGACGAGGTAGCCACCGCTCTTCTGGCCGATGCCGCCGCGCGACTCGAAGAACATCGCGTTGCTGCGCCAGTTGGCGTACTCGCCACGCGGGCCGGGGCCGTTGAGCATGGCGGCCGAGACGACGCCCTCGGGGATGTTGATGTACGGGTAGAGGGTCGTCTCGACCACGCCGCTCTTGTTGGCGGCGTCCGCGGCCGCGACGCCCATCCGGCGGACGGTGTCCCACTGGCTCTGGGTGAGCATGCCGGGGTCGAGCGAGATGCCCACCGAGAAGGTGGTCATCTTGTCGGTGTCGTCGCCGACGTAGTACGTGCCCTGGTGGTGCAGGTCGATCATGTGGTGCGGCTTGAAGTCGGCCCAGGCGTACCAGAACTGCTGCGACTCGACGGCGCGGTACTGGGTGTAGTTGGTGAAGTTCCGCTCGGTCAGCGGGGCCTCGCCACGGCTGGCCCGGACGCTGTTGATCTGGTCGAAGATCTGCCGGTCGACGCCCCAGTCGCGGTTGAGGTCGATGCGGTGGACGCTGTCCTGGCGGCGGTACTCCTCGAAACCATCCGGGTTGTAGATCGGGATGATCGCGAAGCTGATGTTCTTCAGGACCTCCTGCGCGTGCTTCCCGCCGGACACCAGGGTCTTCAGGAAGTCCAGCGAGGCTTCGGCGCCGTAGGGCTCGTTGCCGTGGATCCGGCCCTGGATCCAGACCCGGGTCTCACCGGTGCCGATGAAGGCGATCTCCAGCGGACGGTCCCGGCCGCTACGGCCGATCTCCTCGATCCGGAGGGCGCCCTTGCTGCGGGCCGCCATCGCGTGCATTTCGGCGGAGACCTCGGCGGCGCTGAGGATCGAGGAGCGGTTGAGGGTCTCCTGACCCGGCGGGACGAACGGCCCGTTCGCGTTGGCCACCCCGGGCGCCACCATCGGGGCGAGGAGAAGCGCGGCGATCAGGGCCACATGGCGGCGGCGTGGTCTTGTCACGGTTGTGACGTCCCTTCTGAGATGTGTCGCGGCAGCGCCAGCCAGACATCGTTGCGGCCCCCGTGCGCCGTACGCGCTGCGTGCTGGCCTGGCTGCGGCCTTCCTCACCGGAAGGCGGTGCGGGTGTGATCATTGAACGGGGGGCGTTTTCGCAGGTCAAGAGCCGATGTCAAGTTCCGTCGAATGTGCAGGTTGTGACGGGGAGCACTCCTCGGAAGTTCGGCGACTGGCGGACAGGCTTCCCCGTAGACCCGCTGCAAGGCGGAGAAATGATCAGATGACCAGGTTGAGTCCAGTTGCGCCGCAATAGCGGTGCCCGAGGGCAGTAGTCACCGCCGTACCGCCGAAACGGGCGCGTTCCCGTCTTTCCGGTCGTCAGGGGTGGGGTGCGCGCGACCGTCGAGGGCGGGGCGTGGTGCCGGGATCCGGGGGCGCGCCGGCTGCCCGGCCGGTGGGCTGAGGTGGCGCCCGCGCCAGAGGTAGCCGGCGGCGAGCAGGGTGGCCACGCCCACCAACGCGAACACCAGCCGGTAGTCGAGCACACCGACGACCAGGGCGCCGGCACCGATCGAGAGCGCCTGCGGGGCCCTGACCACGGCCTCGGAGGCAGCGGCGACCCGGCCGAGCACTTCGGGCGGGGTGCGTCGTTGGACCAGCGTGTTCAGGCCGACCAGAGTCAGCGGCAGCGACACACCGGCCATCAGCACGGCGGCGCAGCCGAGCCACACGTTCGGGTACGCCAGTGCCAGTGCCGCCGGCCCGAAGAACGCGACACCGGCAGCGAGGGTGCCCAGCTCGCCGACCCGACGCAGCACGGCGGCCGAGAACAGACCGCCGACCAGGCCACCGACGCCCTGCACGGTGACCAGCACGCCGACGAACGCCGCGTCCCGGCCGAGCCCCTGATCGACGTACGCGAAGATGAGCGACTCGGTGAAGCCCATCACCAGCGAGCCGAGCCCGTAGCCGACCAGGGCCCGCCGGATCGCCGGCTCTTCGACGAGGTGGCGCAGACCGGCGACGAGCCGATTCGGCCAGCGCCGCGCGGTGGTGCACGTGTCGGTCGGCGGGTCGGATGACTCGGCGATGCGCAGCCCGCCCACCACGGCGGCGGCGATCAGGAAGCCGGCCATCCCGACGGCGGCCAGCATGCCGCCACCGAGCAGTGCGTAGAGCCCGGCACCGGCCAGCGGGCCGATCAGCCGCAGACCCTGGCGAACCGTCTGGAGCGCCCCGTTGGCCTCACCGATCAGGTCGGCGGGGACCAGTTCCCGGATCAGCCGGCTGAGCACCGCGCCGACCGTGAGGTTCGACAGGCCGTAGAGGGCGGCCACCCCGTAGATGATCCACATGTCGTCCGCGTCCCGCACCGCCAGGAGCGGGGTGAGCAGCAGCGCCATGGCGAGGTTGGTGACCACGAAGACGCGACGCCGGGGATAGCGGTCGACGAACCAGCCGACCAGCGGCGCGAGCACCCGTGGAGCGATGATCACGAAGATGGTGGCACCGGCGAGGGCGTCCGATCCGGTCAGATCCTTCACCCAGATGGCGAGTGCCAGCAGCAGCATCGACTCTGCGGTCATGCTGGCCAGCAGTCCGCCGAAGAGCAGGCGGAAGTCCGGGCGTCTCAGGACGGTGCGCATTTATCCCTCCGGGGGTGGCGCGACGGGCGGGGCAGACTCCTCGTACCGCCGACGCCGCCCCGCAGGTCGCGGCGGCCCGTCCGGTGTCGGGTCTGCGCATTTCTGGAGACACGCCCTCCGCCGGAACCTCCGGCGCCGGTCGCGACGTCCATACTGACCGTCAGGGGCGAATTTCATACAGTTACCGTCGCGTCTGCGGCGGTCGACGGAAAAGAGGACACCGTGCCTCCTGCCTCACCCGGCCCGATCCTTCGTCGCCGCCGGCTCGGTCTTGAACTACGCCGCCTGCGCGAGGCTGCCGGCCTGACCGGGGACCAGGTCATCGACCACATCGGATGGGCCTCCGCATCGAAGTTGTCCCGCCTGGAGAACGGGCGCAGCCGGCCGGACCCGCAGGATGTCCGAGACCTGCTCGACCTCTACCGGGCCGATGAGCCGCTACGAGCGGAGTTGCTCGGCATCACGCAGGAAGCCGGCGACATCCGTGGCTGGTTGAAGAACTTTCCGGCGATGACGCAGCAGCAGCGTAGCTTCGCCGAACTGGAGGCGGGCTGCGCCGAGATATCCGAGTACAACCCGGTACTGGTGCCGGGGCTGCTGCAAACCACCGGGTACACCCGGATGCGGATCTCCTCGGCCTGGCAGGTCGACCAGGAGGCCGGCGATCCGGAGGTCGGCGAGGACATCGAGACCGAGATCAAGGCCCGGCTGGCACGGCAGTCGCTCCTCACCCGGGAGACCGACGCGCCCCGCTACACGGCGGTACTGGAGGAGGCGGCGCTGGGCCACCGGGCCGGTCCGCCCGAGGTGCTCCAAGAGCAGTTGGCGCAGCTGTGCGAGTTGGCCATGCTGCCGAACGTCACCCTGCACGTGCTGCTGCGCGACACTCCGATCGGTCAGTGGTATCTGCCCCCGACGGCGTTCTCCCTCTACCGGTTCGCCGACCCGCTCGATCCGGAGACGCTGGCCATCGAAGGTGGCTTCACCGACGTCATGTCGACAGAGGTTATCGCCCTAAATCGCTATAAAGTGGTTTTCAAGTGGCTATGCACGGCGGCGCTCTCCGCGACGGACACCCATTCCTGGCTGATGGAGTCGGCGGGACGGCTGTCCGGGGCGGTGACCCCGTCCACCGTGGTGGGTGGTTCGGCAACGGCGCCGACCCAGCGCCGCGGCTCCACCGGGCGCCTGACGGAACGGTGAGACGACACCGGACACCGTCGGGACGTGCCATGCCACTCGTCCCGTCGGTTCACCTCAGGAGCACAACGATGAACGAAATCCGCAACACGTCGGTCCTCACCCAACTCGCCGATGCCCCCTGGCGTACCAGCACGCGCAGCCAGACTTCCAACTGCGTCGAGGTCGCGCCGCTCCGAGACGGCCCCGCTGCGGTGGCACTGCGCGACAGCAAGGACCGGGGTGGCCCGGTGCTGCTGTTCAACCGGGCCGGATGGCTGGGCTTCATCTCGGGCGCCAAGAACGGGCAGTTCGACCTGAACTAGCCTCGCGGACGCCTCACGGGACCGCCGGCACCGCTGCCGGCGGTCCCGTCGTCGTCCGGTCCCGACGACCCCGATGAGCAGGGATCGGATGATCGGGCGGGGCTGCACATCAATCCGAGTGTTTCACTTGCTGAGATGCGCCCCGAGCGTACGATGGCGGATGTAGTGACGTGGAAGTTCCACCCATTCCACCCGTTGCGGCACATCCGGAGACCCACATGCGGTTCCTGATCGTTCGCACCAGCATCCGCGCCGCCGCCGACGCCGACATCACGGCCGCCTGGGCCGGTGGCCGCCGGCTGCGGGACGAGACCACCCGGCCCGAGCCACGCCGCCAGGTCGTACACGCCGAGGACCGCGACGCCGCGCTCGTGCTGGCCCGCGCACTCGCCACGGTCGGCGCCGTACGCGCCGGCAAACAGCGAATCAAAGTGCTGCCGCTGGACGATCCGGGGCGGGTCGGCCCGGACGCCCTCGGCACCTGACACCCACGTCCGTCGTGGTCGACCGGCTCCCCCGCCGCGTTCCTCACCAGCCGACCACGACGGCCCGTGTCCCCGGCCCGTGGCCGCCGCGGCAACGACGGTCACGGGTCGGGGCCGCACTTCCCGCCTCAGCAGTGGCCGTCGAGCCAGCGGTGGATCAGGAACAACGCGATCGACGACGGTGGCGGCAGGCGCAACTCGGCACCGCCCACGTCGACCGGCCGACCGGCCAACGCCGCACCGATCTCCCGCCGGGTGAACCAGCGAGCCTCGGCGATCTCGGTGGAATCGACCCGCACCGGGTGTGCCGGGTCCCCGGCCGCCAGGAAGCCGAGCATCAGCGAGCCGGGAAACGGCCACGCCTGACTGGTCACGTACGTGACGTCGGTGACCGGGACACCGACCTCCTCGTGGACCTCCCGCAACACCGTCGCCTCGGCCGACTCACCTGGCTCCACATAGCCGGCCAGGCAGGAGAAGCGGCGCTGCCCAGCGGTGCTCGGCCAGGTGGCGTTGTTGCCGAGCAGGCACCGCCCGTCGAGACCGTCGACGCCGTCGTGCACCAGCACGATCATCGCCGGATCGGTGCGCGGCCAGATCCGCTCGCCCCGGGCGTCGATCCGGGACCAGCCGCCCTCATCCGTCCGGGTCGGCTCGCCGGTGACGGGGTGATACAGGTGTCGCAGATGCCAGTTGGTCAACGCCAGTGCCGTGGTGAACAGGCCGGCATCCCGGTCGCCGAGCAGGTGGCCGATCTGCCGCAGATGGGCCGCCCGGGTGTTCGGCGCCGCAGGCAGTTCGGCGTGCACGCAGAACACCGGGACCCCGTCCGGCTCCACACCCAGGAACATCGCTGCGGCGGCGAGTTCCGGCGGAAGGTCGTCGGCCTCGGCGAGGACCAGCGTCGGCACGGCGGTGTCGGTACGCACCAGGGCGCGCCCGCCGTCCTCGACGTCCAACACCAGCACCCGCGCCCCCGCCCAGGCCCGCGCCAACCACCCCGAATCGGTACGCCGATGCGCGGCCCGGTCCAGCGTGGAACGGGCCAGCGGCGGGGCCGCCTCGCCGCGCACGTCGGCGCGATGCCCAGCGCCACCCCAGCGGGCGCCGCCACCCGTACCGGCACCGCCATCCGCGCGGGCGGCCGCTCGCGGGATCATGCCGGCACCGGCGCGGTCTCAACCGGGGTCAGGGTGCCCAGCGAGTCGGCGATCCGCTCGGCATCGCCGAGCACCACGGTGACCGCCCGCGCCGGAGCGAGGTAACGGGCCGCCACTGCTGCGACGTCGTCGACGCTCGCCTTGGCCAGTCGGGCCGCGTGCTCGGACAGGAAGTCCAGTCGCAGCCCGTTGCCGGCGTACGCGCTGACCAGCGACGCCAGCCCCGCCTGGGTGGACACCCCCAGCTGGAGCGTGCCGAGAGCGTACTGCCGGGCCTGTTCCAACTCGTCCGGCTTAGGCGCCACGGTGGCGAGCCGACCCAACTCGTAGCGGGTCTCCAGCAGTGCCGGCGCGGTCACCTCGGTGGCCACCTCCGCGGCGGCCACCAGCAGCGAGCCGGCCACCGAGTGCTCCACCACCGAATGCGGCCCGTACGTGTAGCCCTTGTCCTCACGAATGTTCTCCACCCATCGGGAGGAGAAGTAGCCACCGAAGATCAGGTTGGCCAGTTGCAGTGCGGCATGGTCGGGATGGGTGCGCGGCACCGCCGGCAGCGCCATCCGCAGCGACGACTGCACCGAGCCGGGCCGGTCGATCAGCAGCAGTGGACCGGGCACCAACGGCGGGGCGGGCGGCGGCTCGGCGGCGTGGCCGTCACCCTTCCAGCCGCCGAGCGCCTTCTCGGCCGCGTCCAGCGCCCGCTCCGGCCGCACGTCGCCGACCAGCACGAGGACCGCACCGGCCGGATGCACCCGCTGGGCGTGCAGCGTACGCAGGGCCGCCGGCCGGACCGCGCGAACCTGCTCCGGCTCCGGCGTCTGCACCGCGTACGGGTGCTTGCCGTAGATCCGCTTGAGCAGCGCGGTACGGACCAGATGGGCCGGCTGGCTGCGGGCGACCTGTATCCCGTCGACCAGACGGTCCCGCTCGGTGGCCACCCACTCGGCCGGGTAGTTGGCGCCGGTGAGCACCTCGGCGAGGATCTCCAGCAGGCGATCCAGACCGCTGGCCAGGCCGGTGCCGGAGAGCATCAGCCGATCCGGGTCGAGCCCGGCGGAAAGTCCACCGCCGATCTTCTGCAACTCGGCCGCGATCTGCACGCTGCTCATCGTCTCCGTGCCGGAGAGCAAGGTCTGCGCGAGCAACTGCCCCCGCGCCAGGTGCGCGCGGCCGAAGGGCATCCAGAGTCGCAGTTCGACCAGCGGTACCGCCGACCGGCGTACGGCGATCACGGTGAGCCCGTTGCCAAGCGTCCGCTCGGCCTGGCTCGGCAGCTTGAGCCGACGGGTCGGGCCGAGCGGCGGCAATGCCCTCACACTCAACGGGCCAACTCCTTCGCTTGCGACTGGCCAACTCCGGGAATTACCTCGACGGATGCGCGACGCTCCGGGCGCAGGGTGGCGGCGGCGGCACGGACCTGCTCGTCGGTGACCGCGCCGACCAGCCGGGGCAGGTCGTTCAGCAGGCCCGGCTCACCGCGTTGCTGTTCCAGCACCGCCATCCGCAACGCGCGGCCGAGCACCGCGTCGGTGTCGCGCAGCAGGTGGGTGGCCATCCTGGCCTGGGTACGGGCCAGTTCGCCGTCGGACAGCCCGTCGGTGGCCAGCCGGTCCAACTCCTCGTCGAACGTGCGCAGCACCTTGTCCACGTCGCCGCCGGGTGGCAGGTGCGCCTGGAGCAGCAGGGCGGTGGGGTCGCGTACGTCGAACGGGTCTCCCATGAAGCCCAGGTAGCCGCCGACGCTGGTCACCGTACGGTCGCGGTGGACCAGCCGTTCGACCAGCCGGGAGGCGTCGCCGTCGGTGAGCACCTCGGCCAGCACCACGTACGGCAGGTAGGCGGCGAAGTCACCGATCGGGTCGGGCACCCGCCACGCCGACGCCACCGCCGGCAGCGGAGCCAACTGATCGGTGTACGCGGTGCGCCGCTCGGCGGTCAGTTCCGGCTCGGCGAAGTCCGGCCGCTCCGGTGCCGGACGGGCCGGCACGTCACCGAAGTGACGCTCGATCAGCTTGGTGGCCTCGGCCACGTCGATGTCGCCGCTGACGGCGAGCACCGCGTTGCCGCTGGCGTAGTAGCGCCGGAAGAAGTCGGCGGCGTCGGCGACGGTGGCCGACTCAAGGTCGACGAAGGAACCGTAGCCGTCGTGCGCGTTGGGGAAGGTGTCGAACATGACCGGCGGCAGGGTCAACCACGGAAACCCGCCGTACGGGCGGTTGAGCACGTTGACCCGGATCTCCTCCTTGACCACGTCGACCTGGTTGCGCAGGTTCTCCTCGGTCAGCCGAGGGCCGCGCATCCGGTCGGCCTCCAGGAACAGCGCCCGCTCCAACGCGCTGCTCGGCAGGGTCTCGAAGTAGTCGGTGTAGTCCAGGTGGGTGGAACCGTTGAAGGTGCCACCGGCGCCCTGCACATGCCGGAAGTGAGCCAGCTTCTCCAGATTCTCCGAGCCCTGGAACATCAGGTGTTCAAAGAGGTGGGCGAAGCCGGTACGGCCCTCGGGTTCGGAACGGATGCCCACGTCGTAGACGACCGCCACCCCGATGACCGGGGCACTGCGATCGGGGGTGAGAACCACCCGCAGGCCGTTGTCGAGGGTGAACCGCTCGACCGGATACCTGGTCGCTGGGATTTTTGCTTTGCGCGTCGGCACGGATCCGACCCTAACGTCTCTCGACGCTCCCCTCGACGCCTACGCGCGTGAGGAACCGTCCGGCGCTGGTGCCGGCGGCGGATACGAGACGAGCGGTCGGTCAGCCGGCCGTGCTGCCGACCGGCTCGGGGGGAGCCGGCGGGCCCTGCAGGTCCACCAGGCTGGAGGGCGCGGACCCGCCCGGCGTGACCGGCCAGGGCGTGAACGCCGCCGCCGTGGCGAGCAGCAGTCCGACGACCGCCATCGCCACCACCAGCAGCAGCTCGCGTGCCGTCGCCGAGCCCACCATGGTCGTACCTCCCCCGTACCAAGCTGCCGCTGCGCGTCCCCCGGGCTCAGCGTCACCCGGCCGGAACGGAGCTGGCAGTCACCCACCCGACGCTTCAACGACTGATTCCCGACTCAGGATGCGGCGGAGTGCGCCGAATATGCGAACGGTCGGGTCACCACCGGCCAGACGTGCACCGGAAGCGACCCGACCGTTTGCGATCAGGCAGTGTGTCGCCCTGGATCAGACCGGGCGGATGTTCTCCGCCTGCGGGCCCTTCTGGCCCTGGACGACCTCGAACTCGACCCGCTGGTTCTCGTCCAGGCTCCGGTAGCCGGAGGACTGGATCGCCGAGAAGTGGGCGAAGACGTCAGCGCCGCCGCCGTCCGGGGTGATGAAACCGAAGCCCTTGTCAGCGTTGAACCACTTGACGGTGCCAATAGCCATACTTGTTACGTCTCCTTGACGGAACGTCGATCCCGCACCTGTTGCGGGATCGGAGAGAGGAATGCGCCGGGCGGACCTGCCCGGAACACCTGTCGCTTCTGGTCGCCCCGCCCGGAGAACTCCGGACACAACAAAGTGCGCCTGGGGCCACGATTCCGCCAGGCGCACACAGAGCTGGTAACCAAAACTCGCAACGCGAGGCACATTACCAGGGGTAGAGGTCAGCGACAAGCTTCACAGCTCAGGAACCGAGGCGATCAACGCGGTGAGCCCGTCGAGGTCCAGCAGATCCGCCGGACGGACGGTGACCCCGTCCCGTACGTAGTGGAAGGCCGCACCGACCCGGTCGACCGGCACCCCGGCCAGCTCAGCCCAGGCCAGTCGGTAGACCGCCAGCTGCACGGCAGCCACCTCGGCCGGCACGCCGGTCGGTCGGGCGCCGGTCTTCCAGTCCACCACGTCGAAGCGATCCCCCGGCCGGCGGAACACCGCATCCATCCGGCCCCGCACCACCACGCCGCCGATCACCGTGGCGAACGGCACCTCGACCTCGATCGGTGTCCGGTCGGCCCACTCGCTGGCCAGGAAGCGTCGCTGAAGCTCGGCCAACGCCTCGTCCGGCGCGGCGTCGTCGTCGGCCGCGCCGGGCAGCTCGTCGGTGTCGAGCAGCCGATCCGCCCCGAATCGCTGCTCCAGCCAGGCGTGGAAGGCGGTGCCCCGGCGGGCGTACGGGTTGGGCTCGCTGGGCAGGGGGCGGCGCAGCGTACGGGCCAGCGCCACCGGGTCCCGGCGCAACATGACCAGCTGCGTCACCGACAGGTGTTCGGGCAACGCCACGTCGATCGGGCCGGACAGCCGGCTCAGCTCCGCCCGCTCGGCCAGCAGCAGGTCGGTCTCGCGTCGCCACCGGGCCACCTCCGGATCCGACGCCGCCGGGTCGTCCGGCCCGGCCGTGTCGCCACCGTCGGTCAGGAAACGGCGCACCAAGGCCGCCGCCTCGGCCAACGCCGGCCGGCGCACACCCAGCGGATCCGCCGGCCACTCGGCGCGCAGCACCACCTCGGTGGTCGGGTTCACCGCGTCCGGTGCCGGTTCAGGCGCCCACTCGTCGACCAGGTGACCGGCCCCGGCATCCAGGCAGGCACCCTGTATCTCGCGCAACAGCGCCGACGGTCCACGCGGGCGTTTGGTGCCCTCCCCCCACCAGTGACCGGAGCAGAGCAACAGCCGGCGCGGCCGGGTGACCGCCACGTACGCCAACCGCCGCTCCTCCCGCTCGTCGTGGGCCCGCCAGGCGTCGGTGAAGTCCGCCATCGCGCGGGCCACCGCACGCTGGTCGGCGGCCTCGGCCAGGGCCAGCTCGGGCAGCCCGTCGGCGTCGCCGCGCAACGGAAACGGCAGGACGCCCAGGCCACCGAGCCAGTGATCGGAATTGCGTACCGGCCCCGGCCACACTCCGCTGCTCAGCCCCGCCACCGCGACGACGTCCCACTCCAGCCCCTTGGCCGCGTGCGCGGTAAGGATCTGCACCGCGCCGTCGACCACCTCCACCTCGCCCGGGGCGAGCCCGCGCTCCTCGTCCTCGGCGGCGGCGAGATAGGCCAGGAAACCGGCGAGGGTGGCCCCCGGCGTCTCCCCGCTGAACCGGGCGGCCACATCGCCGAGGGCGTCCAGGTGGGCCCGGGCCAGGCCGGCGTCACCAGCGCCCTCCCCACCGGCCCGTACCGCCACCTCCACGTCCAGGCCGGTGGTCCGCTCGATGTCCGCGATCAGCTCCGGCAGAGACTGGTCAAGCCGGTAACGGAGCAGACCCAACTCCCGGGCGTACGCGCGCAACCGCGCATACCCCTCGGCCGAGTACGCCTGCGCCGGGCCGAGGTCGGCCAGCGCCTCGACCAGCGTCGCCTCGTCGAGACGATCCGGGACGATCTCCGGGTCGCCGTCGTCGGCGAGCTGACGTCGAGCTGCGGCGATGGCCTTGGCCCGGCGGTGCAGCGCGACCAGATCCCGTGGCCCGATCCGCCATCGCGCGCCGGTCAACAGGCGCAGCAGGGCGGCACCATCGGTCGGGTCGGCCAGCACGCGCAGCGTACAGACCACGTCGCGGACCTCCGGGGTGTCCAGCAGGCCGCCGAGCCCGACCACCTCGACCGGTAGGCCACGCTCGCGCAGCGCGGCGGCGATCGCCGGAATCTGGCTGCGCAGCCGGACCAGCACCGCCGTGGTCGGGCGGGCGGTGACCGGGATCTGCTCGGGCAGACTTGCGGGCATCCGGGCCGCGCCCTGCCACGCCGCCAGCAGGCTGTCGGCGATCCAGTCGGCCTCGTCGGCGTACGTCGGCAGGAGCGCACAGTGCACGGTGCCGGCGGCGGCCCCACGCGGGCTGCGGTGCGCGATGGGATCGTCGACGCTGAGCGCGGCGTGCAGTTCCGGCACCCGGGCACCGGCGGCGCGCAACGGGCTGGCCAGCGCGTTCGCCACCGCGAGGATCTCCGGACGGTTCCGCCAACTGGTGGTCAACCCGAGTACTCGCGCCGGGCTGCCGTCGCTGCGGGCGAACTCGGTCGGGAAGCGGTCCAGGGTGCCGGCGCTGGCACCCCGCCAGCCGTAGATGGACTGGCAGGGGTCTCCCACGGCGGTCACCGGATGCCCGTCGCCGAACAGCGCACGCAGCAGCACCACCTGGGCGTGGCTGGTGTCCTGGTACTCGTCGAGCAGCACCACGCGGTACCGGTCCCGTTCGATCTCGCCGACGCCCGGGTGATCGCGGGCCACCCGAGCGGCGCGGGCCAACTGGTCGGCGAAGTCCATCGCCTCGAAGTCGTCCTTGCGCCGGGCATAGGCGCGTACCAGCGGCAACAGCTTCAGCCGGGTCTGCTGCAACCCGAGGGCCTTGCGCACGTCGGCGTAGACCCGGCCGGGGCGCGACTGCACGTCGGCGAAGAACCGGCCCGTCCACGCGGCCAGGTCGTCCGGCTCGACCAGATGCTCGTCCAGTTCACCGGCGAGGGCCAGTACGGCGTCGGTCACCGTGCTCGGCATCCGATCCACCTCGGACATGTCGCCGTCGTAGTTGCGCACGATGAGATCCACCAGTTGCCAACGAGACGCCTCGGTGAGCAGCCGGGTGGACGGCTCGTAGCCGGCACGCAGGCCGTGCTCGGTGACGATCCGGCCGGCGTACGAGTGGTAGGTGGCCACCGTCGGCTCCCCGGCCAGCGGGTCGTCGAGCGGGTCCCGTCCGCGCCGGCCGAGCCGGCGGACCAGTTGGTCGAGCCGGGTACGCACCCGGTGCGCCAACTCACCGGCGGCCTTGCGGGTGAAGGTGAGCCCGAGCACCTGCTCCGGCCGCACGTACGAGTTGGCCACCAGCCACACCACCCGGGCGGCCATCGTCTCGGTCTTGCCCGACCCGGCGCCCGCGACCACCAGCAGCGGCTCCACCGGAGCGGCGATGATCGCCGCCTGCTCCCGGGTCGGGGCCGGCAGGCGGAGCAGCTTCGCCAGTTCCACCGGCGTGTACCGCGGGCCGGAGTCGGCCGCCCGGGGGGCCGGGGCACCGGGACTGAACAGGGCAGGCTGGGTCATGCTGCCGGCTTCCGGGCTGGCACGCTCACTCCTCGCGCTCCGGACGACGCACGGTTGGCGGCTCGACCACCTGTCGCCCCTGCCCGGACACCGGACAGCTGGTGCGCACCGGGCAGACCCGACACTTCGAGTTGGCGACCGCCGCGAAGGTGGCCGCGGCCATCGTATCGGCGGTACGGCGTACCAGGGCGGTGGCCCAGCCCGCCTCGGGCCCGTCGGTGGCCGGCGGCTGGGCCTGTTCCCGCGCATCGCGCGTACCGGTGCCGAGCTGCACCAGGGCCGCCCCGCCCGGCTCGTCGCCGAACTCGGCGAACCCTCCCGCCTCCACCGCCGCCTGGTACGCGCCGAGCTGCGGATGATCGGCCACCTCGCGTTCGGTGACGGTGGTGGACTTGCCGGTCTTGAGGTCGATCACCACCAGCCGCCCGGCGTCGTCCACCTCCAGCCGATCCACCCGGCCGACCAGGTCGACGGGTCGGTGCGGATCGTCGAGGCGTACCGCGAACTCGTGCTCGATGGCGAGCAGCCGCCGCGGGTTGGCGGCCAGCCAGCGCAGCAGCTTGTCGACCATCGCCTCGGCACGGGCCCGCTCGGGTCCTACCATCCAGCGGGCGGCCAACTCGATCGCGTCGAACCGGGCGGCGACGTAGTCCAGCAGGGCAGTCCGGTCGGCGCGGGCGTCCTCGGCGAGCATCGCCGCCGCGTGCACCAGGTTGCCGACTCCCTGCGCGGTACTGGCCGGCGCACTGCCGCCGTGCCGTTCCAGCAGCCAACGCAGGCTACACCGCAACGCGCTCTCCATCCCCGACGGAGTGACCCGGACCGGTTCCCCCTCGTCGACCAGCGGCCGGTCGTCCGACAACGGTCGCAGCCCCCACCAGTCGTCGGGATGTGCCCCGAACACCCCGGCGGCGCCCAGCCGGGCCAACTCGGCCGCCGCGGCCCGCCGGCGGGCCGCCGGCGCGGCCGGGTCGACCAACGCGGTACGCAGCTCCGCCACCAGCGCGGGCAGGGTGAGCGCCCGGGGCGGCCGGCTCACCGGCAAGGTACGCGGCCCGACCGGCTCGCTGTCCGACGCCTCGCTGTCCGACGCCTCGGCGCCAGCTGATCCGGCGGGCCCACCCGGTCGTCCGACCGCCCCCGGGCTCGGCGACCGAGCCGCCGGCTGATCCGGTGCTGCCTCCCGGGTCGACGGTTCGGGATCCCCGCTGGGCGTCGGCGTAGCGTCGGTGAGGGTGTCGCCGGGCCCGAGTTCGTAGAGGAAGCGGCTGGGCTGTTCGTCGTGGTCGTCGCCGCCGACGGACGCCGAGGCGACCGCGCTGACCAGCAACCGGCGCCGGGCTCGGGTCACCGCGACGTGGAACAGCCGCCGCTCCTCGTCGAGCAGGGCGGAAGTCTGTCCGACCAGGGTGGCCACCCCGCCTGCGGCGTCCGCCCGGCCGGCCAGCACGTCCACCAGCCGTTCCGAACCGAGCAGGCTGCCGCGCAGCCGCAGGTCGGGCCAGACGCCTTCCTGCACCCCGGCGACGGCCACCAGGTCCCACTCCAGCCCCTTCGCGGCGTGCGCGGTGAGCAGCCGGACCGCGTCGCCCCGGTCGGCGGTCGGCGCGAGGGTGTCGGCGGGTAACTCCTGCCCGAGCACATGATCGAGGAAGACCTCGGTACGCGCGCCGGGCAGCCGGTCGGTGAACCGGGCGGCGGCGTCGAAGAGGACCATCACCGCGTCCAGGTCACGGTCGGCCGCCTCGGCCCGACGGCGCCGGGCGAGATCACCTTCGCCGGCCACCGCCGGCCCTCGGGTCAACGCCGCCGACCACAGCTCGGCGAGGCCACTGGCCCGCCACACCGCCCAGAGCACGTCCTCGACGGTGGCGCCCGGCCGAGCGGCCGTCTCCCGGGCCACGGCCAACAGCCCCGCCACCGTCTGCGCCGGCTCGGCCCAGCGCCGCTCGACACCGGCCAACTCGGCCGGGTCACGCAGCGCCTCGACGATCAGCTCGCCGGAGGGACGGCGGTCGCCGGTCGCCAGGGCCAGGGCCCGCAGCCCCTGCCGCAGCCGCCGCTCCGCCAGCGGATCGGCACCACCCAACGGCGAGTGCAGCAACGCGACCGCAGCCTCCTCGTCGAGCCGATCCGGCTCCAGTGCGCAACGCAGCAGGAGCAGCAGCGGCGCGACCGCCGGTTGCAGGTGCAGTGGCAGGTCCTCGCCGTGCACCACGGTCGGCACACCGGCCGCGTGCAGGGCCCGGCGCAATGCGGGCAACTGCCGGCCGGTGGACCGCACCAGCACCGCCATCCGTGCCCAGGGCAGCCCGCCGAGCAGGTGCGCCTCGCGCAACGCGTGCGCCAGCCAGGCCGCCTCGCTGGTGGCCGAACGGAAGGTACGGATCTCCACCGTGCCCGGCGGTGCGTCCGGCACGGGCCGCAGCCGGCGGTGCGCCGCCGGACCCCGTAGCCGCCGCGCCAGTCGGGCGGAGGCGGCCAGCAGCCGCGGCCCGCAGCGGTAACTGGTGGTCAGCAGCACCTGCGCGGCCGGCGCACCGGAGGCTGTCCGGAACCGGTGCCCGAACGTGGTCACGCCGGTCGGGTCGGCGCCTCGGAAGGCGTACGTGGACGAGTCGGGGTCGGCGAACGCGACCAGGGGCAGGCCGCCCCCGGCCACCGTCTCCAGCAGATCGAGCTGGGCGGGATCGGTGTCGGCCAACTCGTCGACGTAGACGTACGCCAGCCGACGCCGCTCGACGGCCAGCAACTCCGGATCGTCCCGCAGCATCCCGGTGGCCGCCCGGACCAGTTCCGCCGGGTCGTACGCGACCGAGCCCCGGTTCGCCACGTCCCGCAGCGCCAGCACGGCCACGTACTCGCGCAGGAACCGGGCGGCGGCCGGCCAGTCGGCCCGCCCCAACTTCTCACCGAGCCGGGCCAGCTCGACCGGACCCACCCCACGCTCGGCCGCGCGCATCAGCAGGTCGCGTAGCTGGGCCGCGAAGGCGCGGGTACGCAGGGCGGGGCGCAGGTCCTCCGGCCAGCCGACCGGGTCGTCGTCGGGCTCCTCGCCGACCACGTCCAACAGCTCACGGATGATCAGATCCTGTTCCGGGCCGGTGAGCAGTCGAGGCGACGGCTCACCCCGCTCGGCCGCCGCGCGGCGCAACAACCCGAAGGCGTACGCGGGAAAGGTCCGCACCAGCGGCTCGCGCAGCACCCGCTGCCCATCGGCGGCGATCCGGGCCTCGATGCGGTGCCGCAGGTCGTTGGCGCCCCGTCGGCTGAAGGTGAGGACCAGGATCCGCTCCGGATCCACGCCCTCGGCGACCCTGCCGGCGACCGCCTCGACCAGGGTGCGGGTCTTCCCCGTGCCCGGTCCACCGAGCACCAGCATCGGTCCGTCGGTGTGTGCCACCACCTCCGCCTGCCCGGCATCCACCGTCCGCCCCGGACCGCCCTGCAGACCAGTGACCGCTGGGTCGCCCTGCGGGCCAGTGACCTGCGCCGTGCCGTCCTGTGGACCGGTGGTCCGCGCCAGGCTGGTCTGCGGACCAGCAACCTGCGCCGGGTCGGTCTGCTCGCCGGGAGAACCTTCACCGGCGGGCGGCGAAG
Organism: Micromonospora sp. NPDC051196; assembly: GCF_040682415.1. Lineage (NCBI taxonomy): Bacteria > Bacillati > Actinomycetota > Actinomycetes > Micromonosporales > Micromonosporaceae > Micromonospora > Micromonospora sp. NPDC051196. The sequence goes on from NZ_JBFBAY010000003.1 coordinate 46,639, forward strand.
CGGGTGCTGGCGCAGTCGACGGCGGGTCGGCGACCGGAAGACCCTGCGCCGAGGAGCGCCCGTCGGTCGGGCCGTCTCCCTCGGTCGGCCCCACGGGCCGACGCACCAAGCGGTACGCCTGCATCCCGACATCCCATCACGGGCCTGCGACACCCCCTGCCGCGCCACACCCTGCGGAGTCCCGACGCACACCGCAACCTCGACGCACCATCACCACCCGCTCCACCCAGCGTGACCACGCCCATGATCACGCTCGACAACCTGACCGATCCAGCATGATCACGCTCGATCTGGGATCGAGTGCCTTGGTGATGCCACCGAGGCCACTCGATCCCAGATCCAGCACGATCTTGGCTGGCGCACGACCGCTGCAAGAAGCGCCAGGCGAAGGAGGCAGGCTGCCTCGACGCGCGCGGCGCGACCAGGCGCTGCGGGTCGGTTCGCTGGGCGATCGGCCCGGATCAGGGTGAGGCGGAATGGAACGTCAGGTCAGGCGCGAGGGGGCCCAGTTCAGGGGCGAGGCAAGGTGCGGCCGCGAGGCCAAGATGAGGCGCGAGGTAGGTCAGGTGAGGCGCGGGGGAGGCCAAGGTGAGGCGCGAGGTAGGTCAGGTGAGGCGCGGGGGAGGCCAAGGTGAGGCGCGAGGGAGGTCAGGTGAGGCGCGATTCGAGGAGGTCCAGGGCGGCGGGGAGAGTGTCGGCGGACTGGAGGAGGTCGAAGCCCCCGGGCTTGAGGAAGCTCTGGGCGGTCAGGTTGCGCAGCCAGTCCAGCAACGGACCGTAGAAGCCGTCGGTGTCCACCAGCACCATCGGTTTCTGGTGCAGAGCCAGCGTGGCGGTGGTCCAGACCTCGAAGAGCTCGTCGAGCGTGCCCAACCCGCCGGGCAGCGTGAGGAAGGCGTCCGACTTTTCGATCATGATGATCTTCCGGTTGGCCATCGAGTCGGTGACGACCAACTCGTCGGAGGCCAGGTCGGCGACCTCCAGGTCGACCAGCGCCTGCGGGATCACGCCGATCGTCCGACCACCCACCGATCGGGCACCGTCGACCAGCGCGCCCATCATCCCGACGCAGCCGCCACCGCTGACCAGGGTGTGTCCGCGCCGGGCGATCTCCGCGCCGGTGGCGGTCGCGAGGTCCAGCCAACGCTGGTCGAGGGTACGGGAGGAGGCACAGAAAACGCAGATCGCAGCCATTCGTTCAGTGTTCCGACTCGCTGGCGGCCGCCTGCTGGTCGGCGGCGGTACGGGCCACGGCGTCCTCGCGTACCGCCTCCTGCTCCGTGCTGAGCGCGGCCTCGGCCTCCACGATGTGCCGCACCGCCGCGGCCACGTCGTCGGTGACGCAGATCAGGTCGAGGTCGACCGGCCCGATCTTGCCCTCCGCGGCCATGGTGTCGCGCAGCCAGTCGAGCAGGCCCTGCCAGTAGTCGATGCCCATCAGCACCACCGGGAACCGGGTGACCTTGCCGGTCTGTACCAGGGTGAGCGCCTCGAACAGCTCGTCCAGGGTGCCGAAGCCACCGGGCAGCACGACGAACGCCTGGGCGTACTTGACGAACATGGTCTTGCGGGCGAAGAAGTAGCGGAAGTCGATCGCCAGGTCGACCCACTCGTTGATGCCCTGCTCGAAGGGGAGCTCGATACCGAGACCGACGGAGCGTCCGCCGGCCTCGCTCGCACCCCGGTTGGCCGCTTCCATCACGCCGGGGCCGCCACCGGTGATCACCGCGTAGCCGGCCCGGGCGAGCGCCGCGCCCACCTCCTCGGCGAGCTGACACTCCGGGCTGTCCGGTTTGCTCCGGGCCGAGCCGAAGACGCTGACCGCCGGCGGCAGGTCGGCGAGCGTGTCGAAGCCCTCGACGAACTCGGAGAGGATGCGCAGCGCGCGCCAGGAGTCCTTGGTACGCCAGTCGGCCCGCGCGCGCGAATCCAACAGCCCCTGGTCGGCGGTGCTGGCGGGAATCGCCTGCCGGCGCATCGTCACGGCGCCGCGATGCCGCTCCCGTCCTGGTCCGCGGTGGTTGATCTGCTCCATGGGAGCAACCGTAGTGGAGTGCCAGCGCAGAACATGGCAAACACTTCGTGATCTTGTGCAACCAAATCGCTTCCCCACGCGTCTTACAATTCACATACCGGGTATGCCCCGGCACGCGGCTTCGGGGGAAGGAGACAACGCGTGATCACCAACAACGAACGGATCCGGATCCGGCGCCAGATGCAGCGGCGCATCCGCGACGTGGTGGCCGAGCGCCGCCGGGCACGACTGCTCGAACCCGCCCCTGAGCCTCCCGCCGAACCCGCCACCGACTCCCAGCTCACCGCCGCCTGACCGGAAGGCACCCGCTTTCCGGTCAGGCCCGCTGGGCGGCGAGGCAGGAGGCGGCGTGCGGCGGCGAGGCGGCAGCGCAGCTGAGGCGGCGGCCGGGTCCGACGTGCCGGCAGCAGCGACCGCGCGGCGTCGCTCAGGCGGCGGCGAGCCAGCGGTGCAGGGTGGCGGCGCCGTCGCGGATCTTGCCGATCTCGACGTGCTCGTCCGGGTGGTGAGCCAGATTCGGGTCACCGGGGCCGAAGTTGAGTGCCGGGATACCCAGCGCCGCGAAACGGGCCACGTCCGTCCAGCCCAACTTGCCGATCGGGGCGGCGCCCACCGCCGCCAGGAACTCCCGCGCCGCCGGGGCCTCCAGCCCCGGCAGGGCGCCGGGCGCGCAGTCGGTCACCAGCAGTTCGTACCCCGCAAGGACCTCGCGCAGGTGCGCCTCGGCCTCGGCCGGCGTACGGTCCGGCGCGAAGCGGTAGTTCACCTCGATCTCGCACCGGTCCGGCACCACGTTGCCGGCGACCCCACCGTGGATCCGCACCGCGTTCATCCCCTCGCGGTACTCGCAACCGTCGATGGTCACCCGTCGGGCCTGGTACTCGGAGAGACGGCGGAGCACCTCGGTGGCGGCGTGCACGGCGTTCACCCCGTGCCAGGAGCGGGCCGAGTGGGCCCGGATCCCGGTGGTCACCACCGTCGCCCGCATGGTGCCCTGACAGCCGGCCTCCACCACGCCGTACGTCGGCTCCAGCAGCACCGCGAAGTCGGCCTCCAGCCACTGCGGGTGCGCCTCGGCCACCAGGCTGAGGCCGTTGTACCTGGACTCGATCTCCTCCGCCTCGTAGAAGAAGTACGTCACGTCGTAACGCGGATCGGGCAGCGTCGTGGCCAGGTGCAGCGCGAAGGCCACCCCGGACTTCATGTCCGAGGTGCCGCAGCCGTACATCAGGTCGCCGCGCATGGTCGACGGGAAGTTGTTGTTCAGCGGGACCGTGTCCAGATGCCCGGCCAGCACCACCCGGGAGCCCCGACCCAGATCGGTACGGGCCATCACCGTGTTGCCGTGCCGGTACGTGGTCAGGTGGGGCACCGCCCGCAGCACCTGCTCGACGCAGTCGGCGATGGCCTTCTCGTTGAGGGACACGGACTCGATGTCGACCAGGGCACGGGTCAACGCCACCGGATCGGCGAGGACCTCGGGGGTGAGCGGGTTCTCCATGGTCCGCACGGTACCGTCACAACTGGCGACCGTGAGACGCGAGCCCGCGAGCCCTTCGGCGAAGCACGGGAAGTGAGCTTGCCAGCCACGCAGTCGCGAGCAGCAGCAAGCGCAGCAGGCAACGAGAGGTGAGTACGTGACGTCGACAGATTCCGCGTGGGGTATCGGCCTGGCCACCGTCACCGCCGACGACCAGGTGCTCGACACCTGGTACCCGACCGGCAAGCTCGGCCTGGGCGAGTTGCCGCTGGTGCCCGGCGAGGACGAGGCCGACGTACTGGACCTTCCGCCGGGCGCGCTCGGTGACCGCGCACTGCCCGGTCTGCGTACCGTTCAGGTGGTCACCGTGATCGGCTCGCTGGACGACCCGATCAAGGACGCAGCCGACGCGTACCTGCGGCTGCACCTGCTCTCCCACCGCCTGGTGCGGCCCAACCAGCTCAACCTCGACGGCATCTTCGGCAAGCTGGCCAACGTGGCCTGGACCTCCGCCGGGCCGTGCCCGCCGGAGCGGGTGGACGAGTTGCGCGTGATCGAGCGCGCCGCCGGCCGCCATCTGGCCGTGTACGGGGTGGACAAATTCCCCCGGATGACCGACTACGTGGTGCCCTCCGGGGTACGCATCGCCGACGCCGACCGGGTCCGCCTCGGCGCGCATCTGGCCGCCGGCACCACCGTCATGCACGAGGGCTTCGTCAACTTCAACGCCGGTACGCTCGGCACCTCCATGGTCGAGGGCCGGATCGTCCAGGGCGTGGTGGTCGGCGACGGCTCGGACATCGGCGGCGGCGCCTCCATCATGGGCACCCTCTCCGGTGGTGGCACGGATCGGGTGAGCATCGGCGAGCGCAGCCTGATCGGGGCGAACGCCGGGATCGGCATCTCCCTCGGCGACGACTGCGTGGTCGAGGCCGGCTGCTACATCACCGCCGCGTCGAAGATCACCTTGCCGGACGGCCGGGTGGTCAAGGCCCGTGAACTCTCCGGCGTCGACGGGCTGCTGTTCTGGCGCAACTCGGTCACCGGCGCGCTGGAGGCGCGCCCGCGTACCGGCCGGGGCATCGAACTCAACGCCGCCCTGCACGCCAACGACTGAGGTGTAAGGAGGGGCCCCTTCTTAACGCCTCGCGTATAGGAAGGGGCCCCTCTTAACAATCGTCTGCCCGGTGGGCCCGGCGCCGCGGCGCCGGGCCCACCGCGCGGTTCACCGCAGGCGGTACGCCTGGATGATCCGCTGCGTCACGGTGTTGCCGGCGCTGTCCTCAGCGCTGGCGCGCAGCGACACGTAGCCGGTGCCCCGAGGGTGCTTCACGACGGCCTGCCAGCCGCTGCCGGCCTTGTTCACCTTCGCCCGCTGCCAGGTCTTCCCGCCGTTGTAGGAGACCTCGACGGTCAGCGACCTGGTCCGTCCAGCCGGAGCACCGGGCTGGCGCTCCACCTGAATCGGGATGACGAAGGACCGGTTGGCCGGTGCGGAGTTGCGCGCGTCCAACCGGGGCGCGAACCTGATCACGCTGGCCGGCAGTCGCAGGTACTTGTCGCCCCGGACATGGCCGGACCGGAAGGTCCAGGTCGCAGCAACCTCTGTGCTCAGGTCGGTGAAGCTGCGCTTGGCCGACGTCTCCAAGCGGTACGTCGCCACACCGGCCGGCACCTCGAACTGTCCCCAACCATGCTCGGGGCTCTCCCCGACCAGCTTGCCGTTGCGGTACAACGCAGTACGCGAGGTGTCCGCCACCGAGCCACCCGGGTGTCCCGCCGCATCGCCGTGCAGCGGCAGCGCCAACCCGATCACGTCACCCTGACGGGTCAGGCCCTCTTCCGGCCACCGTGGCGTCGGGAACGACGGCCCGTAGGGTGCGCCGTTCCAGGTGTCCTGGTAGTGCCGGCCGGCCCGGTACGCCGTCGGTTCGGACCAGAAGACGGCCACCGTGTCCAGCCACGGCTGGTCCTCGACCGGCGTACCGAACGCCAGCTCGGTGCTCCAGCGCACCTGCTTGGTGCTGTAGTACTCGACCCGCTGACCCGGCACCGCGACGTTCAGTACGGCGGCCCAGCCGCCCAGGTCGGGTTCGAAGACCGGGAAGGCGAGCCGTTCGGCGAGCGCGCCGGGATAGCCCCCGTTGAACCGTTGAGTGACCTTGGCCAGGTCGCTGTTGCGGTAGTGCTTGGTCAGGCCGTTGGGCAACCGGCCCGGGAACTGCTCGCCCAGCCCGTAGAAGTATGTGCTGTTCTCCGCCTCCACGTCGGCGAACTGAGTCGTCAACGAACTGAAGAAGCGGTCCGCCGGCACCGGTCGGCCGAGCTGCCCGATCGTCAGACCGTCGAAGTCGAGACCGAACGTACCGAAGCTCGCGGCACCGAGGTCGCCGAGCAGGAAGGTCGCGTCGGCCATGGCCAGCGCCGACTTCGCCGAGCGGTCCGGCACCGTGAGCCGTACCGTGCCCGCCTTACGCGCGTCGATGGTCACCGAGGAGTCCCGCTTCACCTCCAACTCCGGACCGGCCATCATCGTCAACTGCTCGGTCGCCTCGTCGAACAGGTAACTGACGAGTCCGTACCGGCCCTTGGGCACCCGGACCTCGGCGGTACCCGACGGGTCGTACACGACGAACTCGTCGTAGGCCGTCAGCCCGAGCAGGAAGGTGACGTGATCGCCGGCCGCAGCGCCGTCGCGACCCAGGTGCCGCAGGGTCACGTCGTAGCTCTCCACCTCCTTGTTGATCGCCAGCGGGGTGGTCACCACCGTGTCGCCGGAGCGGGCGAGCACTCGGCCGGTGTAGTGCCCGTCCGGGCTGTCGATGCTGGTGTCGGCCGTGACGGTGACCGACGCCGTACCGCCGGCAGGGACCACGACCTGCTGGGCGCTCAACACGAACATGCCGCCCGGGGCCGGCTGCCCGCCGGGGCCGACGGCCTGCACGGTGAGGTCCAGGGTGATCGCCGTACCGCCGGTGTTGCGCCAGCTCAGCTCCCGGGTTACCGGTTGGTCGTCGTCGTGCGGCCAGAGCGTACGACCGAGCGAGACGCTGGTCGGCTCGCTGACCACCTGCTGGTTGATCGCCCGCGCCACGTCGACCCGACCAGCCCCCTGCTGGTACGCGGTCAGGTCCGGGTGCGGCTGGGCCGAGGCCATGAGGAGGGCCTTGAGTTGTTCCGCGGTCGCGTCGCCGCGCTGCTGGGCGAGCAGCGCCGCCGCACCGGCGACATGCGGCGCGGACATCGAGGTGCCGGAGAGCGAGACGTAGTGCTCCCCGACCGGGTCGCCGAGCTCGGTGCCCGCTCCCCGGGCCGCGATGATGTCCACCCCGGGTGCGGTGATCTCCGGCTTCAGCCCGTCGTCACCGACGCGCGGGCCCTGGCTGGAGAAGTAGGCGAGTTCGTCGTCGCGGTCCACCGCACCGACGGCGAGCGCGGCGTCGGCGCTGGCCGGCGATCCTACGCTGCCGGCCCGACCACTGTTGCCGGCCGAGATCACGAAGAGGGCGCCGGTCTGCTCGGTCAGCGTGTTGACCGCCTCCTCCAGCGGGTCGACCTGCGGGGTGTCCGTCCCGCCCAGGCTCAGGTTGATCACGTCGGCCTGCTGGTCGACGGCGGCCCAGTGCATGCCGGCCAGGATGGCCGACTCGGTGCAGCCGTACTCCTCACAGACCTTGCCGTTCAGCAGGGTCGCGTCCGGGGCCACGCCACGGTTGCGGCCATCGGAGGCGGCGCCGCTGCCGGCGATGGTCGCGGCGACGTGGGTGCCGTGCCCCACGAGGTCGCCCGCGTCCGCCTCCTCGGTGAAGTTGTGCGCCTCGGCGACCCGCCCGACCAGATCCGGGTGCGCAGCGTCGACGCCGGTGTCCAGCACCGCCACGCGTACCCCCTGGCCGGTGTAACCGGCCTGGTGGGCGGCGGGCGCGCCGATCTGCGGCACGCTGTGCTCCAGCGTCAGCTGTCGCCTGCCGTCGAGCCAGATCCGCTCGACACCCCCCGCACCGTCGAGCCGAGCGGCCGCGCCGCCGGCGAGGGTCGCCCAGAAGTCGCTGGTCTCCCGCTTGTCGGCGGTGGCCGCGACGCCACCGATGGCGGCCAGGTCCCGGGTAACGGTCACCCCGCCGGGTGCGGCGGCGCGCCGCGCCGCGCCCGTCTGGTAGGTCATCAGCAGCGGCAGGTGATCCCGGCGGGCATCGTCGTAACCAGCGGCGATCAGGCCGGTCACGTCGAACAGCCGCCGGTCGACCCGGCCGTCGCGGATCAGCGGCAGGGCGTCCTGCGGCACCACCCAGAGGTGATCCTGCTGCCGCTGGGTGAGGAAGCGGATGCCGGACCGCCCCTCGGCCGGGCGTACGCTCGCCGCCCCGGACGCGTTGACGGTGACCCGGTCACCGGTGATCAGGGTGACGGTGGACTGGCCTGACGCCGCCGGCCGCGCGGTGAGCTGCGTGGACTGCGGTGCGGCTGGTTTGGACGGGGTGGCCGAGGCGGCGCCCGGCACGCCGAGCACCAGGACCATCCCCAGTCCGATGGCGGTCAGTTTGCTCCTTTGTTGCAACTGATCCTCCTCTTGGAAGCGTCTACCGATGTGGGATACATCGATGACATCTAGCCTTGCATACCGAGTATGCAAAAGGGAGTCAAGAATTCGACGAAGTTGAGTACGCGGTTCGTCCGCGAGCGGCATGATCAGCAGATGAGATCCATGAAGGAGCGCATGCTGGCCGGTGAGCCGTACCTCGCCGACGACCCGGAACTCATCGCCGACCATCTCCGCGCCCTACGACTGCTGGAACAGTTCAACTCCGGCCCGGCCGACCAGCGCGAAGCCCGCCTGGCCGTACTGCGTGAGCTGCTCGGCGACCTCGGTGAGGAGACCTGGATCCGCCCACCGTTTCACTGCGACTACGGCTACAACATCCGGATCGGACCGCGGAGCTTCGTCAACTTCCAGGCGGTCTTCCTGGACGTCGCACCGATCAGCATCGGCGCCGACGTGCAGGTGGGCCCGAACGTGCAACTACTCACCCCGACGCATCCGGTCGAGCCGGAGCCCCGCCGCGCCAAGTGGGAGGCGGCCCAGCCGATCAGCATCGGCGACAACGTCTGGCTGGGCGGTGGCGCGATCATCCTCGCTGGAGTAGCGGTGGGTGACAATACGGTCGTCGGTGCGGGTGCCGTGGTGACCCGGGATCTGCCGGCCAACGTCGTGGCGGTGGGTAATCCCGCTCGGCCGGTACGCGAGATCGGCTGACCCTCACATCGGCCCCGGAACCCACGTCGATGCGCCGTGCCGTGTCGTCACCCGGGCGGAGGCTCGGCCAGGCGTACCACCAGATCGGCCCGGTCGGCGGTGCCGGTCACCAGCGCGGCGTTGACCTCGTCGCTGCCCAGCGCCCAGGCCTGGGCCTCCCCGGTGGAGCGTCCGTACGCGACATGCCGGGCGATGAGCCGGCGGTGCCGCAACTGCGCGTCCAGATCCAGGAACCACGCCTCGTGCAGCAACGAGCGCACCTCGTCCCAGGGCCACTGCGGGACGAGCAGGTAATTGCCCTCGGTCACCACCAGCCGGACCTCCGGTGGCACCTCGATCGCCCCGGCGACCGGCTCCTCCAGCTCCCGGCGAAACTCGGGCGCCCAGACCGAGGTCGGCTCCTTGCGTTTCAGGCGACGCAGGAGTGAGACGTAACCGTTGGCGTCGAAGGTGTCGATGGCGCCCTTGCGCGCGGCCCGGTCGAGCCGGTGCAGCTCGGCCTGGGCGAGGTGGAAGCCGTCCATCGGGATCAGTCGGGCGGCCGGGCCGACCGCCGCCACCACCTGCTCGGCCAGGGTGGACTTGCCGGCACCGGGCGCACCGGTGATGCCGAGCAGCTGACGGGGGCCGGCCTCGGCCAGCGTGCGGGCCCGCGCCAGCAACTCCTCGACGGGCAACACCTGAGCCGTGGGCATCAGGACAGGACCGGCCGAGTGATCGCGAACTGGGCGCGCACGGCGGCGTGCACCCCCTGCGGCTGCGGGTCGAACTCCAACTCCGGCCGACCCTCGGGGGCACCTCCGGCCTCGAACGCCATTCGCATCATCTGCGGCTGCGGGCTGCCACCCTCGTCGGCCAACTCGATCAGCTCGGTCACCTGGGCACCGAGCGCCTCCGCGTACTCACGGGCCCGTTGCAGCGCATCGGTGAGCGCGTCATGCCGGGCCTCCCGGTAGGTCGGGCTGTCCGGGCGCAGCGACCACCACGGACCGGCCACCTCGACCTGATCCTGATCGGCCAGGCGCAGCATCAGCTCGCCGAGGGCGGTGAAGTCGGTGACGGTCACCGTGGTCACCACCGAACCGTGCCAGGCGATCACCCGCTCGCCGGAGCGCCGGGTCTCGGGCCGTACCCGCAGGTCGCCGGTCTCCCGGCGGTCGATCGACGACTCGGCCGCATCCAGCAGCACCCGGATCGCGGCGGCCCGCTCGGCCAGCCGGGTCAGGACGGTCTCCCGCTCGCGGTCCCGAGCCAGTGCGGTGACCGCGAACCGGGCGACCTCCGGATCGACCTCGCGGTAGGCCTCGCCGCGTACCGTCACCACCGGTCCGTCCACCATGCCCTCACCCTAGCGGCGGGGTCCGCGCCACGCCCACCGATGCGGCCGTACGACCGACCGATCGCACGGGCGTCAGGACCGTGGACGGTGCGCCAGGTAGGAGACGACCGCACCGTCCACCTGGCAGCCGCTCAAGTGCCCACCGGCCGCACCCAGCTCACACAACCAGACCACCTCGTCGGCGGGCTCGCCGTCGAGGGGAAACGACCGGTGCTGCTCGGCGTAGGGCCGACCGGTCAACGCGAGCCGAGCGGTGGCGGCCTCGGCGTACCGGGCGGTGAGCAGGTCGGGCTCGTCGGCGCGCAGCGCACTGGACAGCTCGTCGAGATACCCGGTCACCTCGGTCAACGCGGCCAGCACCTCGTCCCGGTTGCCGCGCAACATGTTCGTCGTACGCTGCGGCGGGGTGCCGGCGACCCGGGTGCCGTCGCGGAAGCTCCCGGCGGCCAGGGTGAGCACCGCGTCGCGCAGCGCCGACCGCTCGGCCGCACCGGCCAACGCCCCGGCGAGCAGATGCGGCACGTGCGAGGCGAGCGCGACCACCGCGTCGTGCCGGTCCGCCGCCATCGGTACCACCCGGGCGGCGAAGACCTCGGTGATCAGGGCCACGAGCCGACGGAACGCGGCAAGCCCGTCCCGGGCCGGGCAGAGCACCCAGGCAGCGTCGTCGAACAGGTCCGGCACCGCTGCGGTCAGCCCGGCCCGGTCGGTGCCGGCCATCGGATGACCGGGCACGAACCGGTGGGTGAGACCCTGCGTCGCGGCGAACGCCGCCAACTGCGCCTTGGTGCTGCCGACGTCGGTGAGCAGGCAGTCCTCGCCGGTCATTGCGGCGACCTCGACCAGGGTCGCCGGCAGGGTGGGCAGTGGCCCGCCCAGGAAGACCAACTCCCGGTCGGCCACCGCCTCGGCCAGCAGGTCGGCGGTTGGTACGCCGAGCATCCGAGCCTGCTGCCGGGTCGCCTCGTCCGGGTCCCAGCCGACCACGTCCAGCCCGGCGGCGTGCAGCCGGAGCAGCACCGAGCCGCCGATCAGACCGGTGCCGAGCACGGCCACTCGCCGCCGTGCGTCGGTGCTGCCCGCCATCGCGTACCTCGGCGTCCCGTGTCGGGTCAGGGTTGGGCGAGACGGGTCGCCACCGACGCGATCCGCTCGTCGGACTCGGTCAACGCCACCCGCACGTACTGGCGGGCACCGGGGCCGTAGAAGACACCGGCGGCGACCAGGATGCCCCGTCGGGCCAGCCAGTCGACGGTGTCCCAGCAGTCCTCGTCCCGGGTCAACCAGAGGTAGAGCCCCGCCTCGGAGTGTTCGACCCGGAAACCGGCGCTCGTGAAAGCCGCCCGCAACGTCTCGCGCCGCACGCGGTAGCGCTCCCGCTGCTCGTCGGCGTGCTGTTCGTCACGCAGGGCAGCCACCATCGCCGCCTGCACCGGCGCCGGCACGATCATCCCCGCGTGTTTGCGGACCTTGAGCAGTTCCGCCACGAGGGCCGGATCACCCGCCACGAACCCCGCCCGGTAGCCGGCGAGGTTGGAACGCTTGGACAGCGAATGCACCGCCAGGACCGAGTCGTACGAGCCGCCACAGACCTCGGGCGCCAGCACCGACACCGGTTCCGCCGACCAGCCCAACGGCAGGTAGCACTCGTCGCTGGCGACCACCGCGCCACGCTCCCGGGCCCAGTCCACCACCTTGCGCAAGTGGCTGGCGGGCAACACCCGGCCGGTCGGGTTACCCGGTGAGTTCACCCAGACGAGGCGTACCCGGGAGGTCGGCCCGACGGCGGTCAACGAGTCGGCGCGTACCGTGGTGGCGCCCGCCAGCCGAACCCCGTCCTCGTAGGTCGGGTAGGCGATCGAGGGCACCACCACCACATCGCCCGGCCCCACCCCGAGCAGGGTGGGCAACCAGGCCACCAGCTCTTTCGAGCCGACCGTCGGCAGCACCCCGAGCCCGTCCACCCCGGCACCGCAGGACCGGGCGACCCAGGCCGCGATCGCCTCGCGCAGGGCGGCTGTGCCGGCCGTCAACGGGTACCCCGGGGCGTTGGCCGCGTCGGCCAGCGCCCGCTGGATCACCTCCGGAACCGGGTCGACCGGCGTTCCCATGGACAGGTTGATCAAACCGTCCGGGTGCGCCGCGGCCAGTACGGCCGCGGCGTCCAGGGTGTCCCAGGTGAAATCGGGTAGCCGTGACGAAACCGGCGCGAGCCGGTTCAGTGCCCCTCGCCGCGCGGCGGCTGCGCGGCGACGAAGGTCGCGTCCTTCTCCACCTTGCCGATCTTCGAGGCTCCCCCGGGCGAGCCCAGATCCTCGAAGAACTCGTAGTTGGCGCCGGTGTAGTCCTTCCACTGCTCCGGGACGTCGTCCTCGTAGAAGATCGCCTCTACCGGGCAGACAGGCTCACAGGCACCACAGTCGACGCACTCGTCGGGGTGGATGTAGAGCATCCGGTTGCCCTCGTAAATGCAGTCGACCGGGCATTCCTCGATGCATGCCTTGTCGAGCACATCCACGCACGGCTCGGCGATGATGTAGGTCACCGGTCTTCTCCTCCGCAAGACACGCCGCGATCACCCGCGACGCTAAGAGCCTAGTATCTCGCTGGGGAGGAGGTCGATCGTGCTCGGAGAGCAGGATTTAGGACACCGGATCGTGGTCCGCCGGGTAGTGGGAATCCGCGCCGGCCGTCCGGTCTACTCCGACTCGCTCGGCGAATTGGTCGAATTGACCGATTCACACCTCACCCTGACCACCCGTACCGGGCGGCTGCGGGTCCCGATCACGGAGGTCCACCGGGCGAAGCGGGTACCCGCAACCCGACGCCCGGCCGCCGACGCCGTGGTCGAGTTGGAACTCGCCGCCGACGAGGCGTGGCCCGCACCCACCCGCGACCGGCTCGGTGACTGGCTGCTGCGCGCCGCCGACGGCTGGACCGGCCGAGCCAACTCCGCCCTGCCGGTCGGCGACCCGGACCGACCGCTGACGGCCGCGCTGGACGCGGTCGAACGCTGGTACGCCGACCGGGGGCAGCCGGCACTGGTCAACACTCCCCTGCCGTTGGCCGCGCCGGTCGGCGCCGAACTCGACCTGCGCGGCTGGACCAGCCGCCCCACCGTCCTGGTGCAGACCGTCCCGCTGACCGTCCTCACGGCGCCGCCCGAGGCAGCCGGTCCCGCGACACCGCCCGAGGCGAACCTTGCGGCGGCGTCGTCGGGGGTCGTGGTCGAACTCGACAGCGGGCCCTCCGCCGAGTGGCTCGCAGTGGCGGCCGGCCGCAAGGGCGATCTACCGGAGGCCGCCCGGCACGTGCTCACCGCCGTGGACCAGGTCCGCTTCGCGCACGCGTACGTCGACGGGGCGCTGGTGGCGGTCGGCCGAGGCACGGTGACCGGGCGAGGCCGCTGGCTGGGGCTGATGTTGATCGAAGTGTTGCCCGCCGCCCGTGGCCAGGGCCACGCCACCGCCGTGAGTCGCGCGCTGGGACGGTGGGCGGCGACGGCAGGCGCGACCGACGCCTTCCTTCAGGTCGAGCAGCGCAACGGCCCCGCTGTTTCGCTCTACCGCAAGCTGGGCTTCGTCACCCACCACACCTACCGCACCTGGGTCGTCCCAGGCTGACCGGCACCACCGGCCGATCGTTCGGTACCGGGCGTCGTCAGCGGCGCACGATGCGGCGGGGCTTCGCGACGCCGGACTCGGCGTACCGTTGCAGGCGCCGCGAGCGGTAGTCCCGGCCCAGCGTGGTGAGCAGCAGGTGGCCCAGGATTGCGCCGATGCTCGTGGCCACCAGGTAGAGCACGACCTGCCAGAAGAACGTCGCGCTGCCGTCGCCGAACGGGTTCTGGCCGACCAGCAGCGGCCCCACCAGCATGGTCAACGCGAGCGCCATACCGATCGCGCCGGCAACCTCGGCGCCCCACTGGGCCGGTGGGCGCGACTGCCCCCAGGTGAAGGCGGTCCCGGCCAGGATCAACCCGATCACCACGAACATGCCGAGGGTCACCCGATCGGCCGCCGCCTCGTCACCGTCGAAGCCGAACCGGATGATCAACCGGGCGACCACGTTGACCGCGAACAGCGCAATCGTGAGTGCTCCGACCGCGCGCCACCGCTGACTCATCGCACGCCTCCCGCCGTATCGCCCGCCCTCATGGCGGGACTCCTGGCAGGAATATCTACCACCCGTGCCGCGTCGACGTCAGTACCGGATCGGTGCCGGTGGCCCCGCGACTATCGACCGGAACGCCATCACCGCGAAGGCCATCGCGCCGGCCACCACCAGGGTGAGCCCGACCCAGTTGCCGACCAGCAACACATCACCCTCGTCGGTCCGGTCGGCAGCGGCCACCATGATCACCACCCAGGGCAGCGCCGGCAGGGCCACCGCCCAGCGACGGCCCACCGTCTCGATGGCGAACCAGCTCAGCGCGATGTTCACCACCACGGCCACGAGCGCCGCGACGCCGACCAGATAGCCCCCGATCCGCAACGGCGCGAGCAGCAACTCCAGCACCGCGGTGACCGCCCCGGCAGCGACGACGATCATCCCGCCGGCCACCCGCAGCCCGACGTCGACGAACCGCCGCGCCCGTACCGGCCGAGGCGGCTGCGGCAGTTGCTCCTGCGGGGCGACCGACATCGCGGCGGACGAGGTCACCGTTGACCGGCCGAGATGACGGCCGCCGGATGCCTGCCCTCATCGACATCCAGCCCGGCGAACAGGTCCGACTCCCAGCCGTACGGGCCGCTGCCCGGCCCTTTCGTGCCCACCGCGAGGGTGAAGTACTCCACCCCCATGAACTCGGCACCGAAGTTGCCGGCGATCGTGTAGAGCCAGGAGGTGGCGGGGATCTGGGTGGCGTGCGCCCGCATCGCGGCCTCCTTCGCCGCGTGCTGCTCGGTCGCGTCGATCCGTGCCGCGATCCGCTCGTCCGGAGTGCAGAACGGCAGCTCCGTCGCGGCTGTGATGCCGGCGAACGGATTGTCCGACGCCTCCTCGAAGTGCGTCATGCCCGCCTCCAGGACGCTCTGCGGCATCGCCGTCCAGTAGACCTTCGCCGGGGCGAGGCCCTCCCGCGCCGCCAGCTCGATCGCCCGCATCGTCACCCGGTTCGCCTGAATGTGGTCCGGATGACCGTAGAACCCATTCTCGTCGTACGTGATGACCACCTGGGGGCGTACCTCCCGGATGACCTCCAACAGATAGCCGGCGGCCTCGTCGAGGTCGGCCTGCCAGAACGCGCGGAGGTGCTGGTTGGTGGGCAGGCCCATCATGCCCGAGTCCCGGTAGCGGCCCGCGCCGCCGAGAAAGCGGTGGTCGGTGACGCCGAGTTCGGCGCACGCGGCGGCCAGCTCGGCGATCCGGTACCCGCCGAGCTGGTCCGCCTCGGCTGCGGCCAGCCCGGCCAGCTCCGGAACGTGGATCTCACCCTCCTCACCCAAGGTGCAGGTGACCAGGGTGACGTGAGCACCTGCGGCCGCGTAGTGGGCCATGGTCGAACCGGTGCCGATGGACTCGTCGTCGGGGTGCGCGTGGACCAGCAGCAGGCGGCGGTCGGGCAGCGTCGTCACGACGGTCACTCTAACCGGCGGTTTGTCCGCACCAGCCCCGACGCGTCCGCGCAGGTCGGTCACATCACGCTGCGCGCGGGCCTACGATCTGGCCTGTGGACTTTCCCGAGCTGGCCGCCCGCACCCGCCGGTTCAGCCACGGAGCGCCGCGCGCCGTCACCGTGGCCGACGACGGGGCCCGGGTGGTCTTCCTGCGTTCCAGCGGGCCCGAGGACCCGGCCGACGCACTCTGGCAACTGGACGTCGCCACCGGCGAGGAGTGGCTGGTCGCCTGCCCGGTCACCCTGCTCGGTGCGGACGCCGACCCGGCCGCGCTGAGCCCCGGGGAGCGGGCCCGCCGCGAACGGCTCCGGCTGACCGCCTCCGGCATCGGCTCGTACGCCCTCGACGCCGCCGGACGGGTGGCGGTGTTCGCGCTGGCCGGGCGGCTGTTCCGGGCCGACCTGGTGCACGGCGACGTGATCGAGATACCCGCCGTCGGACCGGTCCTCGACCCCCGGCCCGACCCGACCGGCCACCGGCTGGCGTACGTGACCGACGAGGCCGAGGGCGTACGCCGGGGTCAACTGCGCGTGGTCGACACCGACGGCACCGACGGCATCCTGGCCGGTGAGGACTCCGGAGTGGTCTGGGGACTGGCCGAGCACATCGCGGCCGAGGAGTTCCGGCGGCACCGGGGCTACTGGTGGGCACCGGACGGTCGTTCGGTGCTGGCCGCCCGGGTCGACGAGTCCCGGCTGCCCCGCTGGCACCTGCACGACCCGGCCCAGCCGACCAGCCCACCGGACAGCATCGCGTACCCGGTGGCGGGTGGCCCGAACGCGGAGGTCAGCCTGCACCTGCTCGACCTCGACGGCGGCTGGGTCGACGTGCACTGGGACCGGGAGACCTATCCGTACCTGACCGCGGTGCACTGGGCCGAAGGTGCTCCGCTGATCACCGTGTTGCGCCGCTCGCAGCAGCACGGGTTGGTGCTCGCCATCGACCCGCGTACCGGCGAAACCCAGGTGCACGCCGAGTTGGCCGACCCGCGCTGGGTGGAGCCGATCGCGGGCACCCCGGCGCACCTGCCCGACGGGCGGGTGCTGGTCGGCGGCGAACTCGCCCACGACGGGTACGACGCCCGCTGCCTCTTCGCCGACGGCACCCTGCTCACCCCACCGTCGCTGTACGTACGGCGGGTGGTCGGCCGACTGGCCGCCGTGAGCGGCCCGGCGGACCTGCTGGTGGAGGCCAGCGACGGCGAGCCGAGCGAGCAGCACCTGTTCCGGGTCCGGACCAGCATCGGCGGCGGGGTGGACGCCCGCCGGCTGACCACCGACTCGGGTTGGCACACCGCCGCGGTCGGCGGCGACGTGCTGGTCGTCGGCACCGCCTCGCTCGACCACGCCGGGATCCGGTGGACGGTGCACCAGGGCGATCGGGAGGTGGCCACCCTGCGGTCGCTGGCCGCCACCCCGGGATACTCCCCGCTGCCCCTGCTGGAACGGGTGACCGACCGGCGACTGCCCTCGGCGGTGCTCTACCCGGACAACCACGTCACCGGTCGACGCCTGCCGGTGCTGCTGGACATCTACGGTGGGCCGGGCCATCAGGAGGTGGTGGCCGCGCGGGCGGCGTGGCTGGAGCGGCAGTGGTGGGCCGATGCCGGCTTCGCGGTGGTGGTGGTCGACAACCGGGGTACGCCGGGCGTCGCACCCTCCTACGAGAAGGCCATCCACCGGCGGGTCGCGGACGTGATCCTCACCGACCAGGTGGAGGCGCTGCACGCGCTGGCCGACAAGCATCCGGACCTGGACCTGGATCGGGTGGCGGTACGCGGCTGGTCGTTCGGCGGCTGGCTGGCCGGGCTGGCGGTGCTGCGCCACCCGGAGCTGTTCAAGTGCGGGATCGCCGGTGCACCGGTCACCGACTGGGCCCTCTACGACACCGCGTACACCGAGCGCTACCTGGGCATGCCCGACGACGGTCTGGACGTGTACGCCCACCACTCGCTGATCGAACTGGCCGCCGAGCCGGTCACCGACCCGTCCGAGGCCCGGCCGCTGCTGCTGGTGCACGGCCTGGTCGACGACAACGTGGTGGCCGCGCACACGCTGCGCCTGTCGGCGGCGCTGCTGGCCACCGGCCGACCGCACTCGGTGCTGCCACTGACCGGCGCGACGCACATGGCCGCCGGTGGCCTTTCCGAGCGCCTTCTCCGCCTCGAACTCAACTTCCTCCGCACCCACCTGATGTGAGGAAGGGCACCTAGCTCTCGTCACCTGACGGGTGTCGGTGCACTCACCTAGGGTCGTCGCATGAGCGAGTTCGACGTGGCCGCTGCCGCCGTGCAGGCAGCCCTGGACGCGGGCGCCCGATACGCCGACGCCCGGGTGATGGACCGGCGCTACGAGTCGATGTCAGCCCGCAACGGTGACGTCGAGGCGTTGACCCAGGACGAGAGCCTCGGTTTGGGCGTACGCGCACTGGTCGGTGCGAGTTGGGGCTTCCACGCCGTACCGGAGCTGTCGGACCGGGCCGCCCGCGACGCCGGCCACCGGGCCGCGCGGACCGCCACCGCCAGCGGCCTGGTGCCGGGCCCGCAGGTCGACCTGGTTCCGGTCGCGCCGGCCACCGCGAGTTGGTCGTCGCCCTGCGAGGTGGACCCGCTCGGCGTCTCCCTGGCCACCAAGGGTGACCTGCTGGTGGCCGCCACCCGGACGATGGCCGAGCACGGCGCCGACCTCGCCGAAGGGCTCTACCAGATCTGGGACACCACGAAGTGGTTCGTCTCCAGCGAAGGCCACCGGATCGACCAGCACATCCGCGAATGCGGCGGCGGCATCTCGGCCACCTCGATCGGCGACGGCGAGACGCAACGTCGGTCCTGGCCGAGCTACCGCGGCCAGTACGGCACCACCGGCTGGGAGCTGGTCGACTCGCTCGAACTGGCCGCCCATGCGGCACGCATCGCCGAGGAGTCGCGGGAACTGTTGACCGCGCCGCTCTGTCCGGCCGGCGAGACGGACCTGATCCTCGGCGGTGAGCAGTTGGCCTTGCAGATCCACGAGTCGGTCGGGCACGCCATCGAACTGGACCGCATCCTCGGCTGGGAGGCCGCCTTCGCCGGCACCTCCTGGCTGGATCTCGCCCAGCTCGGCTCGCTGCGCTACGGCTCGGAGCTGATGAACATCACCATCGACCCGACCATCCCGGGTGCGCTGGGCAGCTTCGGCTTCGACGACGAGGGCTCACCGGCGGTCAGGCGCGACGCGGTACGCGCCGGGCGGTGGGTGGGGGTGCTGGCCGGGCGGGACTCGGCGGCGATGGCCGGCCTCGACTACGGCGGCAGCGTACGCGCCGACGGCTGGGCGCGGCTGCCGATGGTCCGGATGACCAACGTCGGCCTGGAGCCGGGCCCGCACACGCTGGAGGAGATCATCGCCGCCACGGACGAGGGGGTGTTGATGGACATCAACCGGTCCTGGTCCATCGACGACAAACGGCTGAACTTCCAGTTCGGTTGCGAGATCGGCTGGGAGATCCGCAACGGCCGGCGCGGGCGGATGCTGCGCAACCCGACGTACACCGGCATCGGGCCGCTGTTCTGGCGTTCGATGGACATGCTCTCCTCCGAGACCGTCTCGTGGGGCACGCCCAACTGCGGGAAGGGCCAACCCGGCCAGGTCGGCCACACCGGCCACCCGGCCGCCCCGGCCCGCTTCCGCAACGTCCGAGTGGGAGTACGAGCGTGAGCGCGAGGAGCGAATTGGACCTTGCCGGTCAGGTGATGGAGCTGGTCACCCGGCTCGGCGGCGCGGGTGGACAGGCCGAGGTGACGGTGAGCCGGGCGGAGTTGGCGTTGACCCGGTTCGCCAACTCCGCGATCCACCAGAACGTCGCCGAGTCCGCCGTGGAGGTGCGGCTGCGGATCCACCTGGACGGGCGTACCGCCGCCGGTAGCGGCACCACGACCACGCCGGACGGCCTGCGCGGCCTGGTCGAGCGGGTGCTGGCGGCGGCGCGGTTCGCACCACGGGATCCGAGCTGGCCGGGGCTCACCCCGCCGGTGCCGGTGCCGCCCTCGCCGCCGTGGGACGCGGCCACGGCACAGGCCGGCCCGGACGACCGGGCGGCGCTGGTCCGGGCCTTCGTCGACGCGGCCGACGGCCTGGAGACCGCCGGTTACTGCCGTACGACCACCCGCGCGGTGGCGTTCGCGAACTCGGCCGGACACGCGGTGCAGGGCCGTGCGATCGAGGCGGCGATGGACGGGATAGCCCGGACCGGCGGCGCCGACGGCACGGCCCGCGACTGCGCGGAGCGGCTGGCCGACCTCGACGCCGTCGAGTTGGGGCGGCGGGCCGCCGCGAAGGCACGGGCCGCGACCGACCCGGTGGAACTGCCGCCCGGGCGGTACCCGGTGGTGCTGGAACCGGCCGCCGTGGCCGACCTGTTGGAGAACCTCGCCTGGTACGGCTTCAACGGCAAGCGGTACGCCGAGGGGCAGTCCTTCGCCGAGCCCGGCGTGGCCCAGTTCGACCCGGCGGTGACCCTGGTCGACGACCCACTCGGCGCCGCCGGGCTGCCGTTCGACCTGGAGGGCACGCCGACCGGCACACTGCCCCTGGTGGACGCGGGCACCACCCGCGCCGTGGCACACGACCGGCGCAGCGCCGCCGAGGTGGGCGACGAGTCCACCGGACACGCCTGGACCGGCGGCAGCACGTTCGGTCCGATCCCGCGCAACCTGCGCCTCGCTCCGGCCCGGGCGACGACCACATCGGGCGCGGCAGACCCGACGACCGCGGGCGGCGTGACGGCAGCGTGGAACGTTGCGACAGTCGGTGGGCTCGCCGGGGCGGTGGTCGATGCGGACACCGCCGCCCTGGTGTCCCGGATGCAGCGCGGCCTGCTGGTCAGCGACCTGTGGTACACCCGGGTACTCGACCCGAAAAGTCTGGTGATCACCGGCCTGACCCGCAACGGGGTGTGGTTGGTCGAGGACGGCCAGATCACCCGCGCGGTCCGCGACCTGCGTTTCACCGAGTCGTACCCGCGGGCGCTCGGGCCGGGTGCGGTGTTGGAGCTGGGTCGGCGTACGGTCCGCCAGCCGAACCGCTGGGACGGTGTCTGGTGGGAGGCACCCGCGCTACGGCTGGCATCCTGGAACTTCACCGGCGGAGCATCCGGCTGACCAGCGATCCGCCGCTGGTCGATCTTTTTCGGACGCTCGCATATTGATCATGGCGGAGGGGCTTTCCAAAGAGCGGGACACACGGGACACTGCCTTGCGCGGACGGCCCGCCCTAGATCGGCGTAACGTGTGTCACTTAGCTGCTCCGGTACGCCCGGTGCGGTCGTTGGTGTGCGCATGACGTGGCATGCGGAGTGGCCTCGCCGGTCCGCATGCCGACCGGAAAGTGTTCCGCCGCCCGTGAGAGGGCCCCGTCAGGGAGACGACACGAATGACATCATCGGCAACGAAACCGCGGGGGGCGCGGGCACGCGCCGCCATCGCGGCAAAGACGTTGCGTACGGACCGTTGGTGGATCGCCCCGCTGATCACGGTCATCGGGCTCAGCGCGTGGATAGCGTATGCGACGGTCCGGGTCTTCATGCACAAGTGGTACTGGGTCGAGGAGTTCCACTACCTGACCCCGTTCTACTCCCCGTGCGTGACCGACCGGTGCATTCCGGAGGCCTCCCACTTCGGGCAGTACCTGCCCGGCTGGTGGATCATCCCGGACGCCGCGTTCACGCTGCCGTTCCTGCTGCTGTTCCGGCTGACCTGCTACTACTACCGCAAGGCGTACTACCGGTCGTTCTGGCTCTCGCCACCGGCCTGCGCGGTGCCCGACGGCCACGCCTCCTACGGCGGTGAGACCCGGTTCCCGCTGATCGTGCAGAACTCGCACCGGTACTTCTTCTACTTCGCCGCGATCATCTCGCTGATCAACACCTGGGACGCCATCACGGCCTTCCGCAGCCCCGAGGGCTTCGGGTTCGGTCTGGGCAACCTGATCCTGGTCGGCAACGTGGTGATGCTCTGGGCGTACACCATCTCCTGCCACTCCTGCCGGCACATCATCGGAGGCCGGCTGAAGCACTTCTCCAAGCATCCGGTCCGGTACCGGGCCTGGGGCTACGTCTCCTGGCTGAACGTCCGGCACATGCAGCTCGCCTGGATCACCCTCGGCACGTTGGCGCTCACCGACTTCTACGTCATGTCGGTCGCCGCCGGGTGGATCTCCGACCTGCGGTTCATCAACTAAGGGCCCCGCTGACATGACTAGCACTACGACTCGCATCGAGCGACACCACTACGACGTCGTCGTGATCGGGGCCGGCGGCGCCGGCCTGCGCGCGGCGATCGAGGCGCGGCTGGCCGGCAAGAAGACCGCCATCATCTCCAAGTCACTGTTCGGCAAGGCGCACACGGTGATGGCCGAGGGTGGCGCCGCCGCAGCCATGGGGAACGTGAACAGCCGGGACAACTGGCAGGTGCACTTCCGCGACACCATGCGCGGCGGCAAGTTCCTCAACAACTTCCGGATGGCCGAGCTGCACGCGAAAGAGGCGCCGCAGCGGATCTGGGAGCTGGAGACGTACGGCGCGTTGTTCGACCGTACGAAGGACGGCAAGATCTCGCAGCGCAACTTCGGCGGCCACGAGTACCCCCGACTGGCCCACGTCGGCGACCGGACCGGCCTGGAGCTGATCCGCACCCTTCAGCAGAAGATCGTCTCGCTGCAACAGGAGGACAAGCGCGAGTTCGGGTCGTACGACGCCCGGATCAAGGTCTTCTCCGAGACCACCATCACCGAGCTGCTGCTCGACGGCGACCGGGTCGCCGGGGCGTTCGGCTACTACCGCGAGTCCGGCGAGTTCGTCCTCTTCGAGGCACCGGCCGTGGTGCTGGCCACCGGCGGCGTCGGCCGCTCCTACAAGGTCACCTCGAACTCCTGGGAGTACACCGGGGACGGTCACGCGCTGGCGCTACGCGCCGGGGCGACCCTGATCAACATGGAGTTCCTCCAGTTCCACCCCACCGGCATGGTCTGGCCGGTTTCGGTGAAGGGCATCCTGGTCACCGAGTCGGTCCGGGGTGACGGCGGGATCCTCAAGAACTCCGAGGGCAAGCGGTTCATGTTCGACTACGTCCCCGACGTCTTCCGCAAGCAGTACGCGGAGACGCCCGAGGAGGCGGACCGCTGGTACACCGACCCGGACAACAACCGGCGCCCGCCGGAGCTGCTGCCCCGCGACGAGGTCGCCCGCGCGATCAACAGCGAGGTCAAGGCAGGCCGGGGTACGCCGGCCGGCGGTGTCTACCTGGACATCGCGTCCCGGTTGCCGGCCGAGGAGATCCGTCGCCGCCTGCCGTCGATGCACCACCAGTTCAAGGGGCTGGCCGACGTCGACATCACCAAGGAGCCGATGGAGGTCGGCCCCACCTGCCACTACGTGATGGGTGGCGTCGAGGTCGACCCGGACACCGGCGCCGCGTACGGCTCGGTGCGTGGCCTGTTCGCCGCCGGCGAGGTTTCCGGGGGCATGCACGGCTCCAACCGCCTCGGTGGCAACTCCCTGTCCGACCTGCTGGTCTTCGGCAAGCGGGCGGGTGGCCACGCGGCCGGCTACGTCGACCAACTCCCCGCCCGCCCTCGGGTGGAGGTGGCCTTGGTGGAGACGGCGGTGGAGACCGCGCTGGCTCCGCTGCAACGGGACACCGGCGAGAACCCGTACACCCTCCAGCAGGATCTCCAGGCGGTGATGGGCGACCTGGTCGGCATCATCCGGCGGGAGGCCGAGCTAGAGGACGCGCTGGCCCGCCTGGCGGAGCTGCGCGAGCGGGTGGCGAAGGTCAGTGCGGCCGGTGGCCGGCGCTACAACCCGGGCTGGCACCTCGCGCTGGACCTGCGCAACATGCTTGTCGTCTCGGAGTGCACCGCCAAGGCGGCGCTGGAGCGCCGCGAGTCGCGTGGCGGCCACACCCGCGAGGACTACCCCACCATGGATCCGCAATGGCGGCGGGTCAACCTGGTCTGCTCGCTGGAGGGCGACACCGTCCGGCTGGACCGCAAGCCGCTGCCGAAGATGCGCGCCGAGTTGATCGCCCTGTTCGACCGCGCGGAGCTGGCCAAGTACCTCACCGACGAAGAACTCGCCGAGTTCGACGCCCTCGCCGCTGCCGAGGCCGAGGATACCGACGCCGCCGGGAAGGAGAGCTGAAGATGGGTACGAAGCGTCAGTTCCGGATCTGGCGAGGCGACGCCGACGGTGGTGAACTGCAGGACTACACCGTCGAGGTGAACGAGGGCGAGGTGGTCCTCGACGTGATCCACCGGTTGCAGGCCACCGACGCGCCGGACCTGGCCTGCCGGTGGAACTGCAAGGCGGGCAAGTGTGGCTCCTGCTCCATGGAGATCAACGGGATGCCCAAGCTCGGCTGCATGACCCGGATGTCGACGTTCGAGGAGGACGAGACGGTCACGGTGACCCCGCTGCGCACCTTCCCGGTCATCCGGGACCTGGTCACCGATGTGTCGTTCAACTACGAGAAGGCGCGGGAGACCCCCGCCTTCGCTCCCCCGGCCGACCTGGCCCCCGGCGACTACCGGATGCAGCAGGTCGACGTGGAACGCTCGCAGGAGTTCCGCAAGTGCATCGAGTGCTTCCTGTGCCAGACGGTCTGCCACGTGATCCGCGACCACGACGAGAACAAGACGGCGTTCTCCGGGCCGCGGTACTTCATCCGGGCCGCCGAACTGGACATGCACCCCCTGGACACCAGGACCGACCGCAAGGAGTACGCCCAGTCGGAACAGGGCCTGGGTTTCTGCAACATCACCAAGTGCTGCACCGAGGTCTGCCCCGAGCACATCAAGATCACTGACAATGGGATCATCCCCATGAAGGAACGGGTCGTCGACCGCAGGTACGATCCTCTTGTGTGGCTCGGCAGCAAGATCTTCCGGAGGGGTCAAGTGCCTCAGACCAGCGTGACCAGTGAACACTCCCCGGGCGCGGTGCGCTCCAGCGCCACCGGGCACGGTGTGCACTCGCACGCGGGCGGCTCGCACAACCCGGCCGCCGAGGTGCAGGCCCAGCAGGGCGTCAACTGGCACCGCGAGGTGCCGCACCCGACCGCTCCCGCAGTCGACGCGAACGGCAAGCTCCCCCTGACGGAGCTCACCTTCGACCGCGCCGCCGCCCCGAGCCCGTTCGGCGACGACGTCACCTTCCCGCTGCCCCCCGAGCACCTCAACTTCGCCCACCCGGAGCAAGACGAAAAGCACTAACCACCCAAATGGGGAGGGGGCTGCGGCATCCGCCGCAGCCCCCTCCCCATTCCCCCTCCCCTCCTCCCCCCTCGACGCGTTGATCATGAGGTTGGCGGCAGTATTCGATCTCCACGGTGCCGCCAACCTCATGATCAACGTGCCGAGGGAGGGGTTATCCACAGGGGCTGCGGTGGGGGGTGGGGGCGGGTGAGGGTAGCGGGGTGGATCGGGAGGGACGGATTCGGGGGATCGCGGCCCGGCAGGATGGGCTCGTGTGTCGGGGGCAGG
Organism: Micromonospora sp. NPDC051196; assembly: GCF_040682415.1. Lineage (NCBI taxonomy): Bacteria > Bacillati > Actinomycetota > Actinomycetes > Micromonosporales > Micromonosporaceae > Micromonospora > Micromonospora sp. NPDC051196. Next base: position 71,880 of record NZ_JBFBAY010000003.1, read on the forward strand.
CGCTGGAGGCCGGTTTCACCCGGCACGAGGTCGACAACCTTGTGACCTTCGGGCGGTGGCAGTCGCTCGCCCGGGCGGTTTATCTTCCGCGCCCGGTCTGGGCAGTGCAGTCGTCCCGGCGCCAGCAGGTCCGGGCAGCGCTGCTGTCGCTGGGGCCAGCCGCGTTCGCGGTTCTCGGAACCGCCGCCGAACTCCACCGCATCGCCGGCCTACCAACGTCCAACGAGATTCACATCGGCCTGCCGTCGGCGGTCGCGAAGCAGGCCCGGATCAGACAACCTCACGTCGTGCTGCACCAACTGGAACACCCGGTGGAATCGCTGGTCAGTCTGAATGGCTTGCTGGCCACCGACCCCGTCTCCACAGTCAGCGACGTCATCCTCCGTGTCGGGCGGTACCCGGCCGTCTCGGTGCTCGACTCGGCGCTGAACCGCGGGTTGCTGGGCAGAGAGGATCTCACGTCGATCGCACGCCGGATCAGGCGTCGGCGAGGCGCGGTGGCGGCTCGCGGCTACCTGGCAGAGGCGGATGGGCGGGCACAGTCCCCGCTGGAAACCCGCACCAGGCTGCGCTGCGTAGACGGCCGGGTGCCACCCGACGTGTTGCAGTTGGAGGTACGCGATGACGACGGATACCTGCTCGGCATCGGGGATCTGGGCTGGCGTACCCGGAAAGTGATCGCGGAGGCGGACGGCCGAGGCGCGCACGACATTCCGGAAGCCATCTTCACCGACCGCCGCCGCCAGAACCGCCTGGTCAACGCCGGCTGGTCCGTCCTCCGCTTCACCTGGCAGGACACCCTCGACCCGGCCTACATCCCCTGGGTCGTCCGCCAAGCCCTATCCACCCCCTAACCCCCACCCCACCCCACCCAGTTTCGTTGATCATGAGGTTGACGGCACCGTGGAGATCGAATGCTGCCGCCAACCTCATGATCAACAAAGGGTATCGGGGGCTAGGGAGTGTGGAGGAGGGGGCGGAGGGCGGCGACTATGGGGGCGTCGGCGGGGAGCCAGGTTACGGTGTCCAGTTCGGTGGCGGAGAGCCAGCGCAGCTCGGAGTGCTCAAGCGCCTGCGGGCGGTCACCGTGGAGCAGGCGGGCCGCGTACACCTTGAGCACGCTGCGGCCATGCGCCATCCGGACGTTGCGGCCGACCCGCTCGCCGACCTCCACACGTACGCCGAGTTCCTCGGCGCACTCACGGACGAGCGCCACCGTCTCGCTCTCCCCCGGCTCGACCTTGCCGCCGGGGAACTCCCACATGCCCGCCACCTCCGGTGGCGCGGAGCGCGCACAGGCGAGAACCCGACCGCCCTCGATGATTGCCGCCCCAACGATCACCTTTGGGTCCCGTCGGGCGGACTGCCCGACGCTGTTCGCCCGTTCGGTCTGCACGGCGGTCCAGCGTGCCAGATCAATCGGCGGTTTGGGTAGCTTGGTCGTCCGTCAGGCCAGGAATACCCAGAAGTGTGGGCGTGGACACACTATCCGTGCGACGTAAGACTAGAGGGCACCGACAATGACACGGGGCGGCGACGATTTGGCCACAAGCCGGCAACGAAGCCTGGGAGGCGCGGTGATGCGTGCGCTGTTCGGCGGTCGCACGAAGCACGACTACCTCAGCGACGCTCTCACCCTACTGAACGGGTGGACGCGTGAGGGCGAACAGATCCGGCGCACGTTGGTCATCGACGACACCCAGCATGCCGCATTGACCGAGCGGGTCAAGGTGGTCGCCGACGCGCTGCATCTGCGGCCGGAAATCAGCCGCCGCGCCGACCACACCACGCAGATCCGGGTCGGGCACGGCAACTGCCCCCTCACCGAGGGTGAGGTTCTGTTGGCCGCCCGCATCGAGGACGCGTACCGGGCCGTGGCCGAACCGGGCGAGGGCCTGCCCAGCTGACCTGAAGTGGACTGGCGAGAGCCGCCTACCGTGGTGCGCATGGCCAACCCCGCGTACGACCGTAAAGAGCAGCTCCAGCAAATCCAGAGCGGCCTGCTCGACGGTGAACAGATCATCGCTGTCTACGACGCCGTCGGCACCGGCACCGGATTCATCGGGCTGACCGACCGACGCGTGATCATCCAGGACCGCTCGTTCATCGGCAAGCGGTACGCGATCACCAGCATCCCGTACTCGAAGATCACCAGCGTGAGCGTGGTCAGCAACAAGTCCTGGGGTGGTTCGTTCTTCTCCACCGGCGCGATCGCTATCCACGTCGGCACGCACACCTACGAGGTGGAGTTCCGGGGCGACCAGAAGAGCCACCACGTACACAACGTGATCCTGCACTACATCAGCTGACGCGGCGCGACGGGCACGGGCGCCGCGCGGGCCAGCAGCCGCCAGCCGTGCCGCCTGGCCAGCGCGAGGATGCCGGGGACAGGGTCGGGTGGCGCGGCCAGAGTCTGCCGGCACGGCGGCCCGCAGGGCGTCGTCGAAGTGCCGCGATCGCCGCACCACCTGAGTGAGATCTTGGTACGAAAGCGCCCTCCCGGGGGCCCTTTCGTACCAAGATATGCCAGCTCACAACGGGCCCAGGACGGCTTCGGGGTCGGCGGTCAGTGCCAGGGTGTCCAGCACGGTGAGGAGTTGGCGTTCCTCATAGCGGAAGTGGGACTCCATGATGGCCGCCAGCCCCTCCAGGTGCCGATCCAGCTCGGCGGGCGGGGCGGCCCGCGCCACGGCGGCCTGGAGCCCGGCCAGCAGATGCGCGATCATCGAGTGGTCCTGCCGCAGGTAGTACAGGGTGTCCCGCAACTCGGGGTGCTGGGCGGCGATCGCGGGAAACAGGTCACGGTCCTCGCCCTCGTGATGAGCGGTGAGGGCGGCGCAGAACCCGTGACAGAACAGCAGCAGATCGCGGGTCGCCGGCTCCGCAGACACACCATCGGCCAGGGCATCCTGGGTCAGCCTCAGTGCCTCACGCAGCCGGTCATGCACGCGGCGCAGCTCGTTGCTCCAGGCCACCAGCCTGGTCTTCTCGCCCTCACCCACAGGTGAGAGACGAAGGCCCGACGATAAGCATCATCGACATCCTTCGGTCCGGCGCCTCCATGCCTGACACGGTCTGCCACCGACACGCGACGCTGCGGCCAAATTACCAGGGGTCACCGCGGCGCGCCGCCCCTCCTGGCACCGCCTGGGATAATGATCCACATGGCGATCCGTACCGTTGTGCTGGCCTGGCTGCGTCGGATCCGGGAGAACGGTCGCGGTCGCTGGCTGCGCCGGGCGGTGCTCGCGGGTGCGGTCGGTGCGTTGCTGCTGGTCGTCGCGAGCTGGGCCAGTGTGAGCTGGATCCGGTCCGGCGCCGAAGGGCGGATGCACACCGCGCAGACCGTCCCCGACACCCCGGTCGCCCTGGTGCTGGGCACCCGGGTCCAACCGGACGGCACTCCGGCACCGTTCCTCACCGCCCGCCTGGAGATCGCCCGCGAGTTGTACGCCACCGGCAAGGTCCAGGCGATCCTGGTCTCCGGCGACAACATGAACGCCGACTACAACGAGCCCGAGGCGATGCAGCGCTGGCTGGTCGAGCACGGGGTACCGGCCGACAAGGTGGTCCTCGACCACGCCGGCTTCGACACGTACGACTCCTGCGCCCGTGCCAAGCGGATCTTCGGGGTGGAGCGGGCCACGGTGGTGACCCAGCAGTTTCACCTGGCCCGCGCCGTCACGGTCTGCCGCCACCTCGGCGTGGACGCCATCGGTGTCGGCGACGAAACCGCCCGGGAGTACGCCCGCACCTGGCGGATCAGCTCCACCCGCGAGTACGGCGCCAGCGTCAAGGCTGCGCTGGACGTCCTCTCCGGCCGCGATCCGGTGCACCTCGGCCGCCGCGAGACCGGCGTCGACGACGCCCTCCGCACCGGCTGACCGGCGGCGGCCACGCCCGCAGGGGCTACCGGACCACGACGCAGATGCCAGCAGCGAGCACAAGGAAGGCAGGGATGGCGCTGACGAACCCGACCCAGCGGGCCGGGCTCTGCGGTCTCCGGGCGGTGACCAGCCCGAGCGTGACCAGGCTGACGAGCAACGCCACCAGGAGCGCCGGACCACCGTAGAAGATTCCCACGAAGAGCACACCTTCTCGTAGCGAGAAGCAGAAGGTGTCCTGGCAGTCTGGGTCACTGGTGTTCGGCAAGGTGTACGCCAACGCGAAGAAGACGCACACCACGGCCGCGTACCACACGAACAGGTGCAGCAGCGCCAGGCCGGGATTAGTCTTCCACGGCCCCTGCGGGGTGATTGACGACATCCGCCCAGTTTGCGGCTCGACCGCGACTCCCGTCGATACAGCAGCCCTGGTCAGACGTTGAAGCGGAACTCCACGACGTCGCCGTCCTGCATCACGTACTCCTTGCCTTCGATGCGGACCTTGCCCGCCGCCTTCGCCGCCGCCATCGAACCGGCCTCGACCAGGTCGCGATAGGAGACGACCTCGGCCTTGATGAAGCCGCGCTGGAAGTCGGAGTGGATCACCCCGGCGGCCTCCGGCGCGGTCGCGCCGATCGGGACGGTCCAGGCCCGCGCCTCCTTGGGCCCGGCGGTGAGGTACGTCTGGAGGCCGAGCGTGCGGAAGCCGACCCGGACCAACTGGTTCAGGCCCGGCTCGGACTGGCCGATCGACTCCAGCAGTTCGCGGGCCTCCTCCTCGGGCAGGTCCACCAGCTCCGACTCGATCTTGGCGTCCATGAAGACCGCCTCGGCCGGGGCGACCAACGCCCGCAACTCGTCGAGGAACTCGGCGTTGTTCAGCTCGGCCTCGTCGACGTTGAAGACGTACAGGAATGGCTTGGTGGTGAGCAGATGCAGCTCACGCAGGTGTTCCAGCTCGATGCCGGCCGCCGTCGCACCCGCGTACAGGGTGGTGCCGCCGTCCAGGACGCTGACGGCCTTGCGGGCGGCCTCGACCGCGGCGGCCCGGTCCTTGCGGAGCTTGGCTTCCTTCTCCAGCCGGGGCAGCGCCTTCTCCAGGGTCTGCAGGTCGGCGAGGATCAGCTCGGTGTTGATCGTCTCGATGTCGTCGGCCGGGGAGACCTTGCCGTCGACGTGCACCACGTTCGGATCGGAGAAGGCCCGCACCACCTGGCAGATGGCCGAGGCGTCACGGATGTTCGCCAGGAAGGCGTTACCGCGCCCCTGCCCCTTGGAGGCACCGCGGACCAGCCCGGCGATGTCGACGAACGACACCGGGGCGGGGATCACCTTCTGCGAGCCGAAGATCTCGGCGAGCTTGTGCAGCCGCTCGTCCGGCAGCCCGACCACGCCGACGTTGGGCTCGATCGTGGCGAACGGGTAGTTCGCCGCGAGCACGTCGTTCTTGGTCAGCGCGTTGAACAGGGTGCTCTTGCCGACGTTGGGCAGGCCGACGATGCCGATGGTGAGACTCACGACGAGCCAGCTTACGCCGCGGCCCGACGCCGTCGGGCGGCGGTGGGTCAGCTACCGCGCGCCGACACCGACACCGACATCCGTGGTGGATCAGGCGCGGTGAGTCGAGCTGCCACCGACATCCTGGTGGCTCAGCTGCGGTGGGTCGGGCCGGCCTGACGGGGCACCAGCGTGTCGACCCGCAACGCACCCGGGGCCAACTCGGCGGCAACGGCCAGCGGAAGGGTGAACCGCGCGGCAGCCCCGGGATTGGCCTGGTGCGATTCGCCGAGCATCCAATGGACCTCGTCGGCCGTCCAACCCAGCGTCGGGCGACCGGCGATCTCCCGGAGCAGCCGCAGCGCGGCCCGAGTGTCGTCGTCGTAGAAGCGCATGCACCAGTGGTGCACCCACATGCCGAGGGCCCGTACGCCGTCGTCGTCGAGCGAGCGCAGCAGCCGACCGCAGGCCGTGTCGGCGAAGGATCGGGCCGGGTCGTCGGCACGGTCCCGCTCGATGGCGCCGACCGCTGCCGGCGCGACCGCGCGCATCCGGTCGTAGAAGCGTTGGACCACGATCTCGTCCAGCGGCGGGTGCCCCTGTCTCGATCCCACCGCCCGACCCACCACGCTCGCCATCGCCGGCCCCTTCTTGAGTTGCTGGCGCGCACGCTACCCACCACAACCGACACTTCCCCCACCACCCGGCCCACTGCCTCGCCGATCATGCAGTTACGGTCGCCGGTTCGCCCCTTATGCACCCTTTGCCGCGACCAGAACTCCATGATCGACGGGACGGGAGGGGCGGGACGGGAGGGGCGGGGCGGGGGGCGGGGCGGGAGGGCGGAGGGCAGGGCGGGGTGGGGTGGAGGGGTGGGGTCTGAAAGGCGCCAGTCGGGGGGTGGGGGTGGGGCGCATGATCGGGGGTGTGGAGCTGGACTTTGAGCGGTGTTATCGGGCGGTGGACAGCCGTGACCAGCGGTTCGACGGGTGGTTCTACACGGGCGTGACGTCTACCGGGATCTACTGCCGGCCGTCCTGTCCGGCGGTGACGCCGAAACGGCACAACGTCCGGTTCTTCCCCTCCGCGGCGGCTGCTCAGGGCGCCGGGTTGCGGGCCTGCCGGCGATGTCGGCCGGACGTCTCCCCCGGCTCGCCCGAGTGGGATGTCCGCGCCGACGTGGTGGGCCGGGCGATGCGGTTGATCGCCGACGGAGTGGTGGACCGTGACGGGGTGCCCGGGCTGGCCACCCGGCTCGGGTACACGGAACGGCACCTGCACCGGATGCTCCGGGCCGAACTCGGCGCCGGGCCGCTGGCGCTGGCCCGTGCCCAGCGTGCCCAGACCGCCCGCACCCTGATCGAGAGCACCGAACTGGGTCTGGCCGAGATCGCCTTCGCCGCCGGCTTCGGCAGCGTCCGGCAGTTCAACGACACGATCCGGGAGGTGTACGGGGTACCTCCGTCGCAGCTTCGGGTCGGCCGACGGGCGGCGATCGGCGGGTCGGGCGCGTTGACCCTGCGGTTGGCGTACCGCCCACCGCTGCACGCTCGCGCACTGCTCGACTTCCTCGCGCTGCGTACCTTGCCGGGGATGGACGAGGTCCGTGACGGGACGTACCGCCGGGGGTTGCGGCTGCCGCACGGCACCGGTGAGGCGGCGCTGACCCCGGCGGACGGGCACATCGCGGCCACCCTGCGCCTGACCGACCTGCGTGACCTGGCCCCGGCCGTGGCCCGTTGCCGGCACCTGTTCGACCTCGACGCGGATCCGGTCGCCGTCGACCAGACGCTCGGCACCGACCCCGCGCTGGCCCCGGCCGTGGCCGCCGAACCCGGGGTACGCGTTCCCCGCGCCGTCGACGGCTTCGAGATGGCCGTACGCGCCATCGCCACCCAACAGGTTTCACTGCTCTCCGCCCGCACCACCCTCACCCACCTCATCTCCACCATCCTCACCCCCCACCCCGAACGACCCGCCGGCCTTGACCACCCCGGACAACCCGGCGGCGTTGATCAAGAGGTTTGCGTCGGGGAGGTGGGCCAGGATGACGCAAACCTCTTGATCAACTCGACGGGGTGTTTCCCGACGGCGGAGGAGGTGCTGGGGGCGCCGGATGCGGGGTTTCGGATGCCGGTCTCGCGGCGGGAGGCGATTCGGGCCGTGGCGCGGGCGGTGGTGGAGGGCGAACTCGATCTGGAGGCGGGTGGGGAGCGGGGCGAGGTGGCGCGGCGGTTGGCGCAGCTTCCGGGGATCGGGCCGTGGACAGCCGGTTACGTCGCGATGCGTGCGCTCGGCGACCCGGACGCGTTCCTGCCCACCGATCTCGCGGTACGCCGGGGCGCCGCAGCCCTCGGGCTGTCCGACGATCCGTCAACCCTCGACCGGTACGCCGCCCGCTGGCGGCCGTGGCGCTCGTACGCGGTGGTCCGGCTCTGGCGCGCCGCATGCACGAGCCACATGAACGACGCCACATAACCGAGCTACATGACCGAGCCGCATAGATTCGACCTGGGAGAGCAGTGTGAATTCGACCTTGCAGAGCGGTGTGCGCAACACGATCCTCGACAGCGCCACCATCGACACGCCCGCCGGCCCGTTCACGATCCTCGCCGGTCCGGACGGGGCGGTCCGGGCCGCCGGGTTCACCGCCGACCCGGCGGATCTTCTGGCGGTGATGCATCCCGGCCTGCGCGGCGAGCCGCGCCAGCGGCGCGAACTCGGGCCGGTCACCGCGGCTGTCGTGGCGTACCTCGGTGGTGACCTGACCGCGATCGATGACGTTCCGATCCAGCAGCACAGCGGCGGCGCCTTCATGTCGCACGCCTGGCAGGTGCTACGCGAGGTGAAGCCGGGTCAGCCGATCACCTACACCGGGTACGCCGCGCTGGCTGGTCGCCCCGCCGCGGTACGCGCCGCCGCCACGGCCTGCGCCCGCAATGCCGCCGCCCTCTTCGTCCCCTGCCACCGGGTGCTGCGTACCGACGGAACGTTGGGCGGCTACCGCTGGGGGCTGCCGGTCAAGGAATGGCTGCTCGCGCACGAGCGAAGGGTTTGACGCCACCGTTGGCTCACGAACCCGGTGGCGCTGGCCGAGCCCACAGGACGACGGCGCCGGCCAGTGCCACGCCCGCGGTGAACAGGAATGTGCCGCTGGTTCCGGTTCGTTCGATCAGCACGCCGGCGGTGAGAAGCAGCACGCGTTGGCCGAGCCGGTCGAGCAACCAGCCGTGCACCGGCCGGGACAGCGCGGCGGCGAGACCGAACGCACCGGCCGCGAAGCCGGCCACGGCGTACGAACCGGTGCCGTGTTCCACGGTGAGCACCATGGCCAGCGGCGTACCGCCGTCTCGCAGCCGGGCCACGAACGCCGCCGCGATGGGCTGGCGGACCGCCGACCGGCCGACCATCTGGCGGTAGTTGTCCAGGATGGCGATGACCCATTCTGACATCGACGGCCGCCACTGTCAGGGCGGCGACCGTAGCCGTCGAGATCGGTCGGCGAGAGGACAACACCGCTGACAACAAGCCGACAGCATTGCCGCCTGCATTTACCGCTACCGTCGGGTAGTGGCTGCGGGGAGCGGCGGCGGCCCGGCCGGACGGGCCGAGGTCAGGCAACATCCGCTGGGTAACCTGTGGCGGCTGCGGCGCTACCTGCGGCCGCACGCCGTGGAGTTCAGCGTTCTGCTGCTGGCGGGCCTCGCCTCGACCGGGGCGGGCATCGCCGTGCCACTGGTGGCCCAGCGGGTGGTCGACGGGCCGGTGGCCGACCGGAACATGGTCGGGCTGTTCCAGTTGGCCGGGCTCGCGCTGGCGCTCGGCCTGGTCGAGGCCCTGCTGATCTTCATACGCCGGTGGGTGCAGTCGTCGTCCTCGGTAGCGATGGAGACCACCATCCGCGACGACATCTACGCCCATCTGCAACGGTTACCGGCCAGCTTCCATGACCGGTGGCCCTCCGGTCAGTTGCTCTCCCGGATCACCAGCGACCTGTCGGTACTGCGTCGCTTCCTCGCCTTCGGACTGCTCTTCCTCATCCTGAACCTGGCCACCTACCTGATCGTGGTGGCGCTGCTGGTCCGGCTGCACCCGGTGCTCGGTCTGCTGGTGGCGGCCAGCGCGGTGCCGCTGTTCCTGATCGCCCGCCGCTTCGGGCGGCACTACCACACCGCGTCCCGTCGCATGCAGGACCAGCAGGGCGACGTCGCCACCCAGGTCGAGGAGACCGCGCAGGGCCTACGCACCATGAAGGCGTACGGGCGGGGGCCGCAACTGGCCGCCCGGTTCGTCGCCAGCAGCCGGGCGTTGCACGACACCGGGGTCGGTAAGGGCAGACTGCTCGGCCGTACCGCCGCCCTGCTCGACCTGGTGCCGAACCTGACCCTCGGCATCGTGCTGGTGGCCGGTGCCGCCGCAGTGGCCAGCGGCCGGCTCACCATCGGCCAACTCGTCGCCTTCGCCAGCCTCCAGCTGATGTTGATCTGGCCGGTGCAGTCGCTGGGTTGGATCATCGCCAACGGTCAGGAGGCGGCCACCGCCGCCGACCGGATCCAGGAGGTGCTGGACACCGCACCGGCCATCGTCGACGCGCCCGACGCCATCGCCCTGCCCAGGCCGGCGGTGAGCGGTCGGCTCCGCTTCGAGGCGGTCACCTTCCGCTATCCGGGCACCGCCACGCCGGTGCTGCGCGGCATCGACCTGACCGTCGAGCCCGGTGAGACGCTAGCCCTGGTCGGCGCCACCGGCAGCGGCAAGAGCACCCTGCTGTCCCTGGTGCCCCGGCTGCACGAGGTCGAGGCGGGCCGGATCACCCTAGACGGGCACGACCTGCGCGACCTGCGGACGGCCTCGCTGCGCCGGCTGGTCGCGGTGGCCTTCGAGGAACCCACGCTGTTCTCCATGTCGGTGTGGGAGAACCTCACCCTGGGGCGGCCCGACGCCGGTGCGGACGAGGTCCGGGCGGCCCTGACGCTGGCACAGGCCGAGTTCGCGTACGACCTGCCGTGGGGGCTGGACACCCGGCTCGGCGAACAGGGCCTGTCGCTGTCCGGCGGGCAGCGGCAGCGCCTGGCGCTGGCCCGCGCGGTGCTGGTACGCCCCTCGGTGCTGGTCCTCGACGATCCGCTGTCCGCGCTCGACGTACACACCGAGGCGCTGGTGGAGTCGGCGCTCAAGCGGGTGCTGCGGGACATGACCGCGCTGCTGGTGGTGCACCGGCCGTCCACCATCGCCCTCGCCGACCGGGTCGCCCTGTTGGAGCACGGTCGGATCACCGCCGTCGGGCGGCACGCCGAACTGCTGGCCGACGTGCCGGCGTACCGTGCGCTGCTCTCCGCCGAGCCAGCCGTACCGCCGACGCCCCGCTCGCCGGTCGGCCCGGCGCCGGGTGGCTCCCCGCTGGTGCGCTCGTGACCGCCGGGAAACCGACCGGGCCGGACCTGGGCCAGGCGGCCGGCCGGGTACCGAGCCAGCGCTCGGGTCGCAGCGACGCCGACCCGGCGCACTGGCGGGGGCTGGCCGCCGATCCGCACGCCGACCGTAGCCTCGCCGAGGACACCGACCCCCAGGCCGTGGCCCGGCTGCGGGTACGCAGTCGGGCGCTGCTGGCCGACGTGCTGCGCCCGCATCGTGCTCGGTTGGGCGGCGCGATCGCGTTGCTGCTGACCCAGAACGCGGCGGCGATGTCCGGGCCGTACCTGGTCATGCTCGGCATCGACCGGGCCATCGACCCGCTGCGCGACGGCGACGCGGGCCCGCTGGTGGCCGTCGCGGTGGCGTTCGCCGCCGCGACCGGGATCGAGTACGCCGCCCGACGTGCCTTCCTCACCCTCTCCGCCCGGATCGGCCAGGCCGTCCTGCTCGATCTCCGTCAGCGGGTGTACGGGCACTTCCTGCGCCTGCCGGTGGCCTTCCACGAGCGATACACCTCGGGCCGGATGATCTCGCGGCTGACCAGCGACGTCGAATCCATCGCCGAGCTTGTCGACGGCGGGGTGGAGAGCCTGGTGATGGCGGCCCTGACGATCGTGTCGGTGGCCGGCATCCTGCTCTGGTTGGATCTGCCGCTGGCGGCGGTCACCCTGCTCGCCTTTCCGCTGCTGTTCTGGTTGTCCCGCTGGTTCGCGCGGGCCTCGGCCACCGCCTATCGGCGCACCCGGGAGGCGATGGCCCTGGTCATCGTCCACTTCGTGGAGTCGATGCGGGGCATCCGGGCCGTGCAGGCGTACCGCCGTGAGGGACGTAACCAGGACATCTTCGCCTCGGTCAACGACGAGTACCGCCGGTCCAGCCGGTACGCGTTCCGCCTGATCGCGACGTACTCGCCGGGGATCAAGCTGATCGGCAACGTCACCGTGGCGGCGGTGCTCTGTTACGGCGGCGCCCGCGTGCTCGGCGGCGAGACCGGTGTGGGTGTGCTCGCGGCCTTCCTGCTCTACCTGCGCCGGTTCTTCGAGCCGATGCAGGAGCTGAGCCAGTTCTACAACTCGCTCCAGTCGGCCACCGCCGCGCTGGAGAAGCTCGCCGGGGTGCTCGACGAGCAGCCCGACGTGGCCGAGCCGGCTCGTCCGGTGCCGCTGCCCCGGGGACCCGCCCGAGGTGCGGTCACCTTCCGTACGGTCTCGTTCGGGTACCGCCCGGAAGCACCCATCCTGACCGGGCTGGACCTGACCATCACCGCGGGGCAGACCGTGGCACTGATCGGGCCGACCGGCGCCGGGAAGTCCACCCTCGCCAAACTGCTCGCCCGGTTCTACGACCCGGTGGCCGGTACGGTCAGCCTGGACGGGGTGGACCTGCGCCAGGTGGCCGACGCGGAGCTGCGCCGAGCGGTGGTGCTGGTGACCCAGGAAACGCACCTGTTCGGCGGCAGCGTGGCCGAGAACATCCGGTTCGGCCGCCCGGACGCCGACGATGCCGCGGTCGAGGCCGCCGCGCGGGCGATCGGCGCGCACGACTTCATCGCGGCGCTACCCGACGGGTACGCCACCGAGGTGCACCGGCGTGGCGGGCGGCTCTCCGCCGGGCAGCGGCAACTTGTCGCCTTCGCCCGCGCGTTCCTGGCCGACCCGGCGGTGCTGATCCTCGACGAGGCCACCTCGTCGCTGGACATCCCGACCGAGCGGCTGGTGCAGCGGGCGCTCGGCACCATCCTGCGGGACCGGACCGCGGTGGTGATCGCGCACCGGCTCTCCACGGTGGAGATCGCCGACCGGGTGTTGGTCCTCGACGACGGCCGGATCGTCGAGGACGGTCCACCGGCCGACCTGATCGCCGACGGTGGCCGGTACGCCGCCCTGCACCGCCAGTGGATCGACTCGCTGCTCTAGGTGAGCTGCCGAACGGCAGCCGGTTCCCCGTCGACGTCTGTTGCGGCGGCGGGCCGCCGGGCGAGGGCGTGCAGCGCGGCCAGCAGCAGAGCGGACAGCAGCGTGAACGTGACAATGGCGTACGACGTGCCCTGCGCTGTCCCGGCGAGCCTCATCCGGGTGGTGGCCTCGGCCAGCGTGCTCGTGGTGACGACCAGAGCCACCGGGCCGAGCGCCAGCGCGGCGAGGACTCCCCCGCCTGCGCCGGCCGGTCCTGTGACGGTCATGGTGAGTCCGGCGCCGAGGGCCAGTCCGATACCGAACGCGACCAGCAGCGACGCGAGCAGGAAGATCTCCTGGCGTTCCGCCCGCGTGGCGGGAGAGAGCATCGGGGTCATCACGGCCGCCACCGCGAGCCCCAGCGCATCCCAGGGCACCTGCCGGGGAGCATGACGGGCCAGCGCCACCCCGGCGCCGCTCGCGGCGAGTCCGACCGCCGGCATCAGCAGCATCTGTGCCGTGGAGTCGACGCTCTGGTAGTAGCCGGCGCAGAGCAGCGACATCGGTCCGGCGGCGGCACCGAGCACCACCCAGCGCGCGCCGGTCACCCCGGCGGCCCGCCAGGCGTAGCCGACCAGCAGCAGGCCGACGAGGGTCGCCGCCCCGGCGGCGACGAACTCGGCCGAGGGCGCCGCGCCCAGGTCCGGCCGGTCGAGGACCGAGGGCTGCGGCAGCGCCTGCTCGCGCAGCATGATCCCGACGATGGTCAGCACAGCAGCGCCGACCACCACTGTGATCGCCCCCGGGCGGGCTTCGCCGGTCGGCGCCCCCGGGCGGCCTACCCGCCGTCGGGCCAGCGCCCCGGCGAGCACGGCCGCCAACAGGGCGAACCAGATCAGGACGTCGTCCGCCGCCGGCCCGGACGGTCCGCCCGGCTCAGGCAGGAGCCGGCCCGGCAGGAGTACGCCTATCGCGGAGAACCCGAGCCCGAAGGCGAGGGCGGCGGCGACCTGCGGTCGACCCGGACCGGGCAGTTGGGCGAGAGCGAGCAGCGCACCGCCCAGCGCCAGGCCGACACCGGCTGCGCCGAGTAGCGCAACCAGCAGTTGCCCGACGTGATCCGGCCGAGGCACCAGAACATTCTGTCCCGCGTCGACGGTCAGCTCGACGAGGAAGGTGAGCAACAGGCCACCGGCGGCTACCCACCAGCCGGACAGTCGGCGTGGCCGGAACACCGTCAGTGGCGCCACCAACGCCACCACCAGCACGGTCAGCACGGCGACGGTGGGCGTCATCGTCGCCACCCGCCCCGACGAGGCCGGGGCGGCGAACCCCGACAGCACCATGATCGGCAACGTCCCGAAACCGAAGAACGAACCGACCGCCGCCGCCGCGACCGCGTCGGCCACGAACCGGCCCCGCCCCACCGTCGAAGTCTCCATGCCAGCCACCCCCGTCGATTGTGGAGATCGTGGCATGCCGGGTCCACCACAGCACTTCGCACGATGTCCGTCGAACTAATGGCATGCCCTGGCGGCGCAGGGCTGCCTACCATCGACGGATGACTGATACGGCGAGGACGGCCCGCACCGGCGTCCCCGAGCGTCCGAGTTTGGACGGGCTCGAGGAGACCTGGTCGCGCCGCTGGCAGGAGGAGGGCACGTACGCGTTCAACCGCTCGAAGGAGCGCTCGGACGTATACGCGATCGACACCCCGCCGCCGACCGTATCGGGCGAGCTGCACATGGGGCACGTCTTCTCGTACACCCACACCGACCTGGTCGCCCGGTTCCAGCGGATGCGCGGGCGGACGGTCTTCTACCCGATCGGCTGGGACGACAACGGCCTGCCCACCGAACGCCGGGTGCAGAACGTCTACGGCGTGCGCTGCGACCCGTCGCTGCCGTACGACCCGGACTGGCGGGCGCCGGACGCCCCGGTGGACGACGCCGCCCGCAAGGACCCGACCCCGATCTCCCGACGCAACTTCATCGAGCTGTGCGAGCGGCTGACCCTCGCCGACGAGCAGATCTTCGAGGCGCTGTGGCGCCGGCTCGGCCTGTCCGTGGACTGGTCGCTGATGTACACCACCATCGGTCCGGTGGCCCGGGCCGCCTCGCAGCGGGCGTTCCTGCGCAACCTGGCCCGGGGTGAGGCGTACCAGGCGGAGGCACCGACGCTGTGGGACGTCGGCTTCGCCACCGCCGTCGCCCAGGCCGAGCTGGAGGATCGGGAGCGGCCCGGCGCGTACCACCGGTTGCGGTTCCACGCCCCCGGCGGACGGGAGGTGCTGATCGACACCACCCGCCCCGAGCTGCTGCCGGCCTGCGTGGCGCTGGTCTGCCACCCCGACGACGAGCGGTACGCCGACCTGGTGGGCACGGTTGTGCGTACCCCCGTCTTCGACGTCGAGGTGCCGGTGCGCGCGCACCCGCTGGCGGACCCGGCCAAGGGCACCGGCATCGCGATGGTCTGCACGTTCGGTGACCTGACCGACGTGACCTGGTGGCGGGAGTTGGACCTGGAGACCCGGGTGGTGATCGGTCGGGACGGCCGACTGCTGCCGGAGCCGCCGGCCGGGGTGCCGGCGCGACCGTACGCGACGTTGGCCGGGCAGAGCGTCAACGGCGCTCGGCGGGCCGTGGTGCAACTGCTGACCGATGTGGGTGACCTGATCGGTGAGCCCCGCCCGATCACCCATCCGGTCAAGTTCTACGAGCGGGGCGACCGGCCGTTGGAGATCGTCTCGACCCGGCAGTGGTACCTGCGCAACGGGGGCCGCGACACCGACCTGCGGGAGGCGCTGCTGGCTCGGGGGCGGGAGCTGCGCTGGGTGCCGGAGCACATGCGGCATCGCTACGAGCACTGGGTGGGTGGCCTGACCGGCGACTGGCTGGTCAGCCGGCAACGCTTCTTCGGCGTGCCGGTGCCGGTGTGGTACAGGCTCGACGACACCTGCGAACCGGACTGGGCGCACCCGCTCACGCCGGACGAGGCCTCGCTGCCGATCGATCCGTCCGAGGAGGCGCCGGCCGGCTACGACGAGTCCCAGCGCGGTGTGCCGGGCGGGTTCGTCGGCGACCCGGACGTGCTGGACACCTGGGCCACCTCGTCGCTGACCCCGCAGATCGCCGGCGGTTGGGAGACCGACCCGGATCTGTTCCGCCGGGTCTTCCCGATGGACCTACGTCCGCAGGGGCAGGAGATCATCCGGACCTGGTTGTTCGCCACGGTCGTCCGGGCCCACCTGGAGCACGGCACGCTGCCGTGGCGGACCGCCGAACTGTCCGGCTGGATCCTCGATCCGGACCGCAAGAAGATGTCCAAGTCCAAGGGCAACGTGGTCACCCCGATGGCGTTGCTGGAGCAGCACGGCTCCGACGCGGTGCGCTACTGGGCGTCCACCGGGCGTCCCGGTGTCGACCTGGCCTTCGACCCGGCCCAGATCAAGATCGGGCGGCGGTTGGCCACGAAGCTGCTCAACGCGTCGAGGTTCGCGCTCGGGCCGGGTGCCGCCGACGCGCTGCGCGCCCCGGTGACCGAGCCGCTCGACCGGGCCATGCTCGCCGCGCTGTCCGAGGTGGTGGCGACCGCGACGACGGCATTCGAGGCGTACGACCACACGGCGGCGTTGCAGGCCACCGAGTCGTTCTTCTGGCGGTTCTGCGACGACTACATCGAGTTGGTGAAGGAACGCGCCTACAGCATCGGCGTCGGGGCGGACTCGGCCCGCGCCGCGTTGGCCACCGCGCTGTCGGTGCAGTTGCGGCTGTTCGCCCCGGTGCTGCCGTACGCGACCGAGGAGGTGTGGTCCTGGTGGCGGTACGGCTCGGTGCACCGGGCGCCGTGGCCCACCACGTACGAGATCGGCCGGACGGTCCAGGGCGAGGGTGATCCGGCGTTGCTGCGGCTGGCCTCCGACGCGCTGGGGCAGGTCCGCCGGGCCAAGTCCGAGCGGAAGCTGTCGATGAAGGCGGAGGTGCCGCTGGCCGAGGCGCTCGGCCCGGCCGCCCTGCTCGGCCAGCTCACCCTGATCATCGACGACCTGCGGGCGGCCGGGCACATCGACAAACTCGACCTTCTTGCCGACCGCACCCCCGAACTCGTCATCGCCTGCGCCTTCTAGGTGCTGCGGTGCGGAAGGGCCCGCTTTGGCAAGGGGGCCCTTCCGCACACCTCAGCTGGTTTCGCCGGCGACGGAGAAGACGCGAAGGCGGTTGATGGACAGCAGCGTGAAACCGATGCTCACCAGTACGATCATCACCGCCGCGACCGGTACGGAGACCGTCGTGCTGAGCAGGTCTGTCGGGGCGAGACGGTCAGCCAACGCGATCACGTAGTGCTGGATGGACAGCACCCGGGTGCCGGTGACCACGTTGCCGAGCAGCCCTTCCCAGATCAGCACGTAGACCAGGCCGAGCAGTACCGGCCGCCGGGTGAGCAGGCTGGCCGCCACGAACAGCGCCGAGTACGCCAACGCACCGACCGAGGCGGCGACGGCCAACGCCAGCCCGAGGCGTACGGAGTCGGCCAGCAGGCCCGCGGCGAACAGCGGCACCGCCACGGTGGCCGCGGTGACCGCGACCGCCACGGCCAGCTTCGGCAGCACGATCTGCCAGCGTGGCAACGGCGTGGTGAGTACGTGCACCACCGTGCCGTCGTCGATCTCGGCACCGAGCACACCGGTGCCGACGATCAACGCGACCACCGGCAGTACCACGGCCAGCCCGAGGCCGACCAGCACCGGCGGTCCCCACGAACTGGGTGCCACTCCCAGCCCTCGGGAGAGCACGGCCAGCACCACCAACAGCACGGGCAGGGGCAGTAGCAACAGGAACCGGCGACGCCCGAACAGCCCACGCGCGGTGATCCAGGAAACAGTGGACATCAGGCCTCCACCAGGTAGGAGAAGACGCTCTCCAGGGATTCGTCCTCGGGCAGCAGTTGCCGCACCCGTACGCCCCGAGCCAGGGCGACCTTCGGCAGCACCCGGGTGAAGGCGCCGTAGTCACCGGCCCGTACGGTCAGCCCCTCGCGGCCCAACTCGACCCCGGTCACCGAAGGCTCGGCCATCAGCGCGACGGCCAGCGCCCGATCG
The DNA here is from genome assembly GCF_040682415.1 of Micromonospora sp. NPDC051196. NCBI lineage: Bacteria > Bacillati > Actinomycetota > Actinomycetes > Micromonosporales > Micromonosporaceae > Micromonospora > Micromonospora sp. NPDC051196. The sequence goes on from NZ_JBFBAY010000003.1 coordinate 89,669, forward strand.
TCGGTGGAACGGATGGCGAACACGTGCGGCCGGTTGGTCATCAGCCGGCGGATGGTCCGGAAGTCGCCGGAGGCGGCGAGCCGACCGGCGACCATCACCTGTACGGTGCCGGAGACCTGCTCGACCTCCTCCAGGATGTGCGAGCTGAACAGGATGGTGCGCCCGGCGTCGCCGAGCGAGTGCAGCAACTCCATCATGTGCAGGCGCTGGCGCGGGTCCATGCCGTTGAACGGCTCGTCCAGCAGCAGCACCTGCGGGTCGTGCACCAGCGACGCCGCCACCCGGGCCCGCTGCCGCATGCCCTTGGAGTAGGTGCCGATCCGCCGGTCCTGCGCGCCCTCCAACTCGACCATGGCGATCGCCCGACGGGCCGCCGCCTGCGGGTCGGGCAGCTTGTGCAGCTTCGCGGTGGCCAGCACGTACTCGTGCGCGGTGAGGAAGCTGTGTACCGCCTCCCGTTCGCTGACCAGCCCCAAGCGGCGGTAGACGGCCGGGTTACGCCAGGTGGGCCGACCGTCGAGGGTGACCTGCCCGCGCGAGGGGGCGAGGAAGCCGGCCATCATGTGCAGCAGCGTGGTCTTGCCGGCGCCGTTGGGGCCGAGGAGCCCGGTGACGCCCGGTCCGAGGCTCATGCTCACGTCGTTGACCGCCACCACGTTGCCGTACCAGCGGGAGACCCCGGCGAGGTCGAGGGTGCTGGTGGTGATCGTCGGGGCGGAATTACTGGTCGTGGTCATCGGGCGGCCACCTTCCGGTAGCGGGCCAGCAGCAGGGCGACACCGGCGGCGATCAGTGCGACGGCGACCAGCGCGTACACCGGGCCGAAGGCACCGAGGTCGAGACCGCCGCCGTCCGGTTCGGTGATCAACTGGTCGCGCATCGTCCAGACGCCGACGCCCTGCACCAGGGTGGACGGCGAGGCGACACCGGCCAGCTGGTTGGCGGCCTGCGAGGGCAGAATCGACAGGACGCCGACGATCGGCGTGGTCATCAGGAAGACGGCGACGATGCCGCCGGCGGCGAAGGCCCGCTTGCCGGTCAGCGAGGCGATCAGCAGACCGACCGAGGCGAAGACCACTGCCCACAACCCGGCGTAGAGCAGGCCGGGCAGCAGGTCCAGCAACTCGTCCCAGACCGCACGCATGTTGTCGGCGGTGAACGCGGCACCGAGGAACATCACCAACTGCGGCGCGCCGAGCAGCATCCAGAGCGCGGTGACCAGCGCGAGCAGCTTGGCCAGCGGATAGTCGGCGGTGGGCAACGGCCGGGAGAAGTACAGCGGAAGCACGCCGCTACGTAGGTCCCGGGAGACCAGTTCGGGCGCGGCCACCGCGACGAAGAAGATGACCAGCCAGCTCATCGAGTCGGCGAACTGGGCGTACGTCATGAGTGATTCGCCGAACTGGCTGCTGATCGCGGTCACCGCGCCGGCCACCATCAGCACGATGCCGACCACCAGCCAGGGGAAGATCTTGGCCTTGGCGCTGCGGCCCAGCCCGAAGGCGGTTCGCACGCCGTGCAGGTACAGCGCGCCGAAGACGTGCCGGCGGCCCAGGCGCAGGCCGGTGTAGCGCTGGTAGCCGATGTCGTGGATGACACCCGTCGGTTCAGACATGACTGCCCTCCCTGCGGGCGAAGAGTTCGGCCACCCGGTGCCGACGCTGGTCCAGCCGGTGCAGCGGCAGGTCCAGGTCGGCGACCGCGCCGATGATGAGGTCGTACGTCTGCTGGTCGGCGAGCGGGACGAGCAGCAGCCGCCCCTCCCGGCTCACCGGCAGGTCGAGCGCGGCCAGCCGGGCGGCCAGCGTCTCGGTGCCCTCGCTGACCTCGACGGCGAGCACGTCGGTGGTCGAGGTCATCGCGGCGATGTGATCGGCGCGCAGCAGCCGCCCACCGTCGATGGCGACCAGGGTGTCGCAGATCCGCTCGACCTCGCCGAGCAGGTGGGAGCAGACCAGTACGGAGATGCCGAACTCGGTGCCGATCCGGTGCACCAGGGCCAGCATGGCGTCCCGGCCGGCCGGGTCGAGGCCGTTGGTGGGTTCGTCGAGCAGCAGCAGGTCGGGATCGTGCACCAGGGCCTGGGCGAGTTTGACCCGCTGCTTCATGCCGGTGGAGTAGCCGCCCACCGGACGATGGCGTTCCTCGTGCAGCCCCACGTGCCGCAACGCCTCGGAGGCCCGTTCCCGGGCGGCGGTACGCGGCAGGCCGCTGATCTGCCCGAGATGGGTGACCAGTTCGGCGGCGGACAGGTCGGGTGGCAGGCAGTCGTGCTCCGGCATGTAGCCGACCCGGGCGCGTACGGCTGCGGGGTCGGCGGTCGGGTCCAGGCCCAGCACCCTGACCCGGCCACGGGTCGGGGTGAGCAGGCCGAGCAGGAGCTTGATCAGGGTCGATTTGCCGGCGCCGTTGGCCCCGACCAGGCCGACGATTCCCGGCTCGACCGTGACCGTCAGCTCGGACAGCGCGGTGACCCCACCGCCGTAGACCTTGGTCAACGACTCGGTTTCGATCAGTGTCACGTCGACAGCCTAGAGACGGACGCCGACGCGGTCTGTCCGGCACGCGCCCCGGTTTTCCCTGATCCTGCTTCCGGCGGCCCCCTAGGGAACGGCGGTGGCCGCCGACGACCTGCGGATCCATAGATCGGGGCGGACGTACCCCCCGCCGACGAAGATCGAACGTCTGGTACACACTGGAGCCCACCATCCGTTCTCTCGACAGCACGATGAGTAGTGGGAAGCCATGACGACTGGCGAGCTCAAGGTAAGTGTGGTGGTCCCGACGTACAACTCGGGGGAGCACCTCCATCAGCTGATCGACTCGCTGCTGCGCCAGTCGATGCCGGCGGCGGACTTCGAGATGATCTTCGTCGACGACGGCTCGACCGATGACACACCTGCTCGTTTGACGGAGTTGACCGCCGCCCATCCGAATGTCGAGGTGCTGCACTGCGAGCACTCCGGCTGGCCGTCGCGCCCGCGCAATCTGGGTCTGGCCCGGGCCCGCGGCGAGTACGTCCAGTTCGTCGACGACGACGACTGGCTCGCCGACGAGGCCCTGGAGCGGTTGTACGGCTACGCGGTGGCCAACGGTGCCGACATCGCCATCGGCAAGATGACCGGGCACCGCCGGTCGGTGCCCCGCGAACTGTTCCGGGTCAACCGCCCCGACGCCAGGCTGGACAACTCGCCGCTGATCGGGAGCCTCACCTGCCACAAGATGTTCCGCCGCGGGTTCCTGCTGGAGCACGACCTGCGCTTTCCCGAGGAGCACCGCAAGCGGCTGGAGGACCATCACCTGGTCATCCGCGCCTACCTGCTCTCCCGCCGCACCAGTGTGCTGTCCGACTACACCTGCTACCACCATGCTCGGCGACCGGACGGCGGCAACCTCACCGGCACCCGGATGGAGCCGGCGGGGTACTACAGCAGCCTGCGTGAGGTGCTGGACATCGTCGACGCGCACACCGAGCCGGGGCCGTTGCGCGACAAGCTGCACCGACGGTGGCTACGCACCGAGATGATCCGCCGGCTGCGCGGTGCCCGACTCCGCAAGGCTCCCCGGGACTGGGTCGACCAGGTCGCCGCGGAGGTGCAGAAGACCATTCAGGAGCGGTTCGCACCGGCGGTGGCGGGCAAGCTGCCGGCCGTCGAGCGCACCGTCGCCGGCCTCACCGTGCAGGGCCGGGTCGAGGACCTGCTCCGGTTGGCCGAGTGGGACGCGGGCGTCCGCGCCCGCACCCGCCTGAAGGCGTACGAGCTGACCGGACTGACCCTGACGCTCCTGCTCAACAGCCAGTTCCGCAGGGACGACGAAGCTGTCTCGTTCGCCCACACCGACGGCCGGGATCGGCTGGTGGTGCCGATCGACGACGTGCCCGACGAATGGCTCGACTGCACCGACGACCTGAGTGGGGCCCGCCTCGACGTCATCGCGCAGCACGCCACCGAGCACGAGGAGTTCTTCCTTCCGGTGCACTACGAGGTGGATCGGATCGTCGGTGCCGGCGAGGTCCAGGTGCGCTACCGGGGCGCGGTCACGGTCGACTTCGGCACCCTCAACGGCGGTCGTACCCAGGGCGAGTGGATCCTCAAGGCCCGGGTCGCCGGCTACGGGTGGACCCTCGACACCAAGCTGCCGCTGGAGATCACCTGCGCTGCGGACGGTGCCCGGCCGGTGGTGGTCGACAAGCGGAAGAAGGCCCCCGCCAAGCCGCCGGAGCCTCGACCCGGTCTGCCGCGGCGATTTGCGGGTTCCGTTCGGCGGCGGCTGGGCCTGGCCCGGCAGTAGGCGCTACGGCTCTCGTAGCATCGGCCGAGACCGGCTCAGGCGGGCATCCGGCCAGCAGCAGTGGCCCCGATCGGGCCGGTGGCAGTGGTGCTCTCGACCGATTGGCGGCCGGCTGCGAAACTGTGTGCCGGTCGCCGGAGTTGGGGGTCTGATGAGCAACGGGTGGGTGCTGCCCGACGAGGTGCTGCGCGATGCACCGGCGTACACGCCGCGTCCCGGCGAGCTCGCGGATCTGGAGTTGCTGCTGACCGGTGCGTACGCACCGTTGACCGGCTTCCTGACCCGGGCCGACCTGGTCTCGGTCAGCCGCCGGGGCCGACTCGTCGACGGCACGCCGTGGCCGGTCGCGGTGACCCTCCAGGTGCCCGCCGCCCTGCTGCGCGAGTTCGACCTGGCCGACGCGAACCGACGCACCCTGGTGCTCACCGACGGCGAGGGCGCGCCGGTGGCGGCCCTGGAGGTCGCCGACACCTGGCAGGTACGCGACGGCGTGGCCGGGGTGGGCGGCAGCGTACGCCGGCTCGGCGACGGCGGGCACGGGCCGTTCCAGCGGTTACGGCGCACACCCGAGGAGATCCGCGCGCTGCTGCCACCGGGACGGGTCCTCGGCGTCGTCGCCGACCGGCCGTTGCACCGGCCGCAACTGGCCCAGATCGCGCACGCCGTGCGTACGCTCAGCGCGCACCTGCTGGTCATGATTCCGGTCGGCGAGGACGGCACCGGCGGGCTGCCGCCGGAGGCGCTGGTGCGCAGCGTCTTCGCCGCCCGTGACCGGATGCCGCCGGCGACCGTGGTCGCGGTGCCGCTGGCCCGTCGCCGCGACGAGATCGGCGACGCCCTGCTGCGGGCCCGGGTCTCCGCCGCGTACGGCGTCACCCATCTGCTCTCCACCAGCGAGATGCTCTCCGGGGGCGGGCTGCGCGTGCTGGTGCCGCGCGAGCTGGCCTACGACAACCGGGACGGCCAGTGGCGCTGGCGTGAGGACATCCCGCCGCGCAACCGGCGTCTCGCGCTCACCCACGACGAGATCGAGGATCTGCTGGATCGGGGCTTCCCGCTGCCGGAGTGGCACACTCCCCCGGCGGTGGCGAAGGAGCTGAGCCGGGCCCGGCCACCCCGGCGGCATCGGGGCCTGGTGGTGTTCCTCACCGGGCTGTCCGGTTCGGGCAAGTCGACCATCGCCCGTGGTCTCGCCGACGCACTGCGGGAGCAGGGCGAACGGACCATCACCCTGCTCGACGGTGACGTGGTGCGCCGCGAACTGACCGCAGGGCTGGGCTTCAGCAAGGCCGACCGGGACACCAACGTACGGCGGATCGGCTGGGTCGCCGCCGAGATCGCCCGCCACCGGGGCATCGGCATCTGCTGCCCGATCGCGCCGTACGCCCAGGCTCGGGCGACCGCCCGGGAGATGGCGGTGACGGCGGGCGCCGGGTTCGTGCTGGTGCACGTCGCCACGCCGCTGGAGGTCTGCGAGCGCCGCGACCGCAAGGGGCTCTACGCGCGGGCGCGGGCCGGCCTGCTGACCGGGATGACCGGCATCGACGATCCCTACGAGGAACCCACCGACGCCGATCTGGTGATCGACACCAGTGACCTCGACGTGGACGAGGCGGTCCAGCACGTCCTGCATCACCTGACCGAGACCGGCTGGATCGAGCCGCGCCTCCAGTCGTTCTGATGAGGGAGCCCGGCGTCCGGCGGCGCCTGCTGATCAGTCGCGGGTCACCGCGATGAGGCGTACCCCGATCCGACTTGCCGACGGCCGCGAGCTGATCTACTTCGACGAGCGGGACGACGTCGTCCGGGACCAGCCGGACCGGCGCGAGCTGCCCCCACCCCCGCCCGCCTCCCAGCTGCGGCACGACCCCCTCACCGACGAGTGGGTGGCGCTCGCCGTACACCGGCAGACGCGCACCTTCCTCCCGCCGGCCGACCAGTGCCCGCTCTGCCCGTCCACCGCGCAGCGGCTCAGCGAGATCCCGGCACCCGACTACGCCGTCGCGGTGTTCGAGAACCGGTTCCCGGCGTTCAGCGAGCGGGTGGTCGCCGAACCGGCCGAGATCACCCCGCTCACCGCGGTCCGGCCCGGTCGGGGCCGCTGCGAGGTGGTCTGCTTCACCGCCGACCACCACGCCTGTTTCGCCAGCCTGTCGCCGCGCCGGGTGCGCACCGTGCTCGACGCGCTCGCCGACCGTACGGCGGTGCTCGGTGAGCTGCCCGAGGTCGAGCAGGTCTTCTGCTTCGAGAACCGGGGTGTGGAGATCGGGGTGACCCTGCACCACCCGCACGGGCAGATCTACGCCTACCCGTTCCTTCCGCCGCGTACCCGGTCACTGCTGGCCGCAGCCCGCCGGCACGCCGAGCGCACCGGCGGGGGCAACCTCTACGCCGACGTACTCGCCGCCGAACGCTCGTCCGGCGAGCGGGTGGTGACGGCCAACGAGCATTGGACGGCGTACGTGCCGGCGGCGGCGAGGTGGCCGTTCGAGGTACATGTCGCGCCGCACCGGCCGGTGCCGGACATCCCAGCGTTGACCGATGCTGAACGGGACGCCTTCGGCCCGCTCTACCTGGACCTGCTGCGACGATTCGACGGGCTGTTCGACACCCCGATGCCGTACATCGCCGCCTGGCACCAGGCACCGGTACGCGTCGACCGCGAGCTGGGTCACCTGCACCTGCAGCTGTTCAGCATCCGGCGGGCGGCGGACAAACTGAAATACCTGGCCGGGTCGGAGTCAGCGATGGGCGTCTTCATCAACGACATCGCCCCGGAGCGGGCCGCCGACCTGCTTCGCGCCGCCTGACCTCGTAGCGGTCGGGCGGCTGCTGGTCGCGTCCTGCGAAGCCGGCGAGCGACAAGGCCCGGAGACAGGGCGCGGGGGGCCCGGGACAGGGCCCCCCGCAGGGAAGGGACGGCTGGCTGTGCTTCGACAGCCGGGAAGGCTGGCTGGGCACTCGTGCCGCACGGCGGCCACGATCAACCTTCCAGGACGCGACTGGCATCTCGTCCACCCAGGTCAACGAGGCGCGCCGAGGCAGGTGACGCCGATTGGCGCGTCTTGTCCGGGCACGTCGGCTGTCGGTGGCCGGCCGTGAAATGAACGAGCCCGCCGGCGCTGAGGCCGGCGGGCTGAGTACGACGGATCAGGCGGCGAGACGGCGCGCCAGGTTCTCGTCGAGCGCGTTCATGAACTCGTCGGTGGTCAGCCACGGGGCGTCCCGCGAGATGAGCAGCGCGAGGTCCTTGGTCATCTGGCCACCCTCGACGGTGTCGACGATGACCTGCTCCAGCGTGTTGGCGAACTCGGTGACCGCCGGGGTGCCGTCCAGCTTGCCCCGGTGGGCCAGGCCCCGGGTCCAGGCGTAGATCGAGGCGATCGGGTTGGTCGAGGTCTTCTCGCCCTTCTGCCACTGCCGGTAGTGCCGGGTGACGGTGCCGTGGGCGGCCTCGGCCTCGACGGTACGGCCGTCGGGCGAGAGCAGGACCGAGGTCATCAGGCCGAGCGAGCCGAAGCCCTGCGCGACGGTGTCGGACTGCACGTCACCGTCGTAGTTCTTGCAGGCCCAGACGTAGCCACCCTCCCACTTGAGGGCGGCGGCGACCATGTCGTCGATGAGCCGGTGCTCGTAGGTGAGGCCGGCGGCGTCGAACTCCGCCTTGAACTCGTTCTCGAACACCTCGGCGAAGATGTCCTTGAACCGGCCGTCGTACGCCTTGAGGATGGTGTTCTTGGTGGACATGTAGACCGGGTAGCCGCGGTCCAGTCCGTACCGGAACGACGCCCGGGCGAAGTCCCGGATCGAGTCGTCGTAGTTGTACATGCCCATCGCGATGCCGCTGCCGGGGAAGTTGGCGATCTCCATCTCGATCGGCTGCGCGCCGTCGGCCGGGGTGTAGGTGATGGTCACCTTACCCGGGCCGGGCACGACGAAGTCGGTGGCCCGGTACTGGTCACCGTGGGCGTGCCGGCCGATGATGATCGGCTTGGTCCAGCCGGGGACGAGCCGCGGCACGTTGGACATGATGATCGGCTCGCGGAAGACGACACCGCCGAGGATGTTGCGGATGGTGCCGTTCGGCGACCGCCACATCTTCTTCAGGCCGAACTCCTCCACCCGGGCCTCGTCCGGGGTGATGGTGGCGCACTTGACGCCGACGCCGTGCTCCTTGATGGCGTTGGCGGCGTCGACGGTCACCTGGTCGTCGGTAGCGTCGCGGTGCTGGATCGACAGGTCGTAGTAGTGCAGGTCGACGTCGAGGTAGGGCAGGATCAGCTGCTCCCGGATCTGCTTCCAGATGATCCGGGTCATCTCGTCGCCGTCGAGCTCCACGACCGGGTTGTTTACCTTGATCTTCGCCATCGGCCGGCGCTCCTCTCGGGGGACACGTGCTCAAGCAGTACGAGCGTACTGGACCCGCTGGAACCAGGAACGTCGCGGCCACCGATTGGCCGACCACCCACAGCTGACCGGCCCGCCGACTCACCGCCTGGCGGCTCGCGGATCACTGCCGAGCGGCCGCCGGGCCCGGCGCGGAAATACCCCACCGGGCCCGGAACATGCCACCAGCGCAGCTAACCTGCCTGCTCCGGGCTGTGCACCCACTGCACCAACTGGAGGATCACCCCGTTGGGATCGGTCACCTGGAAGAACCGCTCCCCCCAGGGCTCGGTCTGGATCGGTGTGGTGATCGGCACACCGGCGGCCTGGATGCCCGCGTACTCGGCGTCGATGTCGTCCACCACGAAGGCGACGAGCACGCCCTCGGCCCGCTGATTCTTCAGGCTCGGCGGTTGGAGGCTGGCCAGCCCGGTGCGCAGGAAGACCAGGTTGAAGCCGACCCCGTCGCGGGCCAGCGAGACGAACCCGTCGGCCGCCATCTCCTCCCGGAACCCGAAGTGCTGCTTGACGAACTCGGCCGAGGCCGACACGTCCTGAACGTTGAGCGAGATGGCCGATCCGGTGATCTGCACATGCCCTCCCTGAGCGCGGGAAACTTTATCTTCGTACATTGTACAACGTACTGCGTACGAAGATTGGAGCTGCGAAGATCGGAGAGTGTCCAACCACCGCACCGGAGGCGGAGATCCCGCCCACACCCTGCGACTGCTCTGGCGTCGAGTCGAGGAGGGCCCACGTCGTGGCCCGCGCCAGGGTCGCTCGCTGGACGACATCGTCCGTGCGGCGATCGAGTTGGCCGACGGTGAAGGGTTGGACGCGGTGACCATGCGAGCGCTGGCCCAGGCCGTCCGCGTGGCACCGATGACCCTTTACACGTACGTGCCGGGCAAGGCCGAACTGCTCGACCTGATGCTGGACGCGCTCTACGCGGACATGCCACGGCCGGACCGGTCCGGCGAGCCGTGGCGTACCCGGGTGGCGGCGCTCGCCCAGGACAACCGGGAACTCTTCGCGGCCCATCCGTGGGCCGCCGAGGTCGCCACCGGCCGGCCACCGCTCGGGCCGGGCCTGATGGCCAAGTACGAGTACGAGCTACGCGCGTTCGACGACACCGGCCTGGACGACGTGACCCGGGACGCCGCGCTGACCTACGTCCTCGACTTCGTCCGGGCCGCGGCCCGCTCCGCAACCGAGGCGCGGTCCATCCGGCAGGCCAGCGCCTGGACCGACGAACAATGGTGGGCGGCGAACGCCCCTCTGCTGGCCGAAGTGCTCGACGAGCAGCGGTACCCGACCGCCGTCCGGGTGGGCGCCGCAGCGGGCGCCGCCCAGAACGCCGCCTACCACCCCGACCAGGCGTACGCATTCGGCCTGGCCCGAGTCCTGGACGCACTGACCGCCCTGATCACCCCCACCCCTTCCCCGCCATGACGATCAAGAGGTTTGCGTCTCGGATCGACTTCTCCGAGACGCAAACCTCTTGATCAATTCAGTTCGGGGTGGGGCAGGGTGGGTCACATGTTGGCGACGTCGGCCTGCTTGGCGCGGACGGCCTCGGCGGCCTCGTTCAGCGCGGCCAGTTCGTCGGCGTCCAGGTCGGTCTCGACGACCCGCTTGATGCCCTGGGCGCCGATCTCGGCCTCGACACCGAGGTAGACGCCGGAGATGCCGTACTCGCCGTCGACCCAGGCACAGACCGGCATGACCTCGCCGGAGTCCTCCGCGACGGCCTTGGCCATCCGAGCTGCGGCGGCCGACGGGGCGTAGTACGCCGAGCCGGTCTTGAGCAGCGCCACCACCTCGGCGCCACCGTTACGGGTCTTGACGACCAGCTCCTCGATCTGCTCGGCAGGCATCGCCTCGCGCAGCGGCTTGCCGTCGACGGTGCTCTTGGACGGCACCGGCACCATGGTGTCGCCGTGCGAGCCGAGCGTCAGCGTCTTGACGGTCTTCACCGGTACGTCCAGTGCCTCGGCCACGAAGTTGGTGAACCGGGCGGTGTCCAGCATGCCGGCCTGGCCGAGCACCCGCTGGTGCGGGAACTGGGTGGCGAGCTGGGCCAGCGCGGTCATCTCGTCCAGCGGGTTGGAGACCACGATCACCACGGCGCTCGGGGCGTACTTGGCGACATTCTCGGCGACCTGCCGGACGATCTTCGCGTTGGTCTCCAGCAGGTCCATCCGGCTCATGCCCGGCTTGCGGGGCAGACCGGCGGTGATGACCACCACGTCGGAACCCTCGATGGCCTCGTAGCCCTCACCGTTCGGACCGGTGGTGACCCCGACGACCTTGGTCTCGAAGCCCTCGATGGCCCGCGACTGGTTGAGGTCCAGGGCGAGACCCGCGGGCTTGCCCTCCACGATGTCGGTGATCACGACGGTGTCGAAGACGTCGTACTCGGCCAGGCGCTGCGCGGTGGTGGAGCCGTAGAAGCCGGCGCCGACGACAGTGACTTTCTTACCCATGGTCGTCCCACTCCCTGATACCAGTCGGTTTTCCGGACCGTATCAGCCATCGTGGCACCGATCAGGCCAGGGGCGGACGGTTATGAGCAGCTCGGGGGTTTCGTTCCGCTGTCTTCGGTGTTAATAGGGGACCCCTGCTCTACCGGAGGCGTTAAGAAGGGGCCCTTCCTTACACCTCAGCCGCGTTCGGCGCGTTCCACGACGTTGCTGAGCAGCATGGCGCGGGTCATCGGGCCGACGCCGCCGGGCATCGGCACGAGCTTGCCCGCCACCTCGGCGACCTCCGGGTCCACGTCGCCGGTGTAGCGGCCCTTGCCGTCCGGGCCGATCACCCGGGTGATGCCCACGTCGACCACGACCGCTCCCGGAGTGATCATGTCGGTGGTGAGCAGCCCGGGTACGCCGGCCGCGACGATGACGATGTCGGCGGCGCGGGTGTGCGCGGCGAGGTCGAGGGTGCCGGTGTGGCACAGGGTCACCGTGGCGTTCTCGCTGCGCCGGGTGAGCAGCAGCCCCAGCGGGCGCCCGACGGTGTTGCCCCGACCCACCACCGCGACGTTGGCGCCGCGCAGCGGCACCTCGTGGCGGCGCAGCAGTTCCACGATGCCGCGCGGGGTGCACGGCAGCGGTGCGTCGTAGCCGAGCACCAGCCGACCCAGGTTGACCGGGTGCAGGCCGTCGGCGTCCTTGTCCGGGTCGATCAGCTCCAGCACGCGCTGGGTGTCGAGGTGCCCGGGCAGCGGCAGCTGGACGATGTAGCCGTGGCAGGCCGGGTCGGCGTTCAGCTCGGCGAGCGTCTCGTCGACCTGGGCCTGGGGGGCGTCGGCGGGCAGCTCCCGCCGGATCGAGGCGATGCCGACCTCGGCGCAGTCCCGGTGCTTGCCGTTGACGTACGCCTGGGAGCCGGGGTCGCTGCCGACCAGTACCGTGCCGAGCCCCGGCACGATGCCCCGCTCCGCCAGCGCCTTGACCCGTGCCCGCAGCTCGTCCTTGATCTCGGCTGCGGTCGCCTTGCCGTCCAGAAGCGTCGCCGTCACGTCTCAGATCGTCTCACGACCGGTGCGGCCGGCTCGCGTGGACCACTTCAGCCGCCTGACACCCAACCAGGAGATCACTTTCCGTGACGTGCGCATAGTCACTTTGTGTGATCGATCAGTGGAGGTTGCCACGGCGAAGCCGGACGAGGAAGCCGGATCGCCCACAGCCCGACGAGTACGGCGAGTCAGCGCAGCACGACACCAGGACCGCCCAGTTCCGACAAACCTCGCAGAACTTTGCCTGATATACCGTGAAAGCCGGGATTCCGCTAGCACGGATATTGGCGCGCAGCCACACCCCGAGCCGGGTTTCGTTATCCGTCCGCAACCAACACGTTGTCGATGCACAGCGCGTGACCTACCGTTGCCCCTCGTTGCGCAGAGTCACCCCACGCCGGGCCTGACTGCGCTGCGTAAGGAGATGAGGAGGCCTGATGCGTGTTCGTAGGCTCGCGGCCTGGACCGCCCTCCCGCTCGCGGTGACCCTGGGCCTGGTGGCCTGCGGCTCGGGCGGCGACGGTGGATCCGGCGAGAGCGACCCCAATGCGGCGGTGCGGATCGAGATCGCCGAGCCGCAGCACCTGGTGCCGACCAACACCAACGAGACGAGCGGCTCGCAGGTGCTTTCGGCCCTGTTCAGCCCGTTGGTCGACTACGACGAGGCGAACAAGCCGTACGAGGTGGCGGCCGAGTCGATCACGTCCGAGGACAACACCACCTGGACGGTGGACCTGAAGGACGGCTACACGTTCCACAACGGCGAGGACGTCACCGCCGACAACTACATCGACGCCTGGAACTACGGCGCGTACGCCCCCAACGGCCAGAACTCCAGCTACTTCTTTGAGAAGATCGCCGGCTACGACGACCTCCAGGGCGAGAACCCGAAGGCCAAGACGCTCAGCGGGCTGAAGAAGGTCGACGACGACACCTTCACCGTCACGCTGTCCCAGCCGTACAGCGAATTCAAGTCGATCCTCGGCTACACCGCCTTCTACCCGCTGCCCAAGGCCGCCTTCTCCGCGCCCGGCGTGCTGGCCGAGGGGTACGAGCAGGCCCCGATCGGTCAGGGCCCGTTCAAGATGAAGGGCACCTGGCAACACGACGCCAAGGTCGAGGTGGAGCGCTACGACGCCTTCCCCGGCGAGCAGCCCAAGGTGGCCGGCGTCGAGTTCCGGATCTACCAGCAGCTGACCGCCGCGTACGCGGACGTGCTGTCGGACAACCTCGACGTGATCAAGACCATCCCGACCGAGAACCTGTCCACGGCCGCCGTCGACCTGGGTGACCGGTTCCAGCAGAGCCCGGCCTCGTCGCTGCACTTCCTGGCCTTCCCCACCTTCCAGGAGGAGTTCAGCAACCCGGACGTGCGCAAGGCCATCTCGATGGCGATCGACCGGGACGAGATCACCAAGTCGATCTTCAAGGACTCGCAGCAGCCGGCCCGTTCGTTCGTCTCGCCGGTGGTCGCCGGCTACCGCGACAACACCGTCGGCGCCGCGGCCGAGTTCGACCCGGCCAAGGCCAAGGAGCTGTACCAGGCCGCCGGTGGCCCGTCGAAGATCACCCTGTCGTACAACGGCGACGGTGGTCACAAGGACTGGATCGACGCCACCTGCAACCAGCTCAAGGCCAACCTGGGTGTGGACTGCGTCGGCAACGCCGAGCCGAAGTTCGCCGACCTGCTGACCAAGGTCAAGGCCAAGCAGCCCGTGGGCCTGTTCCGGATGGGCTGGGTCATGGACTACCCGTCCATGGAGAACTACCTGGGCCCGCTGTTCAGCACCAACGGCTCGTCGAACTACTACGGCTACAGCAACCCCGAGTTCGACAAGCTGCTCGCCGAGGGCGTCAGCGCGTCGAGCGAGGAGGAGGCGATCAAGAAGTACCAAGCCGCCGAGGACCTGCTGGCTCAGGACCTGCCGGTCGTGCCGCTGCGGTTCGGCCAGAACAACTTCGGGCACTCGACCAAGGTGAAGAACGTCGAGGTGGACCTCTTCGACCGGGTCAACCTGCTCAAGATCGAGGCAGTCAAGTAACACACGCACGGTAGGCGGGTCGGGTCATCTCGCGATGGCCCGACCCGCCACGTCATTCGCCCTTTTTCAGGGAGACTGCCAAGTATGTTCCGCTTCATCGTGCGGCGGCTGCTCCAGATGGTCGTGGCCTTCTTCGGCACCACGCTGATCGTCTACGCCCTGATGTTCGCCGGCCAGGGCGATCCGATCCAGGCGCTGGCCGGCGAGCGTCCGGTCACCGCCGCACAGCGGGCATACCTGACCGAGAAGTACCACCTCGACGCGACCGGCTTCGGCGGCTTCTTCTACCGCTACTTCGACTATCTGAAGAACCTGGTCCGGGGCGATCTGGGCGAGTCGCTCACCGGCCGGTCCATCGGAGAGATCCTGGCCAACGCCTGGCCGGTCACCATCAAGTTGGCGCTGATCGCCATCGCGGTCGCCGTCATTTTCGGGGTCACCGCAGGGGTGCTGGCCGGCATCCGGCGCGGCAGCATCTTCGACAACGCCACCCTGCTGCTGACGCTGCTGGTCCTCGGCATCCCGTCCATCGTGCTCGCCCCGCTCGCGCAGTACTTCCTGGGCGTCAAGTGGCAACTCTTTCCGGCCACCTCCGGTGCCGACCCGGACTTCTACGCGCTGCTGCTGCCCGGCATCGTGCTCGGCTCGCTCTCCCTGGCCACCGCGCTACGGCTGACCCGTACCTCGGTGGCGGAGAACCTGCGCGCCGACTACGTGCGTACCGCCCGGTCGAAGGGCCTGCCGAAACGGCGGGTGGTCACCGTGCACGTGCTGCGCAACTCGCTGATCCCGGTGATCACCTTCCTCGGCGTCGAACTGGGCAACCTGATGAGCGGCGCGATCATCACCGAGGGGGTGTTCAACATCCCGGGCGTCGGCTTCAACCTCTTCCGTGGCATCCGCACCGAGGACGGTCCGCTGGTGGTGGGCATCGTCAGCGTGCTCGTCGTGGTCTACCTCGTCTCCAACCTGGTGGTGGACGTCCTGTACGCCGTACTCGACCCGAGGATCCGCTATGAGTGACTTCGAGACGGTGGCGTCCTCGGAGAACCAGGCCGCGCGGCGGGGAGTGTCGGGCGAGCCCGGTACGCCGGGGCGGGTCGGCCGACCGAGCAAGCCCCGCAGCCTGGCCGGCGACGCCTGGCGCGACCTGCGCCGCAAGCCGATCTTCTGGATCAGCCTGGTGCTGGTGCTGCTGGTGACCGCGATGGCCCTCGCGCCGGGGCTGTTCACCCGCAACGATCCGGCGACCTGTGTGCTGTCCCGGCAGCATGCCGCCCCGTCCGGCGGGGCCATCTTCGGGTACGACTTCCAGGGCTGCGACACGTACGCCCGGGCGGTCTACGGGGCCCGGGCCTCGCTGCTGGTCGGCGCCCTCTCGGCGCTGCTCACCGGGGTGATCGCGCTGGTCGTGGGGATGCTCGCCGGCTACTTCGGCGGTTGGGTCGACGCGGTGCTCTCCCGGGTCATCGACATCGTGCTCGGCATCCCGCTGCTGCTGGCCGCGATCGTCCTGCTCAAGCGGGTGGCCAGTGACAGCGCCACGGTACGGCTCGGCTCGGTCATCTTCGTGCTGGCGGTGCTCGGCTGGACCACCGCCGCCCGGGTCGTCCGGTCCTCGGTGATCACCGCCCGGCAGCAGGACTACGTGGCCGCGGCCCGGATGCTCGGCGCCGGCAACGGTCGGATCATGTGGCGGCACATCCTGCCGAACGCGCTCGCCCCGGCGATCGTGGTGCTGACCATCGCCCTCGGCTCGTTCATCGCCGCCGAGGCGACCCTGTCGTTCCTCGGCATCGGGCTGAAGGAACCCACCATCTCCTGGGGCATCGACATCAACAACGGCCGGGTGCACATGCGGGAGTCGGCCACCCCGCTGGTGGTCCCGTCGACCTTCCTCGCCCTCACCGTGCTGGCGTTCATCATGCTCGGCGACGCGATCCGCGACGCCTTCGACCCGAAACTGCGGTGACCGTGCCCATGCGAGCGCGAGGAGTGAGCGCAGCGAGCCCCGCAGTCGCGAGCGAAAGGTAGGCGCATGAGTCAGCACGTCGTCGAACCGACGCCGGCCTCGCCCACCCCGCCGGGTGGGCACCTGCTGGAGGTGCAGGACCTGCACATCGAGTTCCGCACCGGCGAGGGGGTGGCCAAGGTGATCAACGGGGTCAGCTATCACCTGGATGCTGGCGAGACGCTCGCCGTGCTGGGCGAATCCGGCTCCGGCAAGTCCGTCACCGCCCAGGCGATCATGGGCATTCTGGACAGCCCGCCCGCGCACATCCGCTCCGGTCAGATCCGCTACCAGGGCCGGGACCTGCTGGGCCTACCCGAGGAGCAGCGCCGGCAGGTACGCGGCAAGGAGATCGCGATGATCTTCCAGGACGCCCTGTCCGCGTTGAACCCGGTGTTTCCGGTGGGCTGGCAGGTCGGTGAGACGCTGCGCCAGCGACTCGGGATGTCCCGGGCCGACGCCCGCCGCCGCGCGGTGCAGCTGATGGATCTGGTGCAGATCCCGGGGGCGGCCAGCCGCCTCGGCGACTACCCCCACCAGTTCTCCGGCGGCATGCGCCAGCGCGTGATGATCGCGATGGCGCTGGCCATGGAGCCGAAGGTGCTCATCGCCGACGAGCCGACCACCGCTCTCGACGTCACCGTGCAGGCCCAGATCATGGACCTGCTCGCCGACCTGCGGCGTGACCTGAACATGGCGATGATCCTGATCACCCATGACCTCGGGGTGGTCGCCGACGTGGCGGACCGGATCGCGGTCATGTACGCGGGCCGGATCGTCGAGCACGCCGACGTCCGCCCGCTGTACCGGGCGCCCGCCCACCCGTACACCAAGGGGTTGCTGGAATCGATCCCGCGCCTGGACCAACGCGGCGGCAAACTCTCCACCATCCGGGGCCTGCCGCCCAACCTGATGCGCATCCCCAGCGGCTGCCCCTTCCACCCCCGGTGCCCGTACGTGCAGCAGGTCTGTGTGGACGTCGTGCCGCACGACCTGGTCCTCGGCGACGGCCGGACCAGCGCGTGCCACTTCGCGCAGGAGGTACACGATGACCGCACCGGCTAGGCCCACCAAGATCCGGGGCGAGACGATCCTCGACGTCGACAACGTGGTCAAGCACTTCCCCATCACCGAGGGGGTGCTGTTCAAGCGGAAGGTCGGCGCGGTCAAGGCCGTCGACGGGGTCAGCTTCGAACTGCGCCGGGGCGAGACGCTGGGCATCGTCGGCGAGTCCGGCTGCGGCAAGTCCACCCTGGCCCGGTTGTTGATGCGGCTGGAGCGCCCGACCGCCGGGCAGGCCACCCTGGCCGGACGCGACCTCTTCGCCGCCTCCGGGAACGAATTGCGCCGGATCCGACGCAACATGCAGATGGTCATGCAGGACCCGTACACCTCGCTGAACCCGAGGATGACCGTCGGCGACATCATCGGCGAACCGTTCGAGATCCATCCGGAGGCGGCGCCGAAGGGCAGCCGTCAGCGGCGGGTGCAGGAACTACTCGACGTGGTCGGGCTGAACCCGGAACACATCAACCGGTATCCGCACCAGTTCTCCGGCGGTCAGCGGCAGCGCATCGGCATCGCCCGGGCCCTGGCACTGCGTCCCGAGGTGATCGTCTGCGACGAACCGGTCTCCGCGCTGGACGTCTCCATCCAGGCTCAGGTGATCAACCTGCTGGAGGAACTCCAGGACGAGTTCGGGCTGTCGTACATCTTCATCGCCCACGACCTGTCGGTGGTCCGGCACATCTCGGACCGGATCGCGGTGATGTACCTCGGCCGGATCGTGGAGATCGGCACCGAGGAGCAGATCTACGAGCGGGCCACCCACCCGTACACCCAGGCCCTGCTCTCCGCCGCGCCACTGCCCGACCCGGAGGCCCGAGGCCGCCGCAACGTCATCCGGCTGACCGGCGACGTGCCGAGCCCAGCCGACCCGCCGAGCGGCTGCCACTTCCGCACCCGCTGCTGGAAGGCGCAGGAGATCTGTGCCCTGGAAGATCCGCAGGCCGTACCGCGCGCTGCCGATCCGCACCCGTCCGCCTGCCACTTCGCCGAACTCCGGACGTAAGGAAGGGCCCCTTCTTAACGCCTCGCGTATAGGAAGGGGCCCCTCTCAACGCCTCGCTCAGTGGAAGAAGTGCCGGGTGCCGGTGAGGTACATGGTGACGCCGGCCTGCTTGCAGGCAGCGATCACCTCCTCGTCACGGATCGAGCCGCCGGGCTGCACGATGGCCCGGATGCCGGCGTCGATGAGAATCTGCGGGCCGTCGGCGAACGGGAAGAAGGCGTCCGAGGCGGCGACCGAACCGCTGGCCCGGTTGGCGCCGGCCCGGCTGACCGCCAGGCGGGCCGAGTCGACCCGGTTCACCTGGCCCATGCCGACGCCGACGGTCGCACCGTCGCGGGCCAGCAGGATCGCGTTGCTCTTCACCGCGCGCACCGCCCGCCAGGCGAAGGCCAAATCGGCCAGGGTCGCCTCGTCGGCCGCCTCGCCGGTGGCCAGCCGCCAGGTCGCCGGGTCGTCGCCCGCCGCGTCGATCGCGTCGCGCGCCTGCACCAGTACGCCGCCGGTGACCTGCCGCCACTCGGCCGGCAGGGGCCGGAACTCCGGCGCCCGCAGCAGCCGGATGTTCTTCTTGGCCTGGAGCACCTCGGCCGCGCCGGGCTCGTACCCGGGCGCCACCACGACCTCGGTGAAGATCTCGGCGATCTGCCCGGCCAACTCGACCGAGACCGGCCGGTTCACCGCGATGACACCACCGAAGGCGGAGACCGGGTCGCAGGCGTGTGCCTTGCGGTGCGCATCGGCCACGTCCGCACCGACCGCGATCCCGCACGGGTTGGCGTGCTTGATGACGGCCACCGCAGGCTGGTCGGCGAAGTCGTTCGCGGCCCGCCACGCGGCATCGGCGTCGACGTAGTTGTTGTAGGACATCTCCTTGCCGTGCAACTGCTCGGCCTGGGCCAGCCCGGCCGGGCTCGCCGGGTCGGCGTAGACGGCCGCCCCCTGGTGCGGGTTCTCGCCGTAGCGCAGCACCGCCTGCCGACGCAGGGCCTGCCCGGCGAACTGCGGCCAGCCGTCGGCGGCCGGGGCGAGAGTGGTGGCGAACCAGTCGGCGACGGCCACGTCGTACTCGGCGATGTCGGCGAAGGCGCGGGCGGCGAGCGCCTGCCGCTGCGCCAGGGTGAAGCCACCGCCGTCGAGCGCGGCCAGCAGCAGTGGGTACGCGGCCGGGTCCGTCACCACCGCCACCGAGGCGTGGTTCTTGGCGGCGGCCCGCACCATCGCCGGGCCACCGATGTCGATCTGTTCGACGCACTCGTCCTGGCTCGCCCCGGAGGCGACGGTGGCCTGGAACGGGTACAGGTTCGACACCAGCAGGTCGATCCCGGCGATGCCGTGCTCGTCGAGCGCGGCGGCGTGGGCGTCCTTGCGCAGGTCGGCGAGGAGCCCGCCGTGGATCTTCGGGTGCAGGGTCTTCACCCGGCCGTCGAGGATCTCCGGGAAGCCGGTCACCTGCTCCACGGGAGTCACCGGTACGCCGGCACCGGCGATCGTCGACGCGGTGCTGCCGGTGGAGACGATCTCCACACCGGCGGCGTGCAGCGCCTGGGCCAACTCGACCAGGCCGGACTTGTCGTAGACGCTGACCAGTGCCCGCCGGATCGGGCGACGCCCATCCTCAGTGGAACTCACGGAACTGTGACCTTTCTTCCGGTTATCGTCCAGCCCTCGCGGACCAGTCGGCCCACCTGCTCGACGAGTTGCTGCCGCTCGGCTTCCTTGATGCGCTCGGTGAGCGTGTCGACGTCGTCGTCGTCTCGTACCGGCACCGCCACCTGCGCGACGATCGGGCCGGTGTCCATTCCGGCGTCGACGAAGAAGAGGGTCGCCCCGGTGACCTTCACCCCGTAGGCGAGGGCGTCACGCGGGCCGTGGATGCCGGGAAACGCCGGCAGCAGCGTGTTGTGCGTGTTGAGGTAGCGGTCGCCGAACGCGGCGAGGAAACCCGGGCCGACCAGCTTCAGGAACCCGGCCGAGATGACCAGGTCGGGGCGGTGCTCGGCGACCCGCGCGGTGAGCGCGGCATCCCACTGCTCTCGCGTCGGGTAGTCCTTGACCCGCTCCACGAAGGTCGGTACACCTGCGGCGGTCGCCCGGTCCAAGCCGGTGATGCCGTCGCGGTCCGCGCCCACGGCGACCACCCGAGCCCCGTACGCCTGGTCGGCGGTCGCGTCCAGCAGCGCCTGGAGGTTGCTTCCGGAGCCGGAGATCAGGACGACGATGCGGGCGGGCTCGTTCACCGGCACACCCTATCCGGCCACCGACCGGCGTCCGGACGCTGGGCGGCACCGGCTCGGCGACTGCCGAATTCGCGCGGACCAGGTACGCTGCCGGTCGCTCGGGCCCGGTGCACGTCCGGCCCGCACCCATCAGCGACCCAAACCTGAGGAGCGCATCGACATGCAGCCCGGATACCCGTCTCAGCCACCCCAGCAGATCGACAACAACATGACGATGTCGATCGTCGCAATCTTCCTCTTCTGGCCGCTGGCCATCCCCGCGATCATCAACGCTTCGAAGGTCAACCCGCTGCTCCAGCAGGGTGACTACGCCGGTGCACAGGCTGCGGCGGCCGAGTCGAAGAAGTGGTCCAAGTGGGCCCTGATCGTCGGCATCGCCTGGATCGCGATCGTCCTGGTGTGCTGCGTGGGCGGTAGCTTGCTCGGCGCGCTCAGCGGCAACAGCGCGATGAGCTACTGATCTCGGATGCAGCCCGGTAACCCAGGTCAGGACCCGTACGGCCAGCAACCGCCGTACGGGGACCCGACCTCGTCACCACCCGCCAACCCGTACGCGCCGCCGCCGGCCAACCCGTACGCCCCGCCGCCGGCCAACCCGTACTCTGCGCCGTCGGACCCGTACGCGCCGCCGGCCGACACGAGCATGCCGCCGGCGGATCCGTACGGCCCGCCGCCGGTCTCCCCCGCACCGTACGACCCGTACGCGCCACCGCCTGCCAGCCAGCCCCCGGCCTACGGGCAGCCGGCCTACGGGCAGCCGGCCTACGGGCAGCCGCCGATGTCGGGCCAGCCGTACGGTCAGCCCTACGCCGACCCGTACGCAGCGCAGCAGCCGTACGGTGGCGCACCGATGTACCCGCAGGCCGGCTTCGCCGGTCCCAGCGGCCAACAGAACACCCTCGGCCTGCTGTCGATGATCCTCGGCATCGCGTCGATTCCGCTGTCCTGCTGTTACCTCGGCATCCCGCTGGGCGCGGCCGCGCTGATCACCGGCTGGCTGGGCAAGCAGAAGGCGGACCAGGGTCTGGCCAACAACTCGGGACAGGCGCTCACCGGCCTGATCTGCGGTGGCGTCGGCGCACTGTTCGGCCTGCTCCAGATCGTGCTGCTGGTGGTGAACGTCAGCCTGCCGCAGCCCTGAGCCACATGCACCGAGGGGCGTTCCGGATCACCGGGACGCCCCTCGGTCGTCCAGTGCTGCGGTCGTCAGGCGCCGAACCGGGTGAGCCAGCGGGTGGCGGCGGCGCCGAGCAGTGCGCCCGCACCGATGACCACGGTCGACGCGAGCGCTACCTGCCATCCGACCGGGCCGAGTTCGGCCAGCCGGCCCGCGCCGAGCGGCCCACCGGACGCCTCCGCGACCGCACCCATCAGCAGACCGGCCACCGGCCCGGCCAGCACGGCCGGGAACAACAGCGCCCCCCAGCTCAGCGGGGCCCGTTCGGCGGTGGCCGGGCGCAGCAACCGGCGGGCGAGCAGCCCACCGACGGCCATTCCCACCAGCGCCGGAAGTGCCAGGATCGTGACCGACCAGAAACCGTCCACCGGTCCACCGGGCAGCCCGGCGAACAACGGCAGGGCCGGCAGCGCGCCGACGGCGACCTCGCTGGTCCGAACTGCCGTGTCGGTCCCCACGGCGAAGCCCGGCCCGAGCAGGTAACTGGTCGACCAGACGGTGGCGTTGGGCGCGTAGGCCAGGCTCACCAGCGTGATACCGGCCTGACCGGCCACGCCGGTGCGGTAGGCGCCGATGAGGTCGGCCGCGTCACCCCCGCCGGTCGCCACCGCCAGCCCTGCGACGGCCGCACCCGCGCCGAGCAGCACCAGCCCGGCCACCAGCCCGGCCTGCGCACCGTCACGCAGCGGTTTCGGTGTGCGGGCGGCGAGCAGTTCGGACACCCGGCTGGTGCGGGCCGCGCCGACACCGGCGGCGAGCACGCCGAGCACGCCGAGCGTGAGCCCGGCCCGCACCACCGACACGCCGACTCCGCCGGCCCCGACCAGCAGCGCGGCAAGCACCCCCAACAGGGCGTACGCGATACCCACCGCCACCGCGGCGACGAGCGTACGGCTCGGTGAGCGGCTGCCCCGGGCTCCGATCGCGCGGGTGACGTGCACCCCGGCCCGGGACAACCGCCACACCGCCAGGGCGGTCACCGCGAGCGGTGCCAGACCCAACGGCCCGCTGGCGGTGTCCAGCGGAACCCCGTGCCCGAGCAGCCAGCCCGCCGTCCCCGCGCGCACGGCCCCGAGCAGGCTGGCGACACCCTCGCTGACCTGGAACAACCAGAGCGCTAGCGCGACCGGCAGCCAGGAGGTGAGGGCAGCGCCACCGGCTGCCACCAGGGCCGCGACCACGAGCGGAGCGTGGTTGCGGCCGGTGGGCTCGCCACGGGGCGGCGGTACCCGGCGCGGCGGGCCGGCACGACCGGGCGGCCGGGCGCCGGCCTCTCGGGCTTCGGTGGCCCGCCGGGGCTGGTCAGGGGTGACAAATGACATCGGTTCTACTCTGGCATGCCGCGCCGAGGTCGGCTGTCCGACACCACACCGGCAGGGGTATCTAGTTGCCCCGATTGCGTGTGACGCCGCAGGTCCTGCTCTAGCCTCGGCAGCAAGGAGCCGTGACCCACGTCGCGGCAGCTAGCGCCCGGAGGAAAGCTGTGACCACTCCGTATCCGCCGCCCCCACCCCCGCCCTCGCCGCCGGCCGGCCGGGACCGCACCACGCTCTGGGGTGTGCTGGGCATCGTCACGGGCCTGCTCTGCTGCGGCATTCTCGGCATCGTCTTCGGCTGGTTGTCGATCCGCGACGCGCGGCGCTACCGCCAGTCCCCGGTGCTGGGCTATGTGGCGATCGTGCTCGGTGTGCTCAACATCGTGCTCAGCCTGATCCTGCAGGCGACCGGGAACTACCCGTACTGGAACCGCTGAGGGGCCGACCTTCCGGTCGGCCCCTGCGCGCGGGTCAGCTGTCCGGTCAGCGGCCGGACATGATCTCCCGCATCAGCTTGGCGGTCTCGGTCGGCGTCTTGCCGACCTTGACGCCGACCGCTTCCAGCGCGGTCTTCTTCGCGTCGGCGGTGCCCGCCGAGCCGGAGATGATCGCACCGGCGTGCCCCATGGTCTTGCCGGGCGGTGCGGTGAAGCCGGCGATGTAGCCGACCACCGGCTTGGTGACGTTGGCCTTGATGAACTCGGCCGCCCGCTCCTCGGCGTCACCACCGATCTCACCGATCATCACGATGGCGTCGGTGTCGGGGTCCGCCTCGAACGCGGCCAGCGCGTCGATGTGCGTGGTCCCGATGATCGGGTCACCGCCGATGCCGACACAGGTCGAGAAGCCGATGTCACGCAGCTCGTACATCATCTGGTAGGTCAGCGTGCCGCTCTTGCTGACCAGGCCGATCCGGCCGGTGCCGGTGATGTCGGCCGGGATGATGCCGGCGTTGGAGGCGCCCGGCGAGGCGATGCCGGGGCAGTTCGGCCCGATGATCCGGGTCCGCTCCCCCTTGGCGACGTTGTACGCCCAGAACGCGGCGGTGTCGTGCACCGGTACGCCCTCGGTGATCACCACGGCCAGCGGGATCTCGGCGTCGATCGCCTCGATGACCGCGCCCTTGGTGAACTGCGGCGGCACGAAGATGACGGTGACGTCGGCGCCGGTCTCCTTCATCGCGTCGGCGACGCTGGCGAAGACCGGCAGTTCGGTGCCGTCGAAGTCGACGGCGGTGCCCGCCTTGCGCGGGTTGACGCCGCCGACGACGTTGGTGCCGGCGGCGAGCATCCGCCGGGTGTGCTTGGAACCCTCGGAGCCGGTCATCCCCTGGACGATGACCTTCGAGTCCTTGGTCAGCCAGATTGCCATGATCAGACCCCCGCAGCCGCCAGCTCGGCGGCCCGCTCGGCCGCGCCGTCCATGGTGTCGACCCGCTCGATGAGCGGGTTGTTCGCGCCGTCGAGGATCGCCCGACCGGCCTCGGCGTTGTTGCCGTCGAGTCGTACGACCAGCGGCTTGGTGACCTCCTCGCCGCGCTGCTTGAGCAGGTCCAGCGCCTGGACGATGCCGTTGGCGACCGCGTCGCAGGCGGTGATGCCGCCGAAGACGTTGACGAAGACGCTGCGCACCGACGGGTCGGAGAGCACGATCTCCAGACCGTTGGCCATCACCGCGGCGCTCGCGCCGCCACCGATGTCGAGGAAGTTGGCTGGCTTGACGTTGCCGTGCCGCTCGCCCGCGTAGGCGACCACGTCGAGGGTCGACATGACCAGACCCGCGCCGTTGCCGATGATGCCGACCTCGCCGTCGAGCTTGACGTAGTTGAGGTCCTTCTCCTTGGCGGCCTGCTCCAGCGGATCCACGGTGGCCTGGTCGACCAGGGCCTCGTGGTCCGGGTGCCGGAAGCCGGCGTTCTCGTCGAGCGAGATCTTGGCGTCCAGCAGCAGCAGCTTGCCGTCCTTGGTCTTGGCCAGCGGGTTCACCTCGACCAGGGTGGCGTCCTCGGCGACGAACGCCTGCCACAGGCCCACCGCGGTCTCGACGACCTGGTCGGCGACCTCGGCCGGGAAGCCGGCCGCCTCGACGATCTCCCGGGCCTTGGCCTCGTCGACGCCCTTGACCGCGTCGATCGGTGCCTTGACGACCTTCTCCGGGGTGTCGGCGGCAACCTGCTCGATGTCCATGCCGCCGGCCACGCTGGCGATGCAGAGGAAGGTACGGTTCGCCCGATCGAGCAGGTACGAGAAGTAGTACTCCTCGGCCACGTCGGCGGTCACCGTGATCATGACCTTGTGGACCGTGTGACCCTTGATGTCCATGCCGAGGATGTCGGTGGCGCGGGCCACCGTCTCCTCCGCGCCCTCGGCCAGCTTGACGCCGCCGGCCTTACCTCGGCCGCCGACCTTCACCTGCGCCTTGACGACCACCCGGCCGCCGAGGCGTTCGGCGATCGCGCGGGCCTCCTCCGGGGTCGTGGCAACGCCGCCGGCGAGCACGGGCAAGCCGTGCCGCTCGAACAGGTCCCGCCCCTGGTATTCGTACAGGTCCACGATTGCGCGTCCCGTCCCGTCTCCGCGGCGCACCGTCGCGCCGCCACCAGCGTATGGAAAGAAAACAGTGCGATGCCTGACATCAGTGGAAGTTGAAACAGGCCATTGGGCGCAGCCTAGCGATGGCGGCACGGCCGGCAACCGAGCGGGTGCGCGGTGTGCGGTAATCCACAGCCCTCGCAGACACCGGGTCACGGTTGTCCGGCGGAACGGGCGGCAGGTCACCCGATCGAGCGATCTTGCCAGGTCGGTGCGGGATCTCGGCAATGGTGCGTAACCCAGCCGGAAGGGCCTCGTTGAGTCAGATGTCGGAGCGCTGAAAGGCGCAAGGACATGAAGGCGGCCGATGCCCTGTCGGTCGAGGGGTGGCGGCGGGGCATCGTGCATAGAGGGGCCGGACGTGTGAGGGGTGCGTCCGGCCCCTCACTCCGTCTTCGCTCCGCGCCCCGCCCGGCCAAAGGTGCCGGCCAGTCCGCCGGAAACTCAGCTCACCGGCTGCGCGACGTTCTCCCGAACCCACTCCACGATGGACTGGGTCGTCGCACCCGGCGTGAAGATCTTGGCCACGCCGAGTTGCTCCAGCTCGGGCAGGTCGGCGTCCGGGATGATGCCGCCACCGAAGACCACGATGTCGCGGGCATCACGTTCGTCGAGCAGTTCGAGCACCCGCCGGAACAGCGTCATGTGCGCCCCGGAGAGCACCGACAGGCCGACTGCGTCCGCATCCTCCTGGATCGCGGTCTCCACGATCTGTTCCGGGGTCTGGTGCAGGCCGGTGTAGATGACCTCCATGCCGGCGTCGCGCAGCGCGCGGGCCACCACCTTTGCGCCACGGTCGTGGCCGTCCAAACCCGGCTTGGCGACGACGACCCGAACACGAGAGCTCATCTGCGCATCCCTTTCACCGGCTCTGCGGCAATCACCTGAACGAACGGTAACCCGCGCGGCCGGGCCCGGGGAACCGGGGCAAGGAAGACCGCACGGCAACTGTGGACGGCCCGCGAGAGCCGGCCGGAACTCCATGAACACTGCGACTTGACGCACCGACACGACCAGCGCCGGACGAGTCAAGGAGGACGACTCAGCTGATCGGTCACTATGCGCTACGAACGGACGATTACCCGGACACCCCGTGGAGGCGCAAAGACCTGACAATCGCGGACGGAAAGGGACAGAATGGAGCAGCGAGTTCGGCGCTCCGGCTTGTGGCTCGCCTGACGGTTGGCTACCGTGTCCACGGTTGTCATCAGGTCTACGGACGGGTGACGACGCGGAACCAGCCGACACTCGGACCTCGATCCGGGTGCGGGCCAGGCCGCATCGGAACCCCGACAACGGAGGGTATGCGTGCGCCAGCGCCTGTCGTCTGAGCCCGATCGATATCGCGGCCGCCGTCGCGTACCCACCCCCCCACGCAGCCGCTACGCGGCGGTAGTCACCACCGCCTTCGTCGGTGCCGGTGTGGTCGCACTGGGCGCCGGAGCACTGCCGGACGCCAAGAGCGTCAACCCGTCGGTGCTGGACGAACTGAAGCAGGCTTCGATCAGCAGCCAGGGCGCGGCGGACCGCGCCGACGCCGCAGATCGCGCGTCCCGCGACGGTCGAGGCAGCTCGGAGATCGTCGCCGACTCCGGCGTCTGGCTGCTTCCCCTACAGGGCTACGACTTCAACTCGCCGTACGGCATGCGCTGGGGCAAGCTGCACACCGGCATCGACCTGGTCGCGCCCGAGGGCACCCCGTACGTCGCCATCCACGAGGGCAAGGTCACCAAGGCGGGCTGGTTCGGCGGCTACGGCTACGCCGTGATCGTCCAGCACGCGGACGGCAGCGAGGCGATCTACGGCCACTCCTCGGCACTCAGCGTCCGGGAGGGGCAGCAGGTCAAGGCCGGCGACCAACTCGGACTGGTCGGCAACACCGGCCACTCGTACGGCTCCCACCTGCACCTGGAGATCCATGTCAAGGGCACGCCCCTCGACCCGGTGCCGTGGCTTCAGGAGCGCGGAGTGGACATCAAGCTACAAGTCGAGGCAATCTACAGCGAGGTAGCCGACTCCTGACTGTCGGTAAGGCCCGTTGACCGCCCGGATCGCTCGATCCGGGCGGTTTCGTTTTGGGGTAACGGCGGCAAAGTATCCCAGCTCACACCGGCGACTGTGGCGAATGCCACACCCGTCCGCGTGAGTCAGTCCGGTCAGTCGGTCACGGCGCCGGACAGAACCGGACAGCGGGACGGCCCTGCCGTACCGGCCCGCCAACCCCCGGTACCCGTCACTCGGCGGATCGACACCAGGATTTCGAGGTCACGCGCCACTTCGATCCAGTGAGGTCCGCCCGTGCAGGACGACAACTCCACCCCGTACCGGAAAATCCCCGATGCTCCGGCCCGCCACCGGCGTCAGGTCGGCTGGCGCGACCGCAGCCTGGTCATCGGCGCGGTCGCGCTGGTCGGCCTCGGCGGTGTCGCCGTGGCGACCAGCGACGGCCAACCCACGCCGAGTCCGGTCTCGCTCGACGCGCAGGCCCAGGCCCAGGCCGAGGCCGAGGCCGAGGCCGCCCGAGCCGAGGCGGCGGCCCGAGCTGACCGGTCGGCCCGCGAATCGGTCACCCCCAGCGCGCCGGGCAGCCCGACGCCGAGCCAGTCGACGAGCCCGACCGCGAGCGCCAGCCCGACGGCGAAACCCAGCCCGAAGGCCACCAAGGCCGCCGAGGCCGCCAAGGCCACGCCGAAGCCGACCAAGAGCGCGACGCCGAAGTCGACCTGGGTGATTCCGATGGCGGGTGCCGCCATCACCTCGTGCTACGGCCCCCGGTGGGGCACCCTGCACGCCGGCATCGACTTCGCCCTGCCCGCCGGAACCCCGGTCCGCGCAGCATTCGGCGGAACCGTCACCAAGGCCGGTGACGTCGGCGACGGCTACGGCATCTCCGTCGTCATCGACCACGGCAACGGCTATCTCACCCACTACGCCCACCTGAGCACCGCCAAGGTGAGCGTGGGTGACAAGGTCAGCACCGGGCAGACCATCGGCCTGGAGGGCTCCACCGGCGACTCGACCGGCCCGCACCTGCACTTCGAGGTGCACCAGGGTCAGATGTGGAATCAGATCGACCCGGCGCCCTTCCTGCGGGCCCGCGGCATCGACGTGGCCTGCTGACCGACGTAGCCTGCTGACCGACGGGGCCTGTTGAACGGTCAGGGCACCTCCGCCGGGTTGATGAGCGACAGGACGGGCCAGGCCGCGAGGTCGACGAGCATCTGCCGGTCATGAGTGGCGACGACGACGGCCGCTGCGGTCTCCCGCAGGGCGGCGGTCAGCTCGTCAACCAACGGTGCCGACAGGTGGTTGGTGGGTTCGTCGAGAATCAGCAGATCCGGCCGTTCGGCGAGTCGCAGCGCGAGGTTCAACCGGCGTTGCTGCCCCTGGGACATCCGCCCGACCGGGGTCCGCAGGGCCTCCCGGTCGAGCAGGTTGGTCGCGGTCAGCGGCAGCCGGTCCCGGTCGCCGAGCCGCCCGGCGGACTGGAGTTCGCCGACGTGCCGGTCGTACAACTCGTGCGCGAGGGCGCTCGGCGGCCAGGCCGGCACCTCCTGCCCGAGCAACGCGACCCGGGCCTGCGGCAGGTGACGGACCTCGCCGGTGGACGGTTCGAGCTCTCCCGCCAGCACCGCGAGCAGCGTCGACTTACCCACCCCGTTCGGGCCCGTCACCAGCAGCCGGTCCCCGCCGTCGAGGGTGAGCGTGACAGGTCGACGCAGACGCCCGGTCAACGTGACGGCGGTACAGCGCAGGATGGGTGACCCGACGCGGGTGCCGAGTTCGGGCCAGCGCAGACGCAGCGGCGGGGCCGGCACGGTGAGCCGATGGGCCGCAAGGTCCTCCTGTCGGCGCCGCAGCGCCTGGACGACACCGGGGGCCCGGGACTGGCGCTGGTGTTTGCCGTGGCCCTTCTCCGGACGCCAACCGGTGCTCAGCCGTTGCTGTGCCTCGCTCACCGCGTCGGCCAGCCGCTGATGCTCGACCTGCTGTGCCTCGTACTCCCGCTCCCAGCGTTCGCGCTCCCGACGCCGCCCCTCCTGCCAACCGGCGTACCCTCCGGCGAACAGGCGCGGTCGCCCGTCCTCGCTGGGGTCGAGGTCCAGGAACTCCACGGCCACGTCGCGCAGCAGGGCCCGGTCGTGCGTCACGACCACCACCCCGCCAGGATGCTCGCGCAGCCGCCCGGTGAGAAACGTCAGGCTGTCGGCGTCGAGATGGTTCGTCGGCTCGTCCAGCATCAGCAGGTCGTAGCGTGCCCCCAACAGGCAGGCGAGGCGGACCCGGTAGCGCTGACCCACCGACAGCGTCGACAACGGGCGCTGCCGGTCGGTACAGGCGTCGAGCCCGGCCAGCGCCACGTCGACGCGACGCTCCGCGTCCCAGGCGTCGAGCCGGGTGGCCGCGTCGAGCGCGGTGGCGTAGGCATCGTCCGCGCCCGCCACGCTCTCGGCCAGCGCCGCCGCCGCGTCGTCGAGCGCCCGCAAGGCGCGGCGGGACTCCCGCGTCGCGGCCTCGACGAGGGTGCCGACCGTCTCGCCGTGGCGCGCCTGAAGCGCCTGACCGGCCAGTCCGATCGTGCCGGCCCGTTCCACCGTGCCCTGATCGGGTGCGGTCACCCCGGCCAGTACGTGCAGCAACGTCGTCTTGCCTCGGCCGTTCTCGCCGACGACGGCCAGGCGGGAGCGGGCCGAGACGGTCACGCTGACCTCGGACAGCACCACCCGCCCGCCCAGCACCACTCGAACACCGTCCGCCCGTACGTGCGCCCGGTGCCCCGCCGGCAGCCGGCCACCCCAGGACTGTGCGGGATTCAACTCAAGATTGTTCATTGTCTGCTCTTCGGCTCGTCATGGAGCCGGGCAGCACGAGGACGCCGCCCGGCGGGAACACCAGGACGGCGGAACAGAGCTTGCTCAGAGAAAGCCGGTCAACCCTGCCGCCGTCAGCGGCGGAACCAGGGCTTCATCGAGACGGCGCACGAGTACATGCGCCGACGATACCGCAGCCGGCGCCGGATCCGACGCCCTGCGTCGACCGGCGGTGGCGGACTCAGAGCTTGTCGATCGGGGCGTGTCGCAGCACCAGCCAGAGCGTCTGGTCACCGAAGTCGATCTGCGCCCGAGCGCCGGGGCCGTGCCCCTCCACGGTGACCACCCGTCCCAACCCGTACCGCTGGTGGTTCACCCGGTCCCCGGCGGTGACCTTCGGCCCCTGCGGCAGCTCGCTGGCGGTGGCCAGGCGACTGCCGTCCACGCCGAGCTTGCGCGCCAACTGCACGGCCCGGGGCGTACCCCCGGTGAAGTTGCCACGCCCGCCGGGTGTGCGCTCCGAGCGGCCACCCACGCCGCCACCACCGCCACCCCACGAGGTGTACGACCCCTCGGTCCGTTCCCAGCGGACCAGTTCGGGTGGCAACTCCTCGACGAAGCGGGACGGCGGGTTGTAGGACGGCTGCCCCCAGGCCGACCGGGTCACCGCCCGGGAGAGGTAGAGCCGCTGCCGAGCCCGGGTGATGCCCACGTAGGCGAGTCGGCGTTCCTCCTCCAGCTCCCGGGTGTCGCCGAGCGACCGCAGGTGCGGGAAGACGCCGTCCTCCAGGCCGGTCAGGAAGACCACCGGGAACTCCAGGCCCTTGGCGGTGTGCAGGGTCATCAGGGTGACCACGCCCTGGTGTTCCGGATCGTCGGCCGGCACCTGGTCGGCGTCGGCGACCAGCGCGACCTGCTCCAGGAAGCCGGCCACGGTGGCCCGCTCCCCCTCCGCGCCGGTCGCCTCGATCCGTTCGGTGTACTCGCGGGCGACGCTGACCAACTCCTGGAGGTTGTCGACCCGCCCGGCGTCCTGCGGATCGAGGCTCTCCTCAAGCTCGGTCAGGTAGCCCGAGCGGGTCAGCACCGCCTCCAGCACCTCCTCCGGGGTGCCGTCGACGGCCAACTCCCGAGCGGAGTCGAGCAACGCCACGAAGTCGGCGATGCCGTTGGCCGCCCGGCTGGAGATGCCCGGCGCGTCCTTGGCCCGACGCAGCGCCGCACCGAACGAGATCCGGTCCCGGCTGGACAGCGCCTCCACGCAGGCCTCCGCGCGGTCGCCGATGCCCCGACGGGGGGTGTTGAGGATGCGGCGGAGGCTGACGGTGTCGTCGTCGTTGACCACCGCGCGCAGGTAGGCCAGCGCGTCCCGGACCTCCTTGCGCTCGTAGAAGCGCACCCCGCCGACGACCTTGTACGGCAGGCCGACCCGGATGAACACCTCCTCGAACACCCGGGACTGGGCGTTGGTGCGGTAGAAGACCGCCACGTCGCCCGGTCGGGTCTCGCCGGCGTCGACCAGCCGGTCGATCTCCCGGGCCACCCAGTCCGCCTCGGCGTGCTCGGTGTCGGCGACGTAGGCGACGATCGGCTCGCCCGTACCGGCGTCGCTCCACAGCCGCTTCGGTTTGCGGGACGTGTTGCGGTCGATCACCGCGTTCGCGGCGTTCAGGATGGTCTGCGTGGAGCGGTAGTTCTGCTCCAACAGGATCGTGCGGGCGTCGGCGAAGTCGCGCTCGAACTCCAGGATGTTGCGGATCGTCGCGCCCCGGAAGGCGTAGATCGACTGGTCCGCGTCACCGACCACGCACAGCTCCGCCGGTTCGAGCCCCTCGGTGCCGGAGACCAACTCCTTGATCAGGACGTACTGCGCGTGGTTGGTGTCCTGGTACTCGTCGACCAGGACGTGCCGGAACCGACGCCGGTAGCTCTCGGCGACGTGCGGGTGCGACTGGAGCAGATGCACCGTCGTCATGATCAGGTCATCGAAGTCCAGCGCGTGCGCCTCGCGCAGCCGCCGCTGATAGAGCGTGTACGCCTCGGCCAGCGCCCGCTCGTTGGGCCCTGAGGCGCGGGCGGCGAAGGCTTCCGGGTCGACCAGTTCGTTCTTCAGGTTGGAGACCTGGGCGGCCAGCCCGCGTGCCGGGTAGCGCTTCGGATCCAGGTCCAGTTCACGGGCGACCATCTGCATCAGGCGCCGTGAGTCGTCGGCATCGTAGATCGAGAAGGTGGACTTCAGGCCGGCGTGCTCGTGCTCGGCGCGCAGGATCCGGACACAGGCCGAGTGGAAGGTGGAAACCCACATCAGCCGGGCGCGCGGACCGACCAGGGCGGCCACCCGCTCCTTCATCTCACCGGCCGCCTTGTTGGTGAAGGTGATCGCGATGATCTCGCCGGGATGCACGTCCCGCGCGGCGAGCAGGTAGGCGATCCGGTGGGTCAGCACCCGGGTCTTGCCCGAACCGGCGCCGGCGACGATCAGCAGCGGCGACCCGGCGTGGGTGACCGCGTCCCGCTGGGGACCGTTGAGACCTGCCACCAGTTGCAGCGGGTCGAGACGGCCCGGTGCGGCCCGGCGCGGCGGCTGCTCGGGCGCGGGCAGGGAGACGGGGATGTCGAAGAGAGGATGCATCGCAGAGCGAGTCTATGCCGCCCCCGGACACCACCCGCCCGGCGGTGAAGGAAGGGCCCCCGCTCAACGTCTGGTGTATAGGAAGGGCCCCTGTTAACCGCGTTCTCGCAGCTTGCGCCGGTCGTTTTCTTGCGTACCGCCCAGCGCGGGCGGCATACTCGACGACATGTCCGATCAGCGCTTCTACTTTTACTACGGCACCGGGAGTCCGGCAGCCGTAGGTCGCGCCTGATCAACCAGACCTACGAAAGCCCCGGGCTCACGGAGCCCGGGGCTTTTTCCGTCCCGGGATCCGGGCAGCGGGCACCAGACTCTGGGAGGTACCCGAAGATGTCAGACGTGATGGAGCAGAGTGGCGTCCCGGCCGATTCCGACACCGCCGCCAAAAGCACGGGTGCGGCCGGTGAGCCCGAGCCGGGCACCGGCACCGCGGAGCCGATGGCCGCCGCCCGGATCGCCGAGATCCGGGTACGGATCGACGAGATCGACCGGACGCTCATCGAGCTGTGGCAGGAACGGGCCGCACTGTCCCGCGAGGTGGGGGCGACCCGGATGGCCTCCGGCGGAACCCGGCTCGTGCTCGCCCGTGAGCAGGAGATCCTGGAGCGGTTCCGCATCGCCCTCGGCGCCGACGGCACTCAGCTCGCGCTGTTGC
Organism: Micromonospora sp. NPDC051196; assembly: GCF_040682415.1. Lineage (NCBI taxonomy): Bacteria > Bacillati > Actinomycetota > Actinomycetes > Micromonosporales > Micromonosporaceae > Micromonospora > Micromonospora sp. NPDC051196. The sequence continues at coordinate 123,411 of NZ_JBFBAY010000003.1, forward strand.
TCCTGCGCGCCGGCCGTGGGCCGCTCTGACCGGCCACCGCGCCCTGTCGGACACTCCGCCGCCCCGAACAGGAATCCGGGACGCCGGCCGCTGGTGACGGCCGACGCCCCGGATCACTGAGGAGGCACTTACCTTTACCGCCGTTCCCGTACGGATGGCCGGGGCGGCGGCGTCTATGCGGCTACTCCGTCGCGTGCACCACGTCGCGTACCTCGGCGAAGTGGCAGGCGCTCGGGTGACCGGACTTGTCCCGGATCTCCAGCAGCGGCTCCTGCTCGGCGCAGACGTCCTGAGCCTTCCAGCAGCGGGTCCGGAACCGGCAACCCGACGGCGGGTTGGCCGGCGAGGGCACGTCGCCGGTCAGCACGATCTGGTCCCGCTGGCCGCGCAGCTTCGGATCCGGCACCGGCACGGCCGACAGCAGGGCCTGGGTGTACGGGTGGGTCGGGCTCTCGTAGATCTCGTCCTCGGTACCGTTCTCGATGATCTTGCCGAGGTACATGACCGCGACCCGGTCGGCGATGTGCCGGACCACCGACAGGTCGTGGGCGATGAAGATGTACGACAGACCCAGCTCGTTCTGGAGCTTCTCCAACAGGTTGATCACCTGCGCCTGGATGGAGACGTCGAGCGCCGACACCGGCTCGTCGCAGAGAATGATCTCCGGGTTGAGCGCCAGCGCCCGGGCGATGCCGATGCGCTGCCGCTGGCCACCGGAGAACTGGTGCGGGTACCGGTTGATGTGGTCGGGGTTGAGCCCGACCAGCTCCAGCAGTTCCTGCACCTTGCCCCGACGCTGCCCCTTCGGCACCACGTCCGGGTGCACCTCGAACGGCTCGCCGATGATGTCGCCGACGGTCATCCGGGGGTTCAGCGAGGTGTACGGGTCCTGCATCACCAGCTGGATGTTGCGCCGGCCCCGCCGCCGCTCCTCAGCACCGACCTTGGACATGTTCCGGCCCTGTACGAACAGGTCGCCGGAGGTGGGCGTCTCCAACCCGACCAGCAGCCGGGCCAGGGTCGACTTGCCACAGCCGGACTCGCCGACGACGCCGAGGGTTTCACCACGGCGCAGTTGCAGGTTGACGCCGTCGACCGCGCGGACCGCGCCGATCTGCTTCTTGAAGACGATCCCCTGGGTGAGCGGGAAGTGCTTCACCAGGTCGCGGGTCTCCAGCACGAAGTCACTCATCGCCCTTGACCTCCTTCCAGAAGTGGCAGGCCGACGTACGACTCGGCGTCACCTGATACAGCGGCGGCGCCGGGTCCTGGCGGCAGACGTCCTGTGCGTACCGGCAACGGGGGTTGAAGGCGCAGCCCGGCGGGATGTTCGTCAGCGCCGGGGGCAGCCCCTTGATGGCGCTGAGTTCCTGCCCCTTGAGGTCCAGTCGCGGGATCGACTCCAACAGACCCTTGGTGTACGGGTGGGCCGGGCTGGCGTAGATGTCGTTGACGCCGGCTTCCTCGATGACCCGGCCGGCGTACATGACCGAGATCCGGTCCGCCACGTCGGCGACCACGCCCATGTCGTGCGTGATCAGCACCAGGGCCATGTTCCGCTCCCGCTGGAGCTCGGCCAGCAGGGCCATGATCTGGGCCTGCACGGTCACGTCCAACGCGGTGGTCGGCTCGTCGGCGATCAGCACCTCGGGGTCGAGCGCCAGCGCCATCGCGATCATCACACGCTGCCGCATACCGCCGGAGAACTGGTGCGGGTAGTCGTTCACCCGCTGCTTCGCTGCCGGGATCTTGACCAGGTCGAGCAGCTCGACGGAGCGAGCCTTGGCGTCCTGACGGGACATGCCCCGGTGCTTGCGGAACAGTTCGGCGAGCTGGAACCCGACGGTGAAGACCGGGTTCAGCGCGGAGAGCGCGTCCTGGAAGATCATCGCGATCCGGTTGGCGCGGACCTTGCGGCGCTGGGCTTCGGGGAGCTTCAGCAGGTCGACACCGCGGTAGAGGATCTCCCCACCGGTGACGAACCCGGGCGGGGTGTCCAGGATGCCCATGATCGCCTGAGCGGTCACGCTCTTGCCGCAGCCCGACTCGCCGAGGATCGCCCGGGTCTCGCCGGCCCGCACGTCGAAGCTCACCCCGTTGACCGCGCGGGCGATGCCGTTGCGGGTCCGGAACTCCACCTGCAGGTTCTTGACCTCCAGTGGCAGCGCGTTCGGGTCCAGGCCCGGCAGCGCGTCCAACTTGACGTTCACATCAGTGCTCATGCCTCACCGGAACTTCGGGTCGAGGGCGTCACGCAGGGCGTCACCCATGAGGATGAAGGACAGCACCGTGCCCACCAGCAGGCCGCAGGGGAAGAGCAGCAGCCACGGATCCTCCAGGAAGTAGACCTGGTGGACCGAGATCATGATGCCCCACGACTGAGCCGGCGGCTGGAGCCCGACACCGAGGAAGGTCAGCGTGGCCTCCGCGGCGACGAACGAGCCGAGCACGATGGTCGCGTACACCATCATCGGCGCGATCGCGTTGGGCAGGATGTGCCGGAACATCAGCCGTGAGTTGCGGGCACCGACCGCCTTCGCCGCGTGCACGTAGTCCAGGTCCTTCGACGAGATCACGCTGCCCCGGATGATCCGGGCGATGGTCGGCCAGGCCAGCAGGAACAGCACCATCGTGATGGTCCAGATGTTCTGCCGCTTGATCACGGTCAGGAACACGATCGCGCCGAGCAGGAACGGCAGCGAGAAGAAGATGTCCATCACCCGGGAGATGATCGCGTCGACCCAACCGCCGTAGTAGCCGGCGAGCAGGCCGAGCACACCACCGACGATCACGATGGCGGAGGTTGCCATCACCGCGATCACCATCGACGGCCACGCGCCGTAGATCGCGTGCGAGTAGTAGTCGCAGCCCAGGATGTCGGTCCCGAACGGGTGCTCCCAGCTCGGCGACAGGCGGGACCGCTCAGTGCTGCAGTTTCGCGGATCCTGGCTGGTCCAGAGCTTCGGGAAGATGGCCATCGAGCCGACCACGAGGATGTAGAGGGAGGCGATCATGAAGACCGGGTCGCGGACCAACTGCCGCCGGGCATCCGCCCACAGGCTGGCGCTGCGCTCCTTGCCGCCGCTGCCCGGAGCCTCCGTCGTCGGTCCGTCACCGCCTACCGGCGCGCCTCCGACGGCCGCACCCGCACTCGTCAGGTCGCTCATGCCGGCACTCCGTTCCGCTCCGCGCCGCCACGAGACACCGTCACACTGAGCCCGATGATTCGCTCACTCATGTCCACACCTCGTTTCGCTCCAGCCGGCCACCGGAGGCGGTCGGATGCCCCTGCGGTCCGCATCGTCACCACGGTTCGGTCACTCATAGCGGATCCTCGGGTCGAGCACGGCGTACAACAGGTCGACCAGCAGGTTGGCAATCAGGACGACCAGCACCAGCATGGTCACCACGCCGACCACGACGGACGATTCGCCGGTACGGGCGGAGAACGTCACCAGTCGACCGATGCCGGGGACGTTGAAGATTGTTTCGGTGACCACCGCACCCGCCATCGCGGCACCGATGTCGACACCGAGGAAGGTGATCACGGGGATCAGCGAGTTACGCAGCGTGTGTACGCCGATGACCCGCTTGTTCGCCAGGCCCTTGGCCTTGGCGGTCCGCACGTAGTCGGCTCGGATGTTCTCCATGATGCTGGTCCGGGTGAGCCGGGCCGTGGTCGCCAACGAGACCGCACCGAGCACCATGCCGGGAATGATCAGGCTGGCGAACGGATAGTCGGGCTTGAAGCCGGGAGTGAACACACCGACGGAGATCACATCGGGAATCCAGTCCTGGCCCCGCAGGACATTGCCGAACTTGACCCCGACGAACTCCCGCACCACCACACCGAGCACGAAGATCGGCACCGAGATGACGAAGACCGTGCTGATCTTCACCAGGTAGTCGATGAAGCTGCCACCGCGCAGACCGGCCAGCACACCTGCGGCGATACCCACGACCGCCTCGAAGAGGATCGCGATCACCAACAGCTTGAGGGTGAACGGGATGGCGTCGGCCACCAGGTCCGTCACCTCACGTTGACGCAGGTTGATGCCGAAGTCCAAGTGGAAAAAGATGTTCTGCAGCCGGTCCAGGAAGAGCCCGAAACAGGGGTTGCCCTTCTGGTCGAGGCACGGGTCACCGTAGCCGAGCCGCTCAGTGATCGCCTGCAACAGCGCGGGCGGTGGGGTCCGGTCACCGAAGAGGGCCCGGACCGGGTTCCCGCTGAACTGGATCGCCAGCGCGGTCATGTAGTGGAGCAGGAACATGGTGCCCAGCACGGTGGGAATGAACTGGAGCAACCGTCGAATGACGTAGCGCCCCATCTCGGGGTCTCCTCTCGGCGCTGACGTGGCGGCAACGATCACCCTGGTGAGGTGACCGTTGCCGCCACGTCGTGTTACGGCTGGGTCAGGAGCCTGAAGCTCAGTTCTGCTTCAGAGAGGTCGCACCGTAGTCGGCGTCCGCGACGGCGTTCCAGACGAACTTGTCCACGTTCTCGCTGTAGATCGCCGCTTCCTTACGCCACCACATCGGGATGACCGGCAGGTCCTCGACCAACAGGTCCTCCGCCTTCTGGTAGGACGGGATGGCGGCCTGCATCGACTCGGCCGAGTCACCCTCCTTCAGCAGGGCGTCGAAGGCCGGGTTCTTGTAGCCGGAGTTGTTGCTGCCAGCCTCCGAGCCGTACAGCGGGTAGAGGAAGGTCTCCAGGAACGGGTAGTCCGGGCCCCAGCCGAGACGGTACGGACCGGTGAACTTCTTCTGGTCCGCGGTCTCGAGGTACTCGGCGAACTGGAGGTTGACCTTCAGCTCGTAGTCGATGCCCAGCGCGGACTTGATCTGGTCACCAACGGCCTGCAGCCACTGGTCGTGACCCGCACCGGCGTTGGCCCACAGGATCAGCTTGCCGCCCTTCCAGCCGCCGGCCTCGGCGAGCAGCTGCTTGGCCTTCTCGACGTCCTTGCTGCAGTAGGTGCAGATGTTCTCCCGCGCACCCTCGAAGCTCGGCGCGACGTAACCGGTCGCCGGGGCGAAGCGGCCGTCGAACACGGCGTCGATGATGGACTGCCGGTCGATCGCCAGCGAGAACGCCTGACGGACCCGCTTGTCCTGGAAGTTCTCGTTGTACAGCGGGAAGCCGACGTAGGTGAAGCTGTCACCGGCCAGCTCGAACATCCGGTCACCGTACTGCTGCTTGGCCTCCTTGTAGCGGGCCGGCGGCACGGTGTACATCACGTCCAGCTCACCGGCCTGGAAGGCGGCGTAGCCAGCGTCGACGTCGGCGAAGATGCGGTACTCGATGCGGTCCGGCTTGCCCGGCTCGCCCTTCCAGCTGTCGCTGCGGGCCAGGTTGATGGCGACGTTGTGCTGCCAGCTACCGTCGATCTTGTACGGGCCGTTGCCGATCGGGGTCTCGTTGCACTTGGCGATGTCGTCGACGCACGCCTGGGCCATCGGGAAGAAGCCCGGGTAGCCGATCGTGGTCGGGAAGCCGGAGAACGGCGCGTCAAGCTCGACGGTGAAGGTCAGGTCGTCGACCTTCTTCAGGCCGGCGAGCTCCTTCGCCTTCGGCTCCGGGGCCTTCTGCGGGCCGTCGCCGTCCGGGTCCTCGGACTGGAGGTCCTTGACACCGGCGATGCGCTTCATGAAGTAACCGTTGTTCTGGGCGTTCGGCGAGTAGGCCGCGAAGTTCCAGGAACGGATGAAGGCGTCGGAGTTGACCGGCTCACCGTTGTCGAAGGTGTAGCCGCTCTTGATCTTGATGGTCCAGAGCTTCTGGTCGTCCGACTCGACCGACTCGGCCAGGTCCATCTCGACCGCGGAAGTCTGGGCGTTGTACTTGACCAGACCGCGGAACAGCTGGCGGATCACGTACAGCGACGGCTCGTCGTCACCACCGGAGGGCGTCAGGAACGCCGGCTCCGCGTTGTAGACGCGCAGCGTACCGCCGGACTGGGTGGCGGTGTCGTCGTTGTCGCTACCACCGCCGCAGGCGGTGGCCAACATGGCGGTGGCGGTCGCCGCGACCGCCACCTTCAGGAATTTCCCGCGCATGGGAGTGCCTCCTCAGGGCGCTCGGCTCACGAGGGGGTTGTGAGGTGCCTGCCACTGTGACACTCAATGCGCCCAAGCCGGAAGGCGTGTTATCAACCCGATACCCGCCCGGGACGGTGCCGACATCCACCTGGAGGCGAATTCGCGTCACCCCAGATGCATGGTATGACCTGCCCGTCAACGGTTTTTCGCGCCCGAACGGTGGATTGGCAGAGGGGCGTTAATGATCTCTGTGATGGCGAGAAATCAGAACGTGAGTCCGGCCACTCGTTGCCGCATCTTATCCAAAAGGACGATGGGGAATCCAGACAGGAAGCCATGCCGATCGTCCGGGTGATCGATCCGCCGACCCGGACGATCGGCTAGACGAGTCGCCGGTCCGCCGCCCACCGTGACAGCTCGTACCGGTTGGACATCTGGAGCTTGCGCAACACGTTCGAGACGTGCGTCTCCACGGTCTTGATCGAGATGTAGAGCTCCCGGGCGATCTCCTTGTACGCGTACCCACGGGCCAGCAGGCGCAGCACCTCGCGTTCGCGGTTGGTCAGCTGGTCCAGCTCGGGATCCGCGACCGGGGCGTCCGGGCGGGCGGCGAAGGCGTCCAGCACGAAGCCCGCCAGCCGTGGACTGAACACCGCGTCCCCGTCGGCCACCCGGCGGATCGCCGCGGCCAACTCGTCCGGCGAGATGGTCTTGGTGACGTAACCTCGGGCACCGGCGCGGATCAGTCCGATCACGTCCTCCGCGGCGTCGGAGACGCTGAGCGCCAGGAAACGCACCTGCGGGTGGCTGCGCCGCATCGCCTCCAGCACCGCCCGGCCGCCGCCGTCGGGCATGTGCACGTCGAGCAGGACGACGTCGGGTCCGGTGGCGGCGATCCGGCTGACCGCCTCGGCCACCGTGCTCGCCTCGCCGACCACCTCGACGTGCGCCCCCAGCTCAGCGCGTACGCCCGCGCGGAACATGGCGTGGTCGTCGACCAGAAACACCCGCAGCCGCTCAGGTCCGGCGTCGGCCGGCTCGCCCGGTCGCGTCGACTGCTCAGCCATCATCTGCCCCTCTCCGCAGTGGCCGAGTCCCGGGCGATCGGCAAGATCAACCGGACCTCGGTCCCCTCCCCCGGCCGGGAGCGGATCTCCGCCCGGCCGCCGTGCCGCTTCATCCGCCCGATGACCGAGCCTCGGACCCCGTGCCGGTGATCCTCCACGGTATCCGGGTCGAAGCCGGCACCCCGGTCTCGAACGAAGACACTGACCTGCTCGGGTTCGACCTCGGCGTAGAGCGAGACGGTCTGCACCCCGGCGTGCCGAGCGGCATTCACCAGCGCCTCGCGGGCGGCGGCGACCAGCGCGCCCACCCGCTCGTCGGTCTCCCGGTCGCCGACCACCACCGCCTCGACCGTGATCGCGAAGGTGTCCTCGACCTCGGCCGCCGCCTGTTCGAGCGCGGCGGCGAAGCGTTCCGTCGGCGACGCGGTGGGCTTGTAGAGCCAGTTGCGCAACGAGCGCTCCTGGCCTCGGGCGAGCCGCTGCACCATCTTGACGTCACTGGCGTTGCGCTGGATCAAGGCGAGGGTGTGCAGCACCTGGTCGTGCACCATGGCCGCCAGCTCGGCCCGCTCCTGCTCGCGGATCCGTCCCTCCCGCTCCGACCGAAGCTGGTTCCAGGTCCGCCAGAGCACCGGCGCGGCCACCACTCCGACCCCGGCCAACCCGACCAGCGCGAAGATGACCCCGTTGACCACGGCGTCCAGGTTCTGCGCCGGGGAGTACACCGCGGCGACCCCGATGATGCCGACCGCGACCAGCACCCCACCACCGACGAAACGGAGCACGAACGCCCGGCGATCGCTCTCCTCCACCACCGCGCTGAGCCACGGCACCGGCATCGACTCACCCAGCTGGCGCCGCCGCTCCGGCCCGGACTGGTGCCAGATCACCCCGGCACCGACCGCGATGATCGCGACCAGCCAGCCCGCCGTACCGGCCGCACCCACCGAGTCGAAGACCAGCATCTGGATCAGCAGTACGCCGAGCCCGATCGCCACGAACGGCAGCAGTTGGGCGACGTCTCGGCGGGGTGGTGCCGCCGTGTCGCCGGGGCGCAGCGGAACGACGGCCCAGAAGGCCGCGTAGAGCAGCAGACCGAGACCGCTCAGCCCGAGCAGCACCATGAAAGCGACCCGGACCCGGACCACCGGGACACCGAGGTGCTCTGCGATGCCGGCGGCCACCCCGGCGGCCATCCGGTTCTCCGGGGCGCGGTAGAGGCGGGGTGGCTGGCTCACGGTACTGATCACGGGCTCCCTGGGCAGGACCTACGCCGGATGCGGATCGGTTCCGGCCCAGGTTGATCGTCACACGCACGGCCGTCGGCCGACCACGGGGACGCCCCGGAGATTGCGCGGCGCCGGATCTCAGGGTGGGGTCAGGGTCGCTTCCTGAGGTCGCTCGGGCACCGGGCACCGCAGGATCGATACATGACCGACGACGCTGCGCAGCCGTACCGACCGAAGCCGACGGACGCGCAGGCGACACCGCCGACCCCGTCGAGCGACGCGCCGGCCGCGTCCACAGCGCCGGGCGCGACAGGGAACGCCCCGGGTGCCACCTTCCCACCACCCGCCGACGGCTCGACCGGTACGCCACCGCCACCCGGTGGCGGCGCGGGCGGGCCCTACGGCGGGGCCGGCTTCACCTCGCGGTACGGGCTCGTCCGCCCCCGCGACGGCCGGTACCTGGCAGGCGTCTGCGCCGCGATCGGCCGGGCCACCAACACCGATCCGGTGCTCTGGCGGGTGCTGCTCGCGGTGCTCGGCTTCTTCGGTGGCATCGGCGTCCTGGTCTACGTCACCGCCTGGTTGATCATCCCGGGCGAGGGCGACACCGCCTCCCCGGTCGAATCGATGCTGGGTCGAGGCCGATCCAGCATGTCCCCGGTCACCGTGATCGTGCTCAGCATCCTGGTCGCGGTGGCGTTCGGCTACATCGTCACCGACGCGTTCCGCGCGGTGCTGCTCGGCGCGGCCATCCTGGTCGGCGGGGCGTTGCTGCTCAACCGTCAGCAACATCAGACGCAGCCCGAGTCGGCACCGCCGAGTCCACCACCCGCCCCGGCCCCACCGGTCAGCTATCCCGCCCAGACCGCGTACCAAACGCCGTACGCCGGTTCCGGCAGCGTCCAGACCACGACCGCATTCCAGCCGTACGCACCGGCGACCGGGCCGGTCCCACCGCCTGGTACGCCGGCACCCGGGCAGCCGGACGAACCGCACCCGTCCCTCGCGCCGTCCTGGCCGACGACGAGCACGCAGAGCGCACCACTGGGCCGGCCGGCGACCGTGCCGCTGCCGCCGACGTACCGTCCCCCGTTCGCTCCGCACGGCCCGTACGCGGGGCGGACCACGCCACCGCCACCGCCACCGCCACCGCCGAAGCCCAAACCGCCGAAGAAACCTCGCGAACGATCCGCCCTCGGCTCGGTGACGTTCTCGCTGATCTTCGTCGCGCTGGGTCTGGTGGTCGTGCTCGACCTGCTGAACATTTTCGGGATCGGTGCCTCGGCCTACTTCGCGGCAGCGCTGACCGTGATCGGTCTCGGCCTGCTCGTGGGCACCTGGTTCGGCCGGGCTCGCTGGCTGATCGCGCTCGGCCTGGTAACCGCTGCCGCGCTGGGGGTGGCCACCGTCGCCGAGTCGTACGACCGGGTCCGTGGCGTCGACGGCGTGGTCACCTGGGCCCCGACCAACCACCGCGACCTGGCCATCCGGTACGAGCAGAACTTCGCCGACGCGGTGCTCGACCTGCGGGCGATCGACTTCGACCAGAAGGACACCGAGATCACCGTCGTCATCAGCTTCGGTGAGGCCACCGTGGTGTTGCCACCGAACGTGGACGTGACCACCGTTACCCAGGCCACCGCCGGTGACGCGAAAATCTTCGGTGAACGGCACGCCTGGGGTATGGACAACCAGCCCAAGGAGATCGTCGACCACGGCTCGGACGGACCGGGCGGCGGAAAGCTACGCCTGAACCTGCACGTCAACGCCGGACACATGGAGGTGACCCGGTGAGGGCCCACCGCACCGACCTGGTGTCGTTCGCCTTCGGGCTGATCTTCCTCGCGCTCGCCGCGTGGTGGCTGCTCGCTCAGGTGCTCGGCCTCGTACTGCCGCCGGTCGGCTGGTTCCTGGCCGGCGGGCTGATCCTGATCGGTCTCCTCGGTCTCCTCGGTGCGCTGCGCTCCAGCCGACAGACCGGCGAGCCGGAGCAACCCCGGTCGGGCGCCGGAGGTGCAGACGCAGCCGGCATCGCCGAGTACGGAGTGCCGGGCACGCCGGAGCGCACGGCGACGCTCGGCCCGGAGCGGCCCACCGGCGATGACCGTACGCTCGACCTGACCGACGGCGACCCACCACCGCAGCGGCGGGGACCGGTCGCCTGACCAGGCCGCAGCGGCGAGGGTCGCTGCCTGACCATGCGGCGGCGCCGGTGAGCCGCCTATGCTGGCCGGTGTGCTCCCGCCTTCGCCGGCCGGCCCACGCCGCGGGGCAACCTGCGCGGGTCACCGGTTCGCGCGGGCCGCTCGCGGCCGGGCCGACCTCGCCGCCGGGCGGTGATCTCGCGTCAGTCGTCTCTATCCCGTCAGGAGCCCGTTCGACATGACCCAGTTCCCCGGCGTGCGTGCCGCCGGCCGGTCCGGCCCGGTCCGCCTCGGCGAGCGTGCCGCCCGCACCCTCGTCGCCGAGCTCGCCCGGATCAACGACCCCAAGGCCGCTCTGCTGGTCGGCGCGGCACCGGAGTCCGCCGTGCTGGCCGCGGCCATCGAAGCGCTGCTGCCTGGCGACACCCTCACCGTGGTGCCGGCCGAGTCGGCCAGCCCAACGGCACTGCGTGAGCACGTCACCGCCCAGGGCGGCTGGGTCGCCGATCGGGTCCGCGTGGTGGACAGCCTCGCCGAAGCCGAACCGGCCGCGGTGGTCGTGGCCGGCGAGGCGCTGACCGGCACCGCCGACGAGGCGCGCGGCACCATCGAGACCCTGACCAAGTACCTGGCCGACGGCGCGGTGCTCAGCGTGGCCACCGCCGTCGGCCGGACCGCCGGTGCCGCCGCCGAGTTGGAGCGTCAGGGTGCGTTGCACGGCGTCGGAGCCGACCTGGTGCTGCGCAACTCCGAGCCGGTACGCGTGTACCGGCTCCGCTTCACCCCGACGGACGCGGCGGCGGCGGAGCGCCTCGCTCCCGCCTACCGCCCGTCGAGCGTCTCGCTGACCCGGGGCATGCACATCGACTCCAACGGAGTGGCCGCCGCCGGCATCGCCCTCGGACTGGCCGCGCTGACCCGGTTGGCCCGGCCGAAGTCCAAGCTGTGGCTGGTACCCGCGCTGGCCGCCGCACCGGTGGCCGCCTTCTTCCGGGACCCCGAGCGGGATGTGCCGGAGGATCCGTCGGCGGTGGTGGCGGCTGCCGACGGCAAGGTCCTGTCGGTGCAGCGGCTGCACGACGAACGCTTCGGTGACGGCGAGTTCCTGCGGATCGCGGTCTTCCTGTCGGTGCTCGACGTGCACGTCAACCGTTCGCCGGTGGCCGGCAAGGTGGTGGACTACTTCGTCGCCGACGGCGGCTTCGTCAACGCGATGAAGCCGGACGCCGAGCACAACGTGGCCGCGTACACGGTGCTGGACACCACGCACGGCACGGTGGTGGTGGCGCAGCGGACCGGCCTGATCGCCCGGCGGATCGTGCAGCGGGCACCGGTCGGCACGCTGCTGGCGCGGGGCGAGCGGTTCGGGCTGATCCGATTCGGCTCGCGCACCGACGTCTACCTGCCCGCGGAGGCTGCAGACCCGCTGGTCGGGCCCGGCGACAAGGTCGTCGGTGGGTCGACCGTCATCGCCCGCTGGCGCTGATCGAAACCGAGAGAAAGGGCGCTGCGGTCGACCGCAGCGCCCTTTCTCTCGTACGTGAATCAGATGGTGCGACGCTGGTGCAGCCAGAGCACCGGCCCGCTGATCAGGTAGCCGACCACGATCACGCCGAAGGTGAGCCGGACGTCGATCAGCGCGCCGATCACCGGAGCGAGCCAGACCCACGGCGGCAGCTTGACCAGCCGGGCGAGCTTGGCGTACGGGAAGCTGCTGACCATGGTGAAGGCGAGCAGCGCCACCCCGGCGATCTGTACCGCGCCGGGCACCGGCAGGCCGATGACCACCATCAGGGCGAGCACAGCCGCCGCCATCGTGGTCGGTACGCCGCAGAAGAAGCGGCCGTCCTGGGGTGAGACGTTGAACCGGGCGAGCCGGATCGCGGCGCAGGCCGCGACGAGCGCGGCGGCCACTGCGGCGGCGGCTGTCGGAACCTCACCGGCGAGCGAGGCGTAGACCACCACGGGCGCGGCGAGGCCGAAGGAGCACATGTCGGCCAGCGAGTCCATCTGGGCGCCGAATGGGCTGGACACGCCGAGCTTACGGGCCAGCGCGCCGTCCAGGCCGTCGAAGGCGACGCAGGCGATGAGGAGGAAGGCGGCGAGTCGTACGTCGCCCTGCATGGCGACGAAGATCGCGTTGATGCCGAGCACCAGGCTGGCCAGTGTGCAGGCGTTGACCAGTGCGAACTTCATCCGGCGAGCCATTGTCCGTTCACCGGGCAGCAACGGAACAACGGTTGCCGCCGGCCCGTCGGCCGCCGGGGCCTCGACCAGTGTGGCCGGCCCGACCGCTGGACTGATCGGGGCGATCGCCTCGATCCGGGTCCGGTGGAACCGCTGAAGGCCGTAGCGACGGCGGGGACGGTCCGAATACCGGGGCTCGGGCAGGGCGTCGGTCACGCCGCGCAGCTCGCCATCTCGGCGGCCGACGCGGACCAGCAGGACCTGACGGGCAAGGGTGCCGCTGCGGCGCAGCGGGCCCGTCCAGCTTCGCCCTGCGGGACGCGGGCTGTCAGTCGTACGACGCCGGCGCCATGGGGCTCTCGGCACGCTTCCTCCATCACCGGATCAGCTGGCCGCCCGTGCGGGGCGGGTGTCCGGCTGTCTCATGCCGGACCGTTCTGGCCCGGCAGCCCATTTTGCGGAGTACACCATCGCATAGGGGGGTGGGGATTGGCGATAGCTGCCGGCGGTACTTATATCTCCCCTAACCACGCGAATCACGCGGTTGTTCCCATCTAGGGCATCATCGCCCGTTCTCCCCCCTCAGCCCTACCTTCGACTGTACCGGAGATCAGCATCCGGGGCCGTCGGGCCATCGCCGGCAGCACGCGTCACCCGGCCGCCGCGAGAGCCCCGGCGGCGATCTCCGTCAACGGAAGTTCGCGCAGCTCGGCTGGGGCGAACCAGGCCGCCTCGGCGGTCGAGCCACCGGCCAGCTCGGTCACCGCCGGCTCGGTCGGCAGGTCGACCAGCACCCGGTAGACGACACGGATGCCATGCCAGTCGATGGGGTAACCCTCCGGACCGAGCGCGGCGGGATTGTGGAAATTATCCACCCCGATGAGTTCGGTCACCCGACCCAGTTGGCCGGACTCCTCGACCAGTTCCCGTAGCAGCGCGGTGACCGGCTGCTCACCATGGTCCGTACCGCCACCCGGCAGATGCCACCGCCCGGCACCCGGGTAGCCGTCCGCGATCAACGCCAGCAACACCCGCCCGGCCGGATCGGTGACCAACCCGTACGCCCCGAAGCGCTGCCGCCGGGCAGCGTCCGGTGGGGCGAAGGGCTCCCGTCGGCGCAGCGCCCCGGACGGCAGCGGTACGACCGGCAGGCCCAGTGCCTCGGCGGTGAACGGCAGCAGCGGCAACCCGGCTGCCTCGTCCGGCGCCAGCCAGCGCGCCAGATCGGTGGTGCCGCCCCGCTCGTCATGCAGCGTGCCACCCACGGCCGTCACGTCGAACAGCACCCGATCCGTGTGCAGGGCCACCCCCAGGTCGGGGTACGGCACCACATCCGCGACCACCGCCCGCAGCCCGGTCACCTCGACGGCCAGCCCGGTCTCCTCGGCAACCTCGCGGAGCACCGCCTGTGCCGGATGCTCGGCATGCTCCAGGCCACCGCCGGGCAGCGACCACACTCGGGGAAAGTCGGCCCGCTCAGACCCTCGAACGAGCAGGATCCGCCCGTCGGCGTCGCGCAGCACGCCGTACGCCCCCACCCGCCGTACCTGTTCCACGCCTCGACCCTAGGCCTCGCCGTGACTGATCATGAAGCCGGCGGCCTGCCGGAGATCGGGAGGCCGCCGACTTCATGCTCGACGGGGACGAACGGGCCGGCTGGCGCCTCAGGTGAGCCGGGCGGCCTGGACGGCTTCGGCGGTCACTTCGGTGAGGCGATCGGTGGGCAGGGCGCCGAGTTCCTCGCGGGCGAACCAGCGGGCCTCACAGGTGGAGCCGCCGACGTCGGCGACCGTGGGCGGAGCCGGCTTGTCGACCACCACCCGGTAGAAGGCGCGTACGCCGTGCCAGTCGATCGGGTAGCCCTCCGGGCCCAGGGAGGCCGCGTCCCGGTGGCTGGCGACGCCGAGCAGCCCGATCAGGCGCCCGGTCTGCCCAGTCTCCTCGACCAGTTCCCGGATCAGCGCGGCACCTGGCTGCTCTCCGTAGTCGGTGCCACCGCCCGGCAGGTGCCAGCACCCCGCACCCGGGTAGCCGTCCGAGACCCGGGTCAGCAGCACCCGACCATCCGGATCGGTGACCACGGCGTACGCGGCGAAGCGCTGGGCCCGGTGCAGGCCGTCCGGGCCGGGTACCGCGTAGAAGGAGGGGAACTCCGGCGGCTCGTCGGGCACGATGTCCGCCGAGGAGGCGGGCAGCCCGAGGGCCCGCGCGGTGAACGCGCGCAGGGGCAACTGCCGGGCCTCGTCGCGGGTGAACCAGCGGGCCAGGTCGGTCGGCCGGTCGACCCGGTCGGTCAGCGAGCCGCCCCGGACCGAGACCTGGTAGACCAGCCGGTCGGTGTGGATGGTGATGCCGCGCTCGGGGAGCGCCCGCATGTCGGCCAGTACGTCCTGGAGGCTGGCGACGGAGACCGACAGCCCGGTCTCGGCGGCGGTCTCACGGACGACGGTGTGCTGAGGATCCTCGCCGTGGTCGACCGCCCCACCGGGCAGGGACCACGTACCGGGTGTGCCGGAGCGCTCCGATGCGCGAACCAGCAACACTCGGTCTACCGAATCAGTACAGACTGCGTATGCCGCGATCCTGCGAAGCGGCTCCAGCATGGTGGTCACGGAGCCAAATTCTCCCCGCGACCCGTTAACGGCGCGGAAAAGAGTCGGATTCCTGACTGATCACTCGCCCCCTAGGCGCAAGTCAGGGTATGGATCCGGGCGGTCACCGAGGTCGATGCGTTTCGGGACGTGGACCGTGGAGGCATGACTTCCACACCGCAGGCCCCGTACAAGCAACTGCGCCGCCCGACCACCGATCGGATGATCGCCGGGGTGGCCAGCGGCCTCGGCCGCTACCTCGCCGTCGACCCGACCCTGATCCGCGTCGCGTTCGCGGTCGGCACCCTGCTCACCGGCGGGATCGCCGCACTGGCGTACCCGATCATGTGGTTCCTGATGCCCGAGGAGCCGGCCAGCGCGCCGGCCTGGCCGCACCCGACGGGCGCCGCGCCACAGGGCCCGGCCGGCGGCCCGCCGCAGCCTGCCTGGCCGGCGGGCCCCACTGCGCACCCGACCGGCCCCACCCCGCATCCGGCGTGGCCCTTCCCCGCGCCCGGCGCACCGGCACCGCAGTACGGTTCCGTGCCACCCGCGCCGCAGCCCAGCCCGGCACCGCAAGCCAGCCCTCAGCCGACCACGCCGGCACCGGCGCCGCAGTCCAACCCGGCCCCCGACACGACGGCCGAGCCGACCGTACGGCTGGCGACGGTCACACCGGAGCCGGAGCCGCGGACGGCACCTCAGCCCCCGGCGTGAGTCGGCGTCACTCCCACTCGATGGTGCCCGGCGGCTTGCTGGTGACGTCCAGGACCACCCGGTTCACCTCGGCGACCTCGTTGGTGATCCGGGTGGAGATCCGGGCGATCACGTCGTAGGGCAGCCGGGACCAGTCGGCGGTCATCGCGTCCTCGCTGGAGACCGGGCGCAGCACCACGGGGTGGCCGTAGCTGCGCCCGTCACCCTGGACGCCGACGCTGCGTACGTCGGCCAGCAGCACCACCGGGAACTGCCACACGTCCCGGTCCAGGCCGGCGGCGCTCAACTCCTGCCGGGCGATGAAGTCGGCCCGGCGCAGCACGTCCAGGCGCTCCTGGTCGACGGCGCCGATGATCCGGATGGCCAGGCCGGGGCCGGGGAACGGGTGCCGCCAGACCATCGCCTCGGGCAGGCCGAGTTGGAGGCCGAGGGTACGGACCTCGTCCTTGAACAGCGTGCGCAGCGGCTCGACCAGGGCGAACTTGAGGTCTTCGGGCAGCCCGCCGACGTTGTGGTGGCTCTTGATGTTGGCGGTGCCGGTGCCGCCGCCGGACTCGACCACGTCCGGGTAGAGGGTGCCCTGCACCAGGAACTCCACGTCCCCGTGCAAGGCGATCTCCCGGGCTGCAGCCTCGAAGACCCGGATGAACTCCCGGCCGATGATCTTCCGCTTCTGCTCCGGGTCGGTCACTCCGGCCAGCGCACCGAGGAACCGGTCAGCCGCGTCGACCACCTTCAGCTTGATGCCGGTGGCGGCGACGTAGTCCTTCTCCACCTGCTCGGCCTCACCCGCACGCAGCAGACCGTGGTCGACGAAGACGCAGGTGAGCTGGTCGCCGACGGCCTTGTGCACCAGCGCGGCGGCGACCGCGGAATCCACCCCGCCGCTGAGGCCACAGATGACCTCCTTGTCGCCCACCTGTGCGCGGATCCGGGCCACCTGCTCGTCGATGATGTTCTCGGGCGTCCAGGTGGGCTCGATCCCGGCGATCTCGTACAGGAAGCGGGTCAGCATCTCCTGCCCGTGCGCGGTGTGCCCCACCTCGGGGTGGAACTGCACGCCGGCCCGGCGGCCGGCCAGATCCTCGAAGGCGGCGACCGGCGCACCGGCGGACTCGGCGGTCACCGTGAAGCCCTCCGGCGCCTCGGTGACACAGTCGCCGTGACTCATCCAGACCGGCAGGTCGGCCGGCAGGTCCCGAAGCAGCACGCCGGGGTCGAGCAGACGCGGACGCAGCGGGGTGCCGCCGTACTCCCGGTTGCCGGTGCGCGCCACCGTGCCGCCGAGGGCCCGAGCCATCGCCTGGAAGCCGTAGCAGATGCCGAAGACCGGCACCCCCGTGCTGAACAGCCCGTCGTCGACCTGCGGTGCGTCGGACGCGTAGACGCTGGCCGGACCGCCGGACAGGATGATCGCGGCCGGGTTCTTGGCCAGCATCTCGGCCACGGGCATGGAGTGCGGAACGATCTCGGAGTAGACCTTGGCCTCACGCACCCGGCGCGCGATCAGCTGGGCGTACTGGGCACCGAAGTCGACCACCAGGACAGGACGCGGCAGGCTCATGTGCAGCAAGCCTACTCACCGTCACCCCCCTTCCCCACCGCACCCCGCACCCACTCCCACCCTTCGCCGATCTTGCACTTCTGGTCGCGCGTACGTGCCCTATACCCCTTATGTCCCGACAGCAAGTGCAAGATCGACGGGCTAGGGGGTGGCGGGGTGGGAGGGAGGGATGGGGGGGATGGGTGGGAGGGGGTGGTACGGGGTGCCTAGGGGTGGGCGGGGGTCGGGGGTGTTCTTGTTGGGCCAGAGGGATAGGGCGCGTTCGGCTTGGGCGGTGATGGTGAGGGAGGGGTTGACGCCCAGATTGGCCGAGATGGCGGCGCCGTCGACGATGTGCAGGCCGGGGTGGCCGTAGACCCGGTGGTACGGGTCGATGACGCCGTCGTCCGGGGTGGCGCCGATCACCGCACCGCCGAGGATGTGGGCGGTCATCGGGATGTCGAACGGCTCGGTCAGCGCGCCGCCCGGCGTACCGTCGATCTCCTCGGCGAGCAGTCGGGCCGCCCGGTTGCCGGCGGGGATCCAGGTCGGGCTGGGGGTGCCGTGACCGGGGGCGGCGACCAGTCGGCGGCCCAGCGGCCCGCGCCGCAGCCGGGTGGTCAGCGAGTTGTCCGCCGACTGCATCACCAGGGCGATCACCGTACGCTCCGACCAACCGCGCACCGACAGCATCCGGGCGGCCTGGCGGGGGTGCCGGACGATCTGGCCGAGCCAGCGACGCACCCGGCGCGGCCCGCCGTCGACCAGCATCGACTGGAGCAGGCCCATCGCGTTCGAGCCACGGCCGTAACGGACCGGCTCGATGTGGGTCTGCGGGTCGGGGTGGAACGAACTGGTGATCGCCACCCCCTCGGTGAAGTCGACTCCTGCGGCCCGGGCCCGCCGACGCGGCACCGAGGCACCGAGGATAGCCTCGGAGTTGGTCCGGGTCAGCTCACCCAGCGTCGGCGAGAGGTTGGGCAGGGCGCCACGATCCCGCATCTCGTGCAGCAGTCGTTGGGTGCCCAACGCCCCGGCGGCGAAGATCACCTGATCGGCGTGGATCACCTGCGGGCGCTTGCGCAGCCAGGCGCCGGTGCGTTCGGTGTGCACGGCATACCCGTCGCCGGACGGCCGCACGGCGGTCACCGTGGTCAGCGGGTGCACCTGGGCGCCGAGCCGTTCGGCCAGCCACAGGTAGTTCTTGACCAGGGTGTTCTTCGCGCCGACCCGGCAACCGGTCATGCAGCCGCCGCAGTTGGTGCAGCCGGTACGCTCCGGCCCGGCACCGCCGAAGTACGGGTCGACCACCCGCTCACCCGGCCGCCCGATGTACACCCCGACCGGGGTGGCGTGGAAGGTGTGCCCCACCCCCATGCGGTCGGCCACCCGCCGCATCGCCCGGTCCGCAGCGGTCATGACCGGGTACGTGGTCACCCCGAGCATCCGCTTCGCCTGCGCGTAGTGCGGGGCGAGTTCGGTTCGCCAGTCGGTGATGTCCCGCCAGTGCGGGTCGGCGTAGAAGGCGTCCAGGGGTTCGTACAGGGTGTTGGCGTAAACCAGCGAGCCGCCACCGACCCCCGAACCGGACAGCACCAGCACCCCGCCGCCGGCCCGCCGGTCGGCCGCCCGCAGCAGGGTGAGCCGTTGCAGGCCGAAGCAGCCCAGCTTCGGGGCCCAGAGAAACCGTCGCAGCCGCCACGAGGTCTTCGGGAACTCGTCGTCGGCGAACCGCCGACCCGCCTCCAGTACGCCGACCGAGTAGCCCTTCTCGGCCAGCCGCAGCGCAGCCACGCTACCGCCGAAGCCCGACCCGATGACGACCACGTCGTACCGCATGCAGGAATCATTACTCGCGGGTAGGCCTCGCGCCAGGGTTGATCAGGAGATCCTGCAGCGCAAACGCGCGTCGGCCTCGTCGGGCCGGGAGACAACCCCGGGGCCGCACCACGGCGTTGGACGTGTATGTCGTAGCCGGTCCATACAATGCGATCGCTCGATGTGAGCGACATTCAAACGGGGAGGCCAACATGAGAACGGCTCGGCTCGTCATGGCCGCGCTGATGGCGCTTACGGTCTTCGCGGTCCCGGCGGCGGCGCAGGCCGCGTCCGGCCCGCAGATTCAGTACGCGATCAGCGAATTCGAGGGAAACACCGGCGTCCTGCTCGTCGGCATCCGGTCAACCGACGGAGTGTCCAGGGTCCACGCCGACGTCAAGAGCAGCACCGGCGAGATCATCGCCTCCACCGACTCGTTCTGGCGCTACCGCGGTGAGCCCGAGGATGAGAACCAGGTCTGGGCCACGCAGGAGCCGTTCATCCTGCCCCAGCTGGGCTACTACCCGGTCGACGTCGAGGTGACCGACACCAACGGCGTCACCACCCGGGTGACGAACGCCGGGAGCCTGGCTTACGTGGTCGTGACGTACATCGACTCGGTCACGGTCAAACCGGCCACGGCGACCTACGAGAGGCGGTCGGTCACCGTGACGGGCGTACTCAAGGGCCGCCAACCCGGCTCGATGGAAATCCGGCGGGTGGCCGGCGCGTCCATTTCCCTGCTGAGCAGCGACTGGCAGGAGGCGACCACCGGCGCAGACGGCAAGTTCACCGCCGTGGTGCCGATCGTCGACAGCGACCGCAGGATCTTCATCAACTACCCGTACGACCCGGCCCAGCCTCACCACCTGTCGTCGTCCTATGACACACCGGCCATCACGATCAAACCGCGTGCGACCAGGGTGACCGCCACGGTCTCGGCCAAGAGGGTGAAGGCCGGCGAGTCGGTCACCGTCTCCGGAACTGCCACGTGGAATACCCCGGACGGCTGGGTGCCGGTCTCCACCGGTCGGGTCAACCTGCTCTCCTGCGATGCCCGGGACTACTGCACCTACCTCGACGGCCTGCCGGTCGCCGCGGACGGCACCTACACGCTCACCGCTACGCCGTATGTGAGCACGACGCTGCGCGCCGCCTACTCCGCGCCGGACCGGCCGGACGGTTACCGGGACCCGTACGTGGCCTACAGCCAGCGGGACGTGGCCGTCGCCGTGCTCCAGCCGTCGTCGATATCGGACTTCACCGCCTCGCGCGAGGCTGACGGTAGGGTGCACCTGCACGGGCACGTCCAGTTCCCGGGATCCATGACGCCGGTGACCATTCCGGTCGAGTTCCAGTTCTCCGAGACCGGCACTGGTGATTGGGTCGCCGTCGGCGACGACGACCAGTCGTACTGGGACGGCATGGGCTACGAGTTCGAGGGCCGGCTGACCGAGAGTCGTTCCGGCTGGTGGCGAGCGCGGTATCCGGGTGACCGGACCGACTTCCAGGCCGCGGTCAGCAAGAAGATCTTCGTGCAGTGACCGTCCGGGCCCCCGGGATTCGCCGGGGGCCCCTACCTCCTCCGGATCACCCTGTTCCGGCTCCAGCACCACCAAGAAAGGTTCCCGGCCTTGAATCTTCGCAGTGGACCTTTCGGTGGCTCGACCCGCTCGTGGCGGGTATGGGGCGGCAACCGGAGGCGGTTGACGCTGGTGCTGGCCGGTCTGGTCACCATCGTGGTGATCACGGTGATCGGTGCGGTGACGACGCGGGGCTCCGACGACAGGCACACGACACCGGCCGCCACCAGCGGCAGCCCGAGCACGTCGCCAAGCATCAGCCCCAGCCCGAGCCCGCCGCCGGGTGCCGACATCACCGGCCCGCTCAACCTGCTGCTTGTCGGCATCGACACCCGGGTCAGCGTGCCGGGCTGGGAGCCGCACGCCGACGCGGTGCTGATCCTGCACGTACCAGCGGGACTGTCCCGGGCGTACCTCTTCTCGCTCCCCCGCGACCTGGTGGTGGAGATTCCGGCGTTCGAGCCCGCCGGCTACCGGGGCGGGCGGACCAAGCTCACCAACGCGATGAGCTACGGCAGCCGGGTACCGGACCGGCCGAAGCAACCGGACCCGGCCCAGGGGTACGACCTGCTGAGCCAGGTGGTCAGCGACTACACCGGGCTGCGCATCGACGCCGGTGCGGTGCTCACCTTCGGCGGGTTCGACGAGTTGGTGGACAGCCTCGGCGGCGTCGACATCAACGTCGACCAACGGGTGGTCTCGCGGCACCGCCAGCCGGACGGCAAGCACCGCTCGCCCGGTCCGGGCGTCGGCGGGTACGTCGGACCGCAGATGGTCTACGAACCCGGCGAGACCCACCTCAACGGCTGGCAGGCGCTGGACTACGCCCGACAGCGCTACCTACCCGGTGGCGACTACACCCGGCAACGCCACCAGCAGCAGCTGATCCGTGCGTTGGTCGGCAAGATCCTCGACACGGACCTGGCCCGCCAACCGGAGCGGGTCGAGCAGGTGGTGGCGGCCCTCGGCGACATGCTGCTCTACGTCGGCGGGCGCCGGATCGTGGAGTTCGCGTACGCCCTCGGCGGGCTGTCCCCCGACGCGCTGACGCTCGTCACCCTGCCCGGCGCGGCGGTCGGTCGGGGCAACGCCTACCGGGGCGAGGAACTGACCCAGACCGGTCGTCGGTTCCTCACCGAGTTGCGGGCCGGCAGGGTCGACGAGTTCCTCGCCGAGCATCCGAAACTGGTGGTGCCCCGCTGAGCGGCGGGTCAGGGCAGGGCCGGTGCGGTGGTGCCGGTCAACCAGGCGTCGAAGAACGAGCCCAGTTGACGCCCGGAGATCCGCTCGGCCAGGGCGACGAAGTCCGCTGTGGTCGCGGTGCCGTCCCGCCGCTCGGTGGTCCAGGTGTGCAGGATCCGGAAGAAGGCGTCGTCACCGACGGTACGCCGCAACGCGTGCACGACCAGCGCTCCGCGCTTGTAGACGGCGGTGCTGAACATCGCGCCGGGGCCAGGATCCAGGGTGCGCCGGGACCAGTCCGTCACGGCGTACTGCTGCTCGAAGGCGCGCTGGGCGCTGCGCCCGCCGTCGTGTTCCTCCCAGAGCCACTCGGCATAGCTGGCGAAGCCCTCGTTGAGCCAGATGTCGCTCCACCGGGCCAGCGCCACGCTGTTGCCGAACCACTGGTGGGCCACCTCGTGGACGACCACGCCGTAGTTCGGCTCGCCGGAGCGGAAGAACCCCGGCCCGTAGACCGGTCGGGACTGCGTCTCCAGCGCGTACCCGATCCTCGGGTCGGCCACCGCCACCCCGCCGTACGCCTCGAACGGGTACGGTCCGAAGAGACCGGCCAGGTAGTCGGCGATCTCGCCGGTGCGTGACAGTGACCGCGCCTGCGGTCCGGTGGCCGGCATGTCGGCGGGTACGGCGGTGACCATCGGCTTGCCGCTGTGGGTGGTGACGTCCACCCGGTAGTCGCCGATCACCAGCGTGCTCAGGTAACTCGCCATCGGTGACCGCTCGGCCCAGCGCCAGGTCGTCCACCCGTCGGCCGTGGTCCGCTGCCCCGGCACGCCGTTGCTCAACGCGGCGAGCCCCTCGGGAACGGTCACCTCGATGTCGTAGGTCGCCTTGTCGGAGGGGTGGTCGTTGACCGGGAACCAGGTCGCCGCCGAGTACGGCTGGCCCAGGGCGATCGCCCCGTCGTCGGTGTGCTGGAAGCCACCGCTGCCCAGCACGCCGTCGGTGACCGCCTCGGGCACCCCGGCGTAGCTCACCTCGACGGTGAACCGGCTGAGATTCTCCAGCCTCCGGCTAGGGGTGACGACCAATTCACCGTCGGCCTGCCGGTGCTCGGCGGCGGCGCCGTCCACGGTGACCGAGTCGACCGTGAGACCGCTCAGGTCGAGGTTGAACCGGGAGAGGTTCTGCGTGGCGGTCGCGGTGACCTCGGCCCGCCCGGTGAGCCGGTCGTCAGCCGGGTCGTAACGCACCGCCAGCCGGTAATGGTCGACGTCGTAGCCGCCGTTGCCACTGCCCGGCACGTACGGATCGGCAAGGTCCACACTGCCAGCCCGGAACCCGTCGGCACTCTTTCCGGTGCAGCTGACCAGAGCGACCGCAGCCACCACCGCAACCGCCACCGCCCTCACATGCTGCCGCCCCACCACCCTGCCCACCCGCCGAGCCTACCGCCGCCCGCTCCGCCGATCATGCAGTTGTGGTCGGAGCGAAACACCCGGAACCAGCATGAATCGGCGACCACAAGTGCATGATCGACGCAGCGAGGGCGGGGGCGGGGGCGCGCGGGGCGGGGGCGGGCGGGGCGGGGGTCAGCGGTCGAGGACTAGGCCTACCTTTTGGAATTCTTTGAGGTCGCGGTAGCCGCACTTGGCCATGGCGCGGCGGAGGCCGCCGAAGAGGTTGAGTTGGCCGTCGGGCTCGTCGGCGGGGCCGAACAGGAGGCGTTCCATGGAGCCGAGCGGCTCACCGGCGGTCTCGAAGGCACCCCGGGGCAGTGAGGGGTGGCTGGCGGCGGAGTGCCACCAGGCGCCGCCGGCCGGCGCCTCCTCGCAGAGCGACAGCGGCTCGCCGAGCATCACCGCGTCCGCGCCGCAGCCGAGCGCCTTGGCGATGTCACCGGAGGTGCGGATGTCACCGTCGGCGATCAGGTGCACGTACCGGCCGCCGGTCTCGTCCAGGTAGTCCCGCCGGGCCGCAGCGGCGTCGGCGATCGCCGAGGCCATCGGCACCCGGATGCCGAGCACCGACTCGGTGGTGGACCACTCGTCGCCGCCGATGCCGATGATCACGCCAGCCGCGCCGGTGCGCATCAGGTGCAGCGCGGTCTTGTAGTCGGTACAGCCACCGACGATGACCGGCAGGTCGAGATCGGCGATGAACTCCTTGAGGTTGAGCGGCTCGTCGGTGGTCGAGACGTGCTCGGCCGAGACGATGGTGCCCTGGATGACCAGGATGTCCACGCCCGCGTCGAGGATCACCGGGGCCAGCGCCAGGGTGTGCTGCGGGGAGACCCGCACCGCCACCGTGCCGCCGCCCTCACGCAGCTCACGGACCCGCTCGGTGATCAGATCCGGCCGGATCGGCTCGGCGTACACCTCCTGGAGCCGCTTGGTGGCGCGGGCGCCCTCGCCCAGGTCGCCCAACTCCTCCAGCACCTTGGTCGGGTTCTCGTAACGAGTCCACAGCCCTTCGACGTTGAGCACGCCGAGGCCGCCGAGCTGGCCCAGGCGCACCGCCGAGGCCGGGCTCATCGTCGCGTCGGAGGGGTGCCCCACGCAGGGGATGCCGAACTGGTACGCGTCCAACTGCCAGCCGGTGGAGACGTCGTCCACGTCCCGGGTCCGGCGACTCGGCACGATGGCGATGTCGTCCAGGTGGTAGCCGCGCTGCGCGGTCTTGCCCAGCCCGATCTCGACCACGTCACGCATTGGGGCACTCCAGGTGTGTTCGGGGGTGAGGGAGGGGTCAGCGGGTGTGGTAGTTGGGTGCCTCGACGGTCATCTGGATGTCGTGCGGGTGGCTCTCCTTGAGCCCGGCCGCAGTGATGCGGATCAGCTGGCCACGCTGGTGCAGCTCGCTGATGCTCTCCGCGCCCGCGTACCCCATCGCCAGCCGCAGCCCACCGACCAACTGGTGGGCCATCCGCGACAGCGGCCCCCGGTAGGGCACCTGACCCTCGACACCCTCCGGGACCAGCTTCTCGTCGCTGGTCACGTCCTGCTGGAAGTAGCGGTCCTTGGAGTACGACTTCGCCTGCCCACGCGACTGCATCGCGCCGAGCGAACCCATGCCCCGGTACGCCTTGAACTGCTTGCCGTTGACGAAGATCAGCTCGCCGGGGCTCTCCTCGCAGCCGGCCAGCAGGCTGCCGAGCATCACCGTGTCGGCCCCGGCGACCAGCGCCTTGGCGATGTCGCCGGAGTACTGGATGCCACCGTCACCGATCACCGGCACACCGGCCGGTCGGGCCGCCCGGGCGGCCTCCATGATCGCGGTGATCTGCGGCACACCGACACCGGCCACGATCCGGGTGGTGCAGATGGCACCCGGGCCGACGCCCACCTTCACCCCGTCGGCGCCGGCGTCGACCAGCGCCTTCGCCCCGGCGTAGGTGGCCACGTTGCCGCCGACGATGTCGATCGCGACATCCTTCTTGAGCCGGCTGACCATCTCCAGCACGGCCCGCTGGTGCCCGTGCGCGGTGTCCACGATGAGCACGTCGACGCCCGCGTCGACCAGCGCCCGGGCCCGCTTGTAGGCGTCCTCGCCGACCCCGATCGCCGCGGCCACCCGCAGCCGGCCGGCGTCGTCCTTGGTGGCGTTCGGGTACTGCTCGCTCTTGGTGAAGTCCTTGACGGTGATCAGCCCGCGCAGCTTGCCGGAGCCGTCGACGATCGGCAGCTTCTCGACCTTGTGCTGGCGCAGCAGGCCCAGCGCATCGTCCTTGCTGACCCCGACCGACGCGGTGATCAACGGCGCCCGGGTCATGATGTCGCGCACCGGCGTGGCCGGGTCGGAGACGAACCGCATGTCCCGGTTGGTGACGATGCCGACCAGCTGCCCCTCGGCGTCCACCACCGGCACGCCGGAGATCCGGTAGCGCCCACAGAGCTGGTCGACCTCGCGCAGGGTGTCGTCCGGGCTGGCGGTCACCGGGTTGGTGATCATGCCGGACTCGGAGCGCTTCACCAGGTCGACCTGGAGCGCCTGGTCCTCCACGGAGAGGTTGCGGTGCAGCACACCGATGCCGCCCTGGCGGGCCATCGCGATCGCCATCCGCGCCTCGGTCACCGTGTCCATCGCGCTGGACAGCAGCGGAATGGAGAGGGTGACGTTGCGGGTCAGTCGGGTGACGGTGTTCACCCGACTGGGGACGACGTCCGACTCACCCGGTTGGAGCAGCACGTCGTCGAAGGTCAGCCCCAGCGGCACCACCCGGGCCGAGCCCGCGGGCAGCTCGGGCAGGTGGCCGCCCAGCTCGCCAGCATCGGTGCCGGCGGAACGGTCGGTGTGGGGCGAATTCTCCACGATTGCTCTCCTGAGCTGCTCGAACGGGCTTCAGTGAGGGTGTGTCAGAGGCACCGGCGAAGGCCGGGCAAGGATGAGTCAGCCCCATCGTACCTAGTGGCTCCGGTGACACCCGCGTGCGCCGGTCCACGCGGCGAGGTGACGGCCGAGCCTGGCTTGCTCGACGGGGGACGGGCATCGGCGGGTGCTTAGGTCTACGGTGAGGGGGTGCAAGACGAGCCCATCGACCCGTTCACCGGTGACCCGGCCGATCCGGCAGCCGGCCTGGACGACCCCGACCCCGACGCCTCGCTCGACCCACTGACCGACGTCGAACGCCAGGACGTGCTGGAGGATCTCGCCGACCTGGAGATCTACCAGGCGTTGCTGGCGCCGATCGGGGTACGCGGGCTCGTCATCGAGTGCGAGGACTGCCGGGAGCCACACTACTTCGACTGGGATCTGCTCCGAGGCAACCTGCGGCACCTGCTCAGCTCCGGGCGTCCCCGGGTGCACGAGCCGGCCTTCGATCCGGACCCGGACCACTACGTCACCTGGGACTACGCGCGCGGTTACGCCGACGGCGTGCACGACACCCTGAGCGAGGGCACCGAGGACGAGGCCGCCTCCCGGGACTGACCCGCCCCGCTCCACGTACGTACGGCGACCGGAGGGCGCCCACGGCGGCCAGAGCGCGCGTCTGGAGCGCGCTCGCGGCACGCGCGGCGGTGGACGGTCGGCGGTCAAGCGGACGGGTCGACGGTCAGGCGACCAGGCCGGCACGGAAGCCGGCGGCCACCGCGTGGGCCCGGTCCCGGGCCCCCAGCTTGCGGAACAGCCGACGGGCATGGGTCTTCACGGTGTCCTCGGAGACGAACAACTCGCGGCCGATCTCGGCGTTGCTCTTGCCCTCGGCCATGCCGAGCAGGACCTGCAACTCGCGTTCGGTGAGCCCGACCGTGGACCGGTCGGCACGGGCCGGCGGGGCGGTGTCGCCGGACTCGGCCTCGGCGTCCGGCTCGGCTGGGTCCTCGCCGCGCTGCACCGGCACCATCGCCGGGCCACCCGCCGCGTCCACCGCCGACCAGGTCGGTGAACTCTCGCCGGCGGGCCGGCCGTTGGGCGCCGGCCGGGTCGGACTGCCCACCGCCGCGGTGTCCCGGGCCGGATCCGCGATCCGGTGCCGGTTGGCCCGGCCGGGCGCGGCCAGCAACAGCAACGCCTTGGCGACCGCGCTGGTCAGGTCATGGTCGACGCCCTGGATCAGCCCACGCGCGCCGGCGTGGATGGTCGCCGCCGCCGCTTCGGACTCCTCCATGCCGAGCAGCAGCACGGCGGCCTGCGGCGCACGAGCCAGCACCCGCCGTACGAAGCCGGCGCTGTCCGGGCGGGTGAGCGCAGTGTCGGCGAGCACCACGTCGGCGGGACGCTCGGCCAAGCGCAGCATCACCTCGGGATCGGAGACGGCCGTCCGAACCGCACCGGACAAGCCCAACCGCGCCGCTGCAGAAGTCAAATGCTGTGCAGCGAGCGGGGTCCGAACGCACACAAGAACGGTACGCACAACGATCTCCTCTCCGCAGACGAGCAGACCATGACCGGGCATCCTCGGGAGGAGGTTCCGGGCAATCCTCCCAACTTTTCCGACAGATAGGGCATTTGCCCCAGCACGCCGGAGCTTTTGGATCAAAGGACGTGTGAGCCGAGACCGGTCCGGGTACCGAGGGGCTCAAGGCCGGGAACGGTGCCCTGCGCGGCCCGCCGCCCGGACAGCCGGCCACAAGCATCTCGCGGTGCCGCGCGAGAGGAGGGGTGCTGATGTCGAACGTACGTAGACTGCCCGGACCCATCGTCGACCTCTGGGACTGGCAACGGCTGGGCGCCTGCCGCGGCCGGGACAGTGCCCAGTTCTTCCACCCGGACGGCGAGCGGGGCTCGTCGCGGCTGCGCCGCGAATCAGGCGCGAAGGCCGTCTGCCGCGCCTGCCCGGTACGGGCCGAGTGCGCCGCGCACGCCCTGGCCGTTCGGGAGCCGTACGGGGTGTGGGGCGGCTTCAGCGAGTCCGAGCGGCTGCGGCTGCTCGCGGTCGGCTGGGAGGATCTCGCCGACCGCCGACAGACCCGCGTCGACATCGCCCGGCTGGAGGCCCGGCTGGGCAGCAGCCACCGGTCGACCGTCCCCACCCAACGCAACGTCGCCTGACGCAACCAGTAGCCAACGCTGCGTCGCCGGAGGCACCAGAAGCCATCCCTGCGTCGCCGGACGCACCCAGAAACCAGCGCTGCCGCGCCCCGGTCGGGGCGCGGCAGTGTGCTGCCCAGCACCATGGCCGGATATCACCGTCCCGTTCCGCCGGGTCCGGGCCCTCAGCGAGGACGGTCACGAGGAGTTGGTGCGATCCGCGATGCGCGCGGAGCCGGAACGGCAGCGGCCCGCGTCCTGCGCGGAGTTGGCCGCGCTGGTGGACTGGGTACGCGCGCAGGCACCGGAAAGCTGCCACGCGGCCGGCGGGTGCTCCGGGGGAGCGGCGCACCCGCCGTACCGTGTCTCGGACGGCTCAGAAGCCCGGGCCGTGCTGGTGGCTGTGACCGTGACCGTGGCCGTGACCACCCGCGGCCGGCTCCGGCTCCGCGGGCTTCTCCACCACGAGGCTCTCGGTGGTGAGCAGCAGGCCGGCGATGGACGCGGCGTTGGTGACCGCGTTGCGGGTCACCTTCACCGGATCGATGATGCCGGACGCGGTCAGGTCCACGTAGTCGCCGATGGCGGCGTCGAGGCCGTGGCCCCACTTGCCCTCGGTGACCTTCTGCACCACGACGTAGCCGTCGTGCCCGGCGTTCTGCGCGATCCAGCGCAGCGGCTCGACCAGCGCCTTGCGCACGATCGACACGCCGACCTTCTCGTCGCCGGTGAAGCCGAGGTCGTCGTCGAGCACCGACAGGATCTGGGCCAGGGCGGCGCCACCGCCGGGCACCGTACCCTCCTCGACCGCAGCCTTGGTCGCGGCGATGGCGTCCTCGATGCGGTGCTTGCGCTCCTTCATCTCGACCTCGGTGGCCGCCCCAACCTTGACCACGGCGATGCCGCCGGAGAGCTTGGCCAACCGCTCGGCCAGCTTCTCCCGGTCCCAGTCGGAGTCCGAAGCCTCGATCTCCTTGCGGATCTGGGCGACCCGGTCGGCGACCTCGCTGGCCTGGCCACCGCCGTCGACGATGGTGGTGTTCTCCTTGTCGACCACGATGCGCCGGGCGCTGCCGAGCACCTCCAGGCCGACCTGGTCGAGCTTGTAGCCCAGCTCGGGTGCGACCAGCTCGGCACCGGTGAGGATCGCCATGTCCTGGAGCATCGCCTTGCGGCGGTCACCGAAGCCGGGCGCCTTGACCGCGCAGACCTTGAGGGTCTTGCGGATGGAGTTGACCACCAGGGTGGACAACGCCTGACCCTCGACGTCCTCGGCGACGATCAGCAGCGGCTTGTTGTTCTGGAGGACCTTCTCCAGCAGCGGCAGCAGCTCCTCGATCGCCGAGATCTTCTGCGTGGTGATCAGGATGTACGCGTCCTCCAGGACCGACTCCTGCGCCTCCACGTCGGTGACGAAGTTCGGCGAGATGAAGCCCTTGTCGAACTGGAGGCCCTCGGTGACGTCCAGTTCGGTCTGCAGCGCCGAGCCCTCCTCGACGGTGATCACACCGTCGCGACCGACCCGCTCCATCGCCTCGGCGATCAGCTCACCGATGGTGGAGTCCTGCGCCGAGATCGTCGCCACGTGCGCGACGGACTTCTTGTCGGAGACCTCGACGGCCTTGCCGAGCAGCGCCTCGGAGACCTTGGCCGCAGCGGCGTCGATGCCCCGCTTGAGGCCGGCGGGGTTGGCGCCCGCCGTCACGTTGCGCAGGCCCTCGCGGACCATCGCCTGTGCCAGCACGGTCGCGGTGGTGGTCCCGTCGCCGGCGACGTCGTTGGTCTTGGTCGCCACCTCCTTGACCAGCTGCGCACCGAGGTTCTCGTACGGGTTGGTGAGCTCGATCTCCTTGGCGATGGTCACACCATCGTTGGTGATCGTCGGCGCACCGAATTTCTTGTCCAGGACGACGTTGCGCCCGCGCGGCCCGAGGGTGACCTTTACCACGTTCGCGAGCGCGTTGACACCGTGCTCCAGCTGGTGCCGGGCGTCGTCCGAGAAGCTCAGGATCTTCGCCATGTATGTCCCTTCGAAGCGACGTTGCCCCGGCCCGGCGAGCCGGACCGGGGCAACGACACTGATCGGTTGCTTACTTCTCGATGATCGCGAGGACGTCGCGGGCGGAGAGCACCAGGTACTCCTCGCCGGCGTACTTGACCTCGGTGCCGCCGTACTTCGAGTAGAGGACGGTGTCGCCGACCTTGACGTCCATCGGGATCCGGTCGCCGTCGTCGTCGAAACGGCCAGGGCCGACAGCGAGGACGGTGCCCTCCTGCGGCTTCTCCTTGGCGGTGTCGGGGATCACGATGCCCGACGCCGTGGTGGTCTCAGCCTCGTTCGCCTGGACCAGGATCCGGTCCTCGAGCGGCTTGATCGCAACCTTGGTCGCGGTAGTCACGGGCATACCCTCCTGGGGTACTTGGTTTCGTTGCCGGTCGGCGTGCCGATCGGCGTCAATCTGCCACATGCCACCGGGCGGGGCCGTCGTCGCGGGTGCCGGTCCGCCTGGCGTTCAACACCCGGACGCAGGCCCGAGCGTTGGCACCCTCAGGGTGAGAGTGCTAATCGCAGGTTATTCCTCGGCTAGCACTCCGTCAAGGAGAGTGCCAACGCCACACGCTCGTGTCGCCACCTTTCCGACACCCACGCCACCTCTTCCCCACTCCTGCGCCAGGGATTACCGCAACATGCCGGTCCTGTCTTCCGCCCGGCCATCCGATTCCCTACGTTGCGGCACGACCACATCACGGAGGGAGACGGCATGGCCGACGTACCAACTCTGGGGTTTCTCCGGGACCAGTTGCGCCGGGCCCGCAAGACGCGCGGGCTCAGCCAGGAAGACCTGAGCAAAATGATCAACTACGCTCCGTCGTCGATCAGCGCGATCGAGACGGGGCAGAACCAGCTCAGCGCGGACTACCTGGCCCGATTCGACAAGGTGCTGGAGACCGGTGGCCTCTTCGTCGGAATGCTGGAGCTGATCCGCCTGCATGCCGAGCCGGACTGGTTCCGGCCGTGGGGTGAGATCGAGCGGGAGGCCGTCTCGCTGCGCTGGTACGACCCGGCCGTGGTGCCGGGTCTGCTCCAGACCGAGACGTACGCGCGAGCGATACTCCGCGCCGATGCGCTGCTGACCGACGAGCAGGTCGAGAAGCGACTGCTGGCCCGGATGGCTCGGCAGGAGGTGCTCGCTCGCGACGAGCCGCCGCAGCTCATCGCGATCCTGGACGAGCAGGCGCTGCGCCGGCAGGTCGGCGACCGGGCGACCATGCACGAGCAACTGGAGCACCTGCTGGCCGCCTGCGCCCGGCCACACATACAGGTACGGGTCATTCCGGCCGAGACCCCGTGGTACATCGGATTGAACGGCCCCTTCGTGCTGGCCCGGCTCGCCGACGGCACCGAGGTGGCCCACCTGGACAACCAACGCCGGGGGCACACCGTGGACAGCCCGAACGACCTTGCCGCCCTGGGACGGGGTTGGGAGACTGTGGCCGGTGAGGCGCTGCCGCACCGGCAGTCCGCCCGCCTGATCGAGGGAGTGGCGAAGTCATGGACCTGACCCGTGCCACCTGGCGCAAATCCTCCCGCAGCAACAGCAACGGCGGTGCCTGCGTCGAGGTCGCCGACAACCTGCCCGACCTGGTCGCCGTACGCGACAGCAAGGACCCGACCGGCCCGGTGCTGGCCTTCAGCCCGGCCAGTTGGCGCGCCTTCATCACCTCCCACCACCGGTCCCGGGTGTCGGGAGTGTGATCGACACCGTTACGCCGAAGTAGGGGTAACCCACTCGCCCGGATACCGCCATTCCGGCGCGACCGTGATGATCAAGCTAGCCGAGCAGGGCAGGGCCGTGCTGGGCCGGGCTGGGCCGGGCTGGGCGGGTGGGGGCGGGCTGGGCGGGTGGGGGCGGTCGGTGGGCCGGGGTGGGCCGGGACAATGGGCGGGTGGATCTGGAGCAGCTGGCGGAGTTGCGTACCGCCGAGGGGTCGGCCGCGCTGGCGGCGGCGGCCCGGTTGGCCGGCGGTGATCCGCTGGCCGCGGCGGCGGCGATCCGCTCAGCGGGGGTGCCGGCCGGGTTGGCGGCGGCGGCGCTGACCCAGGCGGAGCTGCGCCGCCGGGCGGCGGGCAAGTTCGGGCCGGCGGCGAGCGGCATGTTCTTCACCCGGCCGGGCCTGGAACAGGCCACCCGGGGGGTGGTCGCGCGACGCCGCGCGCACCGGCTGCGCGAGGCCGGGGTGAGTAGCCTGGCCGACCTGGGTTGCGGGTTGGGGGCCGACGCGCTCGCCGCCGCCCAGGCCGGCATCCGGGTGTACGGCGTGGAGGCCGACCCGCTCACCGCCGCGCTGGCCGAGGCGAACGCGCAGGCCGCCGGGCTGGCCGAGCTTTTCACCGTCGAGTGCGGCGACGCGACGGCGTTCGACGTGACCCGGGTCGAGGCGGTCTTCTGCGATCCGGCCCGCCGCCGGGCCGGGACCGGACGCCGGATCTTCGACCCGAACTCGTACTCACCGCCCTGGGACTTCGTCACCGGGCTCGCCGAACGGGTATCCCACACGGTGGTGAAGGTGGCGCCGGGTCTCGACCACGCCCTCATCCCGGTCGGCGCCGAGGCCGAGTGGGTCAGCGTCGGCGGCGACCTGGTCGAGGCCGCGCTCTGGTGCGGCCCCCTCACCGAAACCCCCCGTCGCGCAACTGTGTTGAAGGAAGGGCCCCCTGTTAACGCCTCAGGTAGTGAAGGGGCCCCTTCTTATCACTTCGTCGACGGCACGAGCGTGCACCAACTCGTCGGATCGGGCCGGAACGAGGCGCCGGTCGGGCCGGTACGCCGCTTCGTGTACGACCCGGATCCGGCGGTGGTACGCGCCCACCTGATCGCCGAACTCGCCGCCGACCTGGACGCCTCGCTGGCCGATCCGAGCATCGCCTATCTCTACGCCGACACGCCGACGCCGACGCCGTACGCCCGCTGCCTGGAGGTGACCGACGTGCTGCCGTTCTCGCTCAAGCGCCTGCGTGCGCTACTGCGGGAGCGCCGAGTCGGCCGGGTGGAGATCCTCAAGCGTGGCTCCGCGCTGGAACCCGAACGACTCCGGCACGACCTGCGCCTGGCCGGTGACCAGCCGGCGAGCCTGGTGCTGACCCGGGTGGCCGCCGCCCCGACGGTGCTGGTCTGTCAACCGGTCCACTGAACCCGACGGTGCGGGTGCACCGCCGAAGGCCCGGAAAGCCGCTGGCCGGGACAACGGGTCGGGACTAGGTTGGCGCACATGACGGGACGGGGTACGCCGGCGACGGTGTTGCTGGCCAAGCGCGGCATCACCCATCGCACCCACGCCTACGACGTTCCCGCGGAGTCGCCGAACTACGGTGCCTTGGTCGCCGCCACGCTCGGCATACCACCAGGGCAGGTCTTCAAGACCCTGGTGACCGAGGTGGACGGCACTCTCACCGTGGCGATCGTGCCGGTGACCGGCGAGCTGGACCTCAAGGCGCTGGCCGCGGCGGTCGGTGGCAAGCGGGCCACACTCGCCGAACGCGGCGCGGCCGAACGCGCGACCGGGTACGTACGCGGCGGAATCAGCCCGCTGGGGCAACGAAAGCGGCTACCGACGGTGCTCGACGCCTCGGCCCTGGAGCACAACACGGTGTACGTCTCGGCAGGCCGGCGCGGCCTTCAGGTCGAGCTGGCCCCGGCCGACCTGGTCGCCCTCACCGACGCCCACACCGCTCCCCTCGCCGCAGACTGACCACGCCGCTGGCCGGCTCGCCGCCGGCTGACCACGCCGGGCTGGCCTCGTCACCGTTACGCCGCAACGGCGGTATCCCTGTCGGTGGGTTACCCCCACTCCACCGAAACGGTGTCGATCATGCAGGACACCGCCGGCAGACGAGTCATGGGCGTTGCCGAATTGTTACTGCCGACAACAAACTCGCCTCCGCCGCACCCTTGTGCCGACGCGCGGGCGGGGAATACGTTGCCGGGCACAACAAAAGAACACCATCGACACACCGACACCTTCCCACTCTCGAAAGGACCCTGCACATGCGCAAGGGCTTCCTCGCCATCGGCGCTGTGGGCGTGCTCGCCCTCGGCAGCCTGACGGCCTGCGGCGACGATTCCGGCGACCAGGCCGGCGGCGGCTCCGGCAAGACTCCGAAGATCGGCGTGATCCTGCCGGACAGCAGCTCCTCGGTCCGCTGGGAGAGCGCGGACCGCAGGTTCCTCAAGGAGGCGTTCGACGCGGCCGGTGTCCAGTCGGACATCCAGAACGCGCAGGGCGACAAGAACGCCTTCCAGACCATCGCCGACCAGATGATCACCAACGGGGTCACCGTGCTGATGATCGTCAACCTGGACTCCGGCACCGGTAAGGCCGTCCTGGACAAGGCCAAGTCGCAGGGTGTCGCCACCATCGACTACGACCGCCTGACCCTCGGCGGCTCGGCGGAGTACTACGTCAGCTTCGACAACGTGGCCGTCGGCAAGCTCCAGGGCGAGGGCCTGGTCAAGTGCCTCACCGACGCGAAGGCGGAAAAGCCGGCGATCGCGTACCTCAACGGCTCGCCGACCGACAACAACGCCACCCTGTTCAAGGAAGGCTACGACTCGGTCCTCAAGCCGAAGTTCGACTCCGGCGAGTACACCAAGGCCGCCGACGACTCCGTGCCGGACTGGGACAACACCCAGGCCGCGACCATCTTCGAGCAGCAGCTCACCAAGACCGGCGGCAAGATCGACGGCGTACTCTCCGCGAACGACGGCCTCGGCAACGCCGCCATCTCGGTGCTGAAGAAGAACAACCTCAACGGCAAGGTGCCGGTGACCGGGCAGGACGCCGACCCGCAGGCACTGCAGAACATCCTCGCCGGTGACCAGTGCATGACCGTCTACAAGGCGGTCAAGAAGGAGGCGGACGCCGCCGCCGAGCTGGCCATCGCGCTGGCCAAGGGCGAGCGCAAGGAGACCGGCCAGACGGTCCGGGACCCGGAGGGCAACCGCGACGTGCCCGCCGTCCTGCTCACCCCCGCGGCGATCTACAAGGAGAACGTCAAGGACGTCATCGCCGACGGCTACGTGACCAAGGAACAGATCTGCACCAGCGACTACGCCAAGCTCTGCACTGACGCGGGCATCAGCTGACCTGTCCCCCGCCGAAGTGACGCCGCCCGGTACGGCAACCCCGTACCGGGCGGCGTCGCTGGACGGGCCCCGATCTCCCTCCGTGGAATAAGGAGAACCCCGTGTCCGCGAACCCACTGCTGGAGCTACGCGGGATCGACAAGAGTTTCGGTCCCGTCCAGGTGCTGCGCGACGTCGCCTTCGCCGCCTACCCGGGCGAGGTCACCGCCCTCGTCGGTGACAACGGCGCCGGCAAGTCGACCCTGGTCAAGTGCATCAGCGGCATCTACCCCGTTGACGCCGGCGAGTTCGTCTTCGACGGCCGACCGGTGACCATCAACAGTCCGCGCGACGCCGCATCGCTCGGCATCGAGGTCGTCTACCAGGATCTCGCGCTCTGCGACAACCTCGACATCGTGCAGAACATGTTCCTCGGGCGGGAGAAGCGCAACGGCCTCGTCCTGGACGAGCCGACGATGGAACAGATGGCCGCGGAGACCCTGGCCGGGCTCTCCGTACGCACCGTCAAGTCCCTGCGCCAGCACGTCTCCAGCCTCTCCGGTGGGCAGCGCCAGACTGTGGCGATCGCCAAGGCGGTGCTCTGGAACAGCAAGCTGGTGATCCTGGACGAGCCGACCGCCGCGCTCGGCGTCGCGCAGACCGCCCAGGTCCTCGAACTCGTTCGACGGTTGGCCGACAACGGCCTGGCCGTCGTCCTCATCTCGCACAACATGAACGACGTCTTCGCCGTCTCCGACCGCATCGCCGCGCTCTACCTCGGCCAGATGGTCGCCCAGGTGAAGACGACAGAGATCACCCACGCCCAGGTGGTCGAGCTGATCACCGCCGGCCGCTCCGGCGAGCTCGGACTCGCCGCCGACCCGGGCGTCAACGGCAACGGCGCGGCGCCGGCCGACAGCACCGCAGGAGGCGTCTCATGAGCATCACCGCCGTCACGAAGGAGGGCCCCGCCGCCGTCGCACCGGCACCCACCGTCGGCAGCCACGTCCGCGACTACTGGCAGCGGGTACGCGGCGGAGACATCGGTGCCCTGCCCGCCGTCGCCGGTCTGCTCGTCCTCTGCACCATCTTCTCGATCATGCGGCCGTCGTTCCTCACCGCCGGCAACTTCGCCAACCTGTTCACCCAGGGCGCGGCGGTGACCCTGATCGCGATGGGTCTGGTCTTCGTCCTGCTGCTCGGCGAGATCGACCTGTCGGCCGGTTTCGCCAGCGGCGTCTGCGCGGCGGTGCTGGCCAACCTGGTCACCGTCCTGGGCTACCCCTGGTACGTCGCGGTGCTCGCCGCCCTGCTCACCGGCATGGTCATCGGCACCACGCTCGGCTTCCTGGTCGCCAAGGTGGGCATCCCCTCGTTCGTGGTCACCCTCGCCGGCTTCCTCGCCTTCCAGGGCGTGGTGCTGCTGCTGATGAAGGAGGGCCGCAACATCTCGGTCCGCGAGCCGGTGGTGGTGGCGATCGTCAACCGCAACATGCCGGTCGCGCTCGGCTGGACGCTCGCCGCGATCGCGGTCGCGGGATTCGCCGTGGTGCAACTGCTCCGCTACCGCAGCCGTGCCGCGCGAAACCTGATCAACGATCCGTTCGCGGTGGTGCTGGGTCGCATCGCCGCCCTGGCGCTCGTCCTAGGCCTCGCCGTCTATGTGCTCAACCTGGAGCGCAGCCTCAACACGCTGATCACCTCGCTCAAGGGTGTGCCGATCGTGGTGCCGATCGTCGCCGTACTGCTGGTGGTCCTGACCTTCGTGCTCCAGCGCACCAGCTACGGCCGGCACATCTACGCGGTCGGCGGTAACCGGGAGGCCGCCCGCCGGGCCGGCATCAACGTCGACCGCATCCGCATCTCGGCCTTCATGATCTGCTCGACGATGGCCGCGGTCGGGGGGATCGTGGCGGCCAGCCGGGCCAACTCCGTCGACCCGAACACCGGCGGCAGCAACGTGCTGCTCTACGCCGTGGGCGCGGCGGTGATCGGCGGCACAAGCCTATTTGGTGGCAAAGGGCGCATCTTGGACGCGGTTCTCGGTGGCGCCGTCGTGGCCGTGATCGACAATGGGATGGGTCTGATGGGCTACAGCTCCGGCGTCAAGTACGTGGTCACCGGCGTCGTGCTGTTGCTCGCGGCCAGTGTCGACGCGCTGTCCCGACGACGAGCTTCGGCCACCGGAAACCGCTGAACGCACCACCGAAAGTAGTAACCACCCGATGCGCGTAGGACCCAGCCAGGACGAGATCCGCCGGCAGAATCTCGGCGCGCTGCTGCGTTACGTGCACCTGCACGGGGCGACGACCCGCGCCGAGTTGACCAACGCGCTCGGGTTGAACCGGAGCACCATCGGCGCGCTCACCGCCGACCTCGCCGCGGCTGGCCTGGTGACCGAGGGGGCGCCGAAGGAAACCGGCCGGGCCGGACGACCTTCGCTGGTCGTCCGGCCCGAGTCGGAACGGATCTTCGCGTACGCGTACAGCATCGAGGTGGATCGGCTGCGGGCCGCGCGGGTCGGTCTCGGCGGCGCGGTGCTCGACCGTCGGGAGCTGGACCGGCCGCGCGGTCTTTCCGCCGCGGAGGCCGCGCCGCTGCTGGCCGGGGCGGTCAAGGAGATGCGGCAGGCGCTGCCGAAGGATGCCGTCTGCGTCGGCGCCGGCATCGCGGTCTGCGGCATGGTGCGCCGCGACGACGGCCTGGTCCGGCTCGGGCCTGCCACCGGCTGGGTGGACGAGCCGATCGGGGCGGCGGTCAGCAACGAACTCGGCGTCGACGTACCGGTCACCGTCGGGAACGTGGCCGAGGTGGCAGCCTTCGCCGAGCACGCGCGGGGCACGGCGGCCGGCTGCGACAACGTCATCTACCTCTACGGGGACGTGGGTGTCGGAGCCGGGATCATCGCCGGGGGCCGGCGGCTGACCGGGCACGGTGGCTACAGCGGCGAGGTCGGTCACATGGTGGTGTCCCGCGACGGGGCCCGCTGCGAGTGCGGCAACCGGGGCTGCTGGGAGACCGAGATCGGCGAGCACGGCCTGCTGCGCGCCGCCGGGCGCTCCGACGCCCGGGGCCGCGACGCGCTGCTGGCGGTCTTCGACGCCGCCGACCGGGGCGACGCCCGGGCCCAGACGGCGGTACGCCAGGCCGGCGACTGGCTGGGCTTCGGCGTGGCCAACCTGGTCAACATCTTCAACCCGGAGATGGTCATCTTCGGTGGCACGATGCGTGACCTGTACCTGGCCGCCGCCGCGCAGGTACGCAGCCGACTCAACTCCAACGGGCTGCCCGCCTGCCTGGAGCACGTACGCCTGCGCACCCCCATGCTCGGCGCGGACGCCCCGCTGATCGGCGCCGCCGAACTGGCCTTCGACCGGCTGCTCGCCGACCCACTCGACGTCGGCTGAGCTGCTCTGGAAGCACCGCCATGAGGTGGATTCGCGAGCGATGAACTGATCGGCCGGTCGATCCGTACCAGTGTGCGGACGGGCGGCCAACGGCGTGCGGACGCCCGTCGGGCAGATGATCGGTTCTCGACCGAGGAGGCACCGCAGACATGGCATCGCTGGATTCCGCTCGTCGCCGGCAGGGCAATCGGTCCCCTCGGTTGGCGGTGCTGCTCACCACGATCGCCGCGGCCCTCGTCGTGCTGCCCGGGGCGGCCTTGGCCGCGCCCGCCGGTCAGCAACTCGCCGCCGCCGATCAGGCCCTGCTCGACGGCGTGCGACTGGCGGGGCTCTGGGAGATGCCGGCCGGGCAGATGGCCGCCGAGAAGGGCCAGTCGCGGGTGGTCCGGGAGATCGGCGCGGAGATCGCCCGCCAGCACGAGGAGCTGGACCGGCTCACCGTGGAGGCCGCCAACAAGCTCGGCGCCACCATCCCGAACCAGCCGACCGCCGAACAGCAGCAGTGGCTGACCGAGATGAAGGACGCCACCGGCGCCCGCTTCGACCAGATCTTCGTCACCCGCCTCCGGGTCGCCCACGGCAAGATCTTCCCGGTGGTCGGCGCGGTCCGGGCCAGTACCCGTAACGAGGTCATCCGAGACCTGGCCAACGCCACCAACAAGTTCGTCGGCGACCACATGCTGATGTTGGAGAGCACCGGCCTGGTCCGGTACGCCGAACTGCCGCCCGCCGCCCTGCCCGCACCGGGCAACGACGGGCTGATCGCCGCCGCGTCGGCCAACACCGGCCCGCAGATCGGCATCAGCAACACCCTGATCTGGGTGATCTTCCTCGGCGCCATCGGCACCGGCGGCTTCCTCAGCTACCGCCTGCTGCGCCGCAACTAGTCCAGCCTGATGCCCACCCGTACCCGGGCCGGGGTCCTGCTCGGGCTGGCCCTGGCCACCCTCTGCGCCGCCCTGGGCGTTGCGCTGGGACCGGCCGGCCCAGCGGCGGCGCACGCCGTGGTGGTCGCCACCGCACCGCAACGTGACGAGGTGCTCGGCTACGCCCCGCGCGAGGTGCTGGT
Organism: Micromonospora sp. NPDC051196; assembly: GCF_040682415.1. NCBI lineage: Bacteria > Bacillati > Actinomycetota > Actinomycetes > Micromonosporales > Micromonosporaceae > Micromonospora > Micromonospora sp. NPDC051196. The sequence continues at coordinate 163,585 of NZ_JBFBAY010000003.1, forward strand.
GACCTTCAGCGAGCCGGTCGCCGTCGTACCCGGGCGGGTGCAAGTGCTCGCCCCCGACGGCAAGCGGATCAACGTCGGTGACCCGGAGGTCCGCGACCGCACCATCCGGATCGCCCTGCGGGCGGCAGACCGGCCGCTCGGCACCTACCTGGTCAGCTACCGGGTCGTCTCGGCGGACAGCCACCCGATCTCCGGCAGCTTCACCTTCGCCGCCGGGGCGCCCTCGGCGACTCCACCGCTGCCGGCCGACGCCGGAGCCGAGTCGCCGGCCGGGGTCCTGGTGCCGGTGGCCAAGTACGTCGGCTACCTGGGCCTGCTGGCGGCCGTCGGCCCGCCGCTGCTCGCGGCGACGATGTGGCCGCGTCGGCGGCCCCGGCGACCGGCGACGATCATGGCGTTGGTCGGGCTCGGTCTGGTCGCCGCCGCCACGGTGGGCACCTGGATCGGGCAGGCGGCGCAGGTGGTCGGCGCACCGGTCGGGCAACTGTCCGGGGCCGACCTGCGCGCGGTCGCGGACAGCGACATCGGGTCGGTGCTGGCCGTACGCCTGGCGTTGGTCTGCCTCGCCGCCGCGCTCCTGCCGGCGGTCACCGGGGGCACCGCAGGACGAGGGCGGACCGGTGCGCTCGCGGTGGTGGGGGTGGCCGGACTGGTCACCTGGCCGCTCGCCGGGCATCCGGTCGCCGCACCCGTGCCACCGGTGAGCATCGTGCTGACCACCGTGCACATCGCCGGAATCACCGTGTGGTTGGGCGGTCTGCTCACCCTGACCGTCTTCCTGCTGCGGGGCACCCACGAGCGGGTCCTCGCCCGGGTCCTGCCGGCCTGGTCGCGGTGGGCCACGTTGGCCGTGGCCTGGTTCGTGACCGCCGGGCTCGTCCAGGCTGCCATCGAACTCGGCCGACCGTCGGCGCTGCTGGACAGCACGTACGGACGCCTGCTCGGCGCCAAGGCCGCGCTGCTGGCGGTGGTGCTGGCGGTGGCCGCCGGGCAGCGGAGACTCATCCGACGACGGGCCGCCGCCGGTCAACCCGGGCGGGTTGCTCGGGCAGCCGGTGTCGAACTGGCGGTGACCGCGGTGATCCTGGCGCTGACCGCGCTGCTCGTGCAGACCCCACCGGGCCGTACGGCGGGCCCGGCAGCCGACGGGATCACCCGCGAGGGTGTCGCGCAGTCGCTGACCACTGACCTGTTCACACTCCAGTTCGACATCTACCCGGCCGCCGCCGGGACCACGAACAGCCTGCACGCCTACGTCTACACGCCGCAGGCGCAGGCGTTGCCGGTCGCCGAGTGGACGGTCACCGCCGCCCTGCCGGAGGCCGGCATCGAGCCGATCACCGTCGAGGTCTTCGCCCTGGAACCACACCACGGCAGTGCCGAGATCCACTTTCCGGTGGCCGGTGAGTGGACGCTGCGCATCGCCGCCCGGACCAGCGAGATCGACCGGTCCACCGCCACCACCACGGTGACCATCCGCTGAACGGTGCGGCCGGTGGTGGCGCGGCCGCTCAGCGGTCCACCTGGGTGAAGTCCCAGGAGTGCGGGGGCCGGGCGAGCAGCATCACCGGTGGCTCGGGCAGCGGTCGAGGGTTGCTACGCCACTTGGAGATCACCACCACCCGGTGATCGGTGGAGGAGAAGACCTCGCTGGACACGTGCAGCGGATCGTGCTCGAACTCGGGTAGGGCCGTGTCGCAGACCCAGGTGATCAGCTCGGCGAGCGCGTACGACTCGGCCCGCGCCTCCCACATCCGTACGATCACGTCGACGTCCTCCCTCAGACGCTGACCGTGGTCAGCGGCATGGCCGAATCCGCCGGCAGATCCAGCCGGCTCGGCGCGACACCGGCAGCGACCAGGTGTGAGCCGAGCGCCGCCACCATCGCGCCGTTGTCGGTGCACAGTCCTGGCCGGGGCACCCGTACCCGGATGCCGTGGCGGGCCGCGCGCTGCTCGGCCATCGCGCGCAGCCGCGAGTTGGCCGCCACTCCCCCGCCGATCACCAGGGTCTCGATGCCGTTGCTGCGGCAGGCGTCCAGGGCCTTGCCGACCAGCACGTCACAGACCGCCTCCTGGAAGGACGCGGCGACGTCGGCCACCGGAACCGGCTCGCCGGCCCGCTGCCGGGCCTCCACCCAGCGGGCCACCGCGGTCTTCAGCCCGGAGAAGGAGAAGTCGTAGCGATGGTTGGCGAGATCCTTGGCGGCGGTCAGCCCGCGCGGGAACGCGATGGCCGCCGGGTCACCCGTGCGGGCCTCCCGGTCGATGTACGGGCCACCGGGGAACGGCAGCCCGAGCAGTCGGGCGATCTTGTCGAACGCCTCACCGGCCGCGTCGTCGATGGTGGCACCGAGCGGGGTCACGCCCCGGGCCAGGTCGTCGACCATCAGCAGCGAGGAGTGCCCGCCGGAGACCAGCAACGCGACCGCCGGTTCGGGCAGCGGACCGTGTTCCAGGGTGTCCACGGCCACGTGCGCGGCCAGGTGGTTGACCCCGTACACCGGCTTCTCGGCGGCGACCGCGTAGCCCTTCGCGGCGGCCACGCCGACCAGCAGTGCACCGGCCAGGCCCGGACCGGCGGTGACCGCGATCGCGTCGATGTCGGCGAGAGTGACCCCCGCCTCGGTCAGCGCCCGCTGCATGGTCGGCACGATGGCCTCCAGGTGCGCCCGGCTGGCCACCTCGGGCACCACCCCACCGAACCGGGCGTGCTGGTCCACGCTGGAGGCGAGCGCGTCGGCGAGCAGGGTGTGCCCGCGTACGATGCCGACGCCGGTCTCGTCGCACGAGGTCTCGATGCCGAGGATCAGTGGTTCGTCAACCATGGAAGTCTCAGTCCTCGATGCGCTGCATCACCAGCGCGTCGGTGTTGCTCGGTTGGTAGTAGCCACGGCGTACGCCGATCGGTTCGAACCCGTACGTGGCATAGAGCCGCTGGGCCGGTGCGTTGTCCGCCGCGACCTCCAGCAGCACCGACCGTAGGCCGCGCCGCGCGGCCTCGGCGAGCAGTTCCTCCAGCAGAAGCCGGCCGATCCCCCGCCGCTGCGCGTCCCGGCGTACCGCGATGTTCTGCACCCACGCCTCGTCGGGGGGCGCGACGGCGAGCCCGGCGTAACCGAGCACCGCACCGTCGTCGTCGGTGGCGATGCGGTAGTGGTGCCCGTTGGCCAGTTCGTTCCAGAACATCGCCGCGGACCACTGTTCGGCACCGAAGAGGTCCGCCTCGATGGAGAGCACCTCGTCGATGTGCCACCAGCGGAACCGGTCGAGTCGTACCTCGCTCACGGCAGGACCGGCTTACGCGCGGTCGCCGCCACCGCGTCCGGCCTGCGCAGGTAGAGCGGCGTCAACGGGTCGCCGGGCGCACCGGCCCGGATCCGCTCGGCGGCCAGGGCGGCGAGCGCGTTGGCGTCCGGGTATCGCGGCTCGGCCCGCAGGGGCAGCCCCAGGGTGTCGGCGTAGCGGTGCGCACCGTCGCCGACAGCGGCGGTGACGGCCAGGTCGCGGGCCCGTTGCGCGGCCACCGCCGGCGCGGAGACCTCCGGCCCGACCAGACGCTGGCCGGCACCGTCGTAGATCGCCCAGTAGATCTCCCGGCGGCGCGCGTCGCTCGCCGCCAACACCGGCTCGCCGGCCGCCGCCGGGTGACCGATGGCGTCCAGCGAGCAGACACCGTACGCCGGGATGTCGAGCACCTGGCCCATGGTGGCGGCGGTGACCAGCCCCACCCGCAGCCCGGTGAACGGGCCGGGGCCGAGCCCGGCGACGATCGCGCCCAGGTCGGCTGGGCGGGCACCGATGTCGGCAAGCACCGCGTCCACCTGCGGCGCGAGCAGTTCGCCGTGCGCCCGCGCGTCGACCGTGCACCGGTGTGCGCGGGTCGTGACGCCACTCGCGGTGACCTCGACGAGCGCCGCCGTCACCGCCGGGGTCGAGCTGTCCACCACCAGTACGAGCACAATGAACCAGCCTAGCCGCATCGTCGCCACCCGCTGACGGCCCCGCCCGGCACCCCCACCGCTCGACTACTTTCGGCAGCCGGGCAATTACTTTTCTATGGCGTGCAACTCCTGGACTCGCTGGTGCCGTTCCACCTCCGTCTAAGGAGGCAAGCCGAGTTGAAGGCCGCAGACGAGCAAGCGTTCCGGGAGTTCGTGACGTCCCAGATGGCGTCGCTGCGCAAGTTGGCCTACGTCACCTGCGGGGACTGGCACGCGGCGGAGGATGCCGTGGCCAACTCGTTGATCAAGCTCTACCCGCGATGGCGCAAGCTGGATCGGCCGGACCTGTACGCCAAGACCATGGTGTACCGGGCTGCCGTCGACGAGACCCGCAGGCCCTGGCGCCGAGGGCGGGAACGGTCGATCGGTCACGCCATCCCGGACGTCCCGATCGACAACCTGAGCGACCCGAACGGCGTCACCGACGAGCGGTTGCGGATCCGGGCGGCGCTGGACGCCGTACCCACCCGCCAGCGCGCCGCCGTGGTGCTTCGGCACTACCTGGGGCTGAGCCTGGAGGACACGGCCCAGGTCCTGGGCTGCAACGTCGGAACCGCGAAAAGCCAGACCTCGCGTGGGCTCGCCAAGCTCCGTGAGCTGCTCGCGGCAGAACAGATCAACTTCAACGGGGACGAAACAGAGGAGTGGAGAAATGCAATTGCGTGAGGTTGTGGACGCGGTTACCGAAGACGGGCCGCCACTGACACACAGCGTCGACGAGATCATCTCCGCCGGTCGCAGGGCCGAGCGTCGCCGCCGGGCCGGCTTCGCCTCGGCCGGCGCGGCCGGACTGGTCGTGGTCGCGATGGCCGGCTCGTTCGCCCTGACGTCGATCACCTCGACCACGTCGGGCCGGTCCAGCGCGGCTGGCCAGAATGCGAATGCCACATGGCCGGAGGCACCACCCTTCACCTTCACGTTCACCGCGTTCGACGCCGGCAAGTTCCGGGTGGCGGATCCGATCGTGGCGTCCACCGCCTACCAGATCGCGCCGGTGTACCAGACCGACAGGATCACCACGGAGTTGCAGCCCACCTCGCAGGAGCAGAAGGAACTCTTCGAGAAACTCCCCGACGGCGTGACGCGGAACACCACCGGCGCGCACCACGCGTACCTGACGCTCTACCGACCGGGTGCGTTCAACCCGGCCGGGCTCACCGGCGGCACGCCGCTGACGGTGGCCGGGCGCCAGGCGATCTCGACGTCCGCGACCAACCCGCCGAACCGGCAGCTGGCCTGGGAGTACGCCGACGACGCGTGGGCCGTCCTCACCGCCTTCGCCTACAGCGCCGACCCCTCCATTCAGGATATGTCGGTGCTGGTCACCGCCCTTGCACCCAGCCCGGTGGTGCCGGCCAGACTGCCCTTCCAGGTGGGCTACCTGCCCTCCGGCTACACCCCGGTGGAGATCGGCTCGGGCACCTATCCCGGCCTGAACGGCATCGCCGCTGCCGAGGACGGCAACTACGGCGGCGCAACCTACGCCAACCCGGCCCCGGCGACCACCGGGCTGGTCCGGCCGTACGGCGATGACGAGGGCCTTCCCGTCCCGTCGAGCTTCACCATCTACGTCGGGCCCAGCGCCACGTCCAACCAGGCAGCCCAGGCCGGTGAGACGCGGTGCTACCCGCATGCGCAGACACCGTTCTGCAACGTGTGGAGCGCGGACGGTGCGGTGGTCGTACAGGTGTTGAGCACCGGGCAGCTCTCTGCCGCGGAGATGACCAGGATCGCGGAGTCGATCGAGGTGCTCGACGTGCACGACAAGAGCGCCTGGCTTCCGGCATCCGAAGCGCTCGCAGCCCGGTAACCCAGTCTTGTCGATCACTGACGGCGCCGTGTCACCGCGAGGAGCACGGCGCCGTCGGCTGTTCACGCCCGGCACCAACCGTCCATAGTAGAGGACAAGGAGCTCCATGCGCCCCAGAAGGTTCCTACCGGCCGCCGTGGCCCTGCTGCTCACGGCCGGTCTCGCCCCAGCGGCACCAGCTCACTCGGCCGGGAAGGTCACGTCGGTCGGCTCGGCCACGACCGCCGTCGGTGGCGACGGCCGGACCACGACGCTCATCACCGGAGACCGGGTCACCCTGACCTCCGACGGCGGCGTCAGCGTCGTCCCCGGCCCCGGCCGGGCGGAGATTCCCATGCTGACCAGCACGGTCACCGGCCGGGTACGGGTGATCCCGGCCGACGCGCTGCCGCTGTTGCGGTCGGAACGACTCGACCCGCGGCTGTTCGACGTGACCGGGCTGCTCGCCGGCGGATACGACGACGACCGGCGGACCGACCTGCCGATCATCGCCTCCACCGACAGTGGCGTCGACGGCACGATCGTGCACCGGATGACCAGCTTCAAGGCCACCGCGCTGCACACCCGCAAGCGCGGCCTCGACCGGCTCTGGTCGACGCTGACCCGCAAGGGCACCAAGGGCAAGGTCTGGCTGGACGCGGTCGGCCACTTCACCGGTGGGGAGGGGGTCCAGCAGATCGGCGCACCGGCCGCCTGGCAGGCCGGTCTGACCGGCGCGGGTGTCACCATCGCGCTGATCGACAGCGGCGTCGATGTCACCCACCCCGACCTGGCCGGTCGGGTGACCGATCAGGTCGACTTCACACCGGTCTCCGAGGGCGGCGTGCCCACCGACATCGATGTGCACGACATCGACGGACACGGCACGGCCGTCATCTCCGTCGCCGCCGGCAGCGGGGCCGCGTCGGACGGCCGCTATCGAGGGGTGGCGCCGGACGCCACGATCGTCTCCGCCAAGACCGGCGACTACGACACGACCGAGTCAGCGGTGATCGCGGCCATGGAGTGGGTGTCCGGCCCGAAGCGCGCAGCGGTCGTCAACATCAGCCTCGGCTTTCCCGCCACCCCTGGCGACGGTCCCATGGAGTTGGCGCTGAACGGCCTCAGCGAGCAGCACGGGACGCTGTTCGTGGTCGCGTCGGGCAACGACGGCGCCAACGGCAACAACCCGAACGCCGGACAGGACTACGACGTGGGGGCGCCCGCCACGGCCGACGCGGCGCTGACCGTGGGCGCGGTCGACCACGACGACCGGTTGGCCGACTTCTCCAGCCGCGGCCCACGTCTCGGCGACAACGCCGTCAAGCCCGACCTCACCGCGCCCGGCGTCGACATCACCGCCGCCCGCAGCGCCGACTCGCGCGGCACCGGCCACTACGCCCACGGAGTGTGGGGCACCTCCTTCGCGGCGCCACACGTGGCCGGCAGCGCGGTCCTACTCAAGCAGAAGCACCCGGACTGGACCGGGAAGATGCTCAAGGCCGTGCTGATGGGTACGGCCCGGCCGGCCCCGGGCGTCGGCGTGTTCGCCCAGGGCGCCGGCCGCGTCGACGTGGCGGCGGCGCTCACCGGCCCGGTGCTCGCCGACCCGCCCAGCCTGAGCCTCGGCATGCACACCTATCCGCACACCGACGACGTTCCGATCAGCAAAACGGTGACCTACCGCAACCCCGGCACCACGACGCAGACGCTGCGCCTGGGGCTGACCGTGGACGGGCCGAACATGAGGGCCACCTCCGGGCTGTTCCGGGTGAGCCCGGCCACGCTGACCGTGCCGGCCGGCGGGAGCGCTCAGGCAACCGTCACGGCCGCCGCCTCGACGACGGCACCGGCCGGGCCGTACTCCGGGCGGCTGACCGCCACCACCGCCGACGGCAAGCGGGTGACCACGCCGGTCGGGTTGATCCGGGAGGCCGCCACCCACACCCTGACGCTGCGTCACCTCGCCGCCGACGGTCAACCGACGATCGACTACTACACCACGGTGGTGGGCCTGGACACCCCGTACACGTACGACTCCCTGTACCACTACAACGAGAACTACGGCAGCGAGATCACTCTCCGCGTCCCGGAGGGGCGATACGCGATCGTGTCGCAGATGTTCTCGGACTTCCCGCACCTGACCTATGTGGCCCACCCGAACCTCAACGTGCGCGCGGACGCCGAGCTCACGCTCGACGAGCGGGCCGGGCGGCCGGTTCAGGTGAGCGTGCCGGCGGCCGGTGCCGTCCGCTCGGACAGCGCCGTCCAGGTGGGCATCCGCAGCGGCGGCAACAGGTGGGTGACCGTCGGCGGATCCAGCAACGCATCGATACAGATGCGCACCGCCCAGATCGGCGGGACCGGCGACCCGGCCAACTTCGTCTCGCTGATCCAGACGGCGTTCGGCGACGGGTCGGATCCCAGCGCGTTCGCGTACCAACTCGCCTGGCACCGGCCCGGAACCCTGCCCACCGGCTTCACCAGGTCGGTCACCGCCGGCCAACTCGCCGTGGAGCGGACCTCCGCCCGCGGTCAGGCCCCGTCCGGCACGACCCTCATGCAGTCGGCACCGACGGTGCCGGGCTATCCGCTGACTCCGGCCTACACCTCCGCCCCGCTGGCGGCGACCCGCTACTTCAACACCGATGGCGGCATCAGCTGGACCTCGCAGGTGTACCAGTACTCGGACGACAGCGACGACTACTACACCGTCACCACGACCGGCTCACCCATCACCTACCGGGCCGGGAGGACCTACACCTCCACCTGGAACGCCGCGATCGTCGCACCCTGCCCGGCCGCCGGCGGCGGATGGACCGGCGACCGGCTCACCGTGCGGATCGCCCCGTACTGCGACAGCGCCGGACACCCCGGCTACGTCGACGACCAGGCCGACTCTTCCGGCACGACCACCCTCTACCGGGACGGTGCCGTGGTGGCCACCTCCGACCTGCCCGGCCGCGCCCGGTTCACCGTCGCGCCGGTGCCGGGCAGCTACCGACTCAACGTCGAATCCACCCGCGCGGCCTCGTTCGGCTTGTCCACCCGCGTCACGGCCGACTGGACGTTCACCCAGCCACGGGCCGCCGCGCGCCTGACGGCGATCCGGATGGCTCCGGCCCTGGACTCCACCGGCACCGCGCCCGCCGGCCGGTCCTTCACCATCCCGATCAGCACCGACGCCACTTCGGTCACCGTGCGGGTCTCCCATGACGACGGCACCACCTGGCAGCCGGCCACGGTCACCCGCACCGGCGCGGGCACCTTCCGCGCCACCGTCGCGCATCCGGCCACCCCCGGGTACGTGTCCGTGCAGGTCCGCGCCACCGGGCCCACCGCGACCCTCACCGAGACGGTCGTACGCGCGTACCGGATCAGCTGAGCAAAGGGCCCCTTCACCTCGCGCTTTCCGCAGGTGGAGGGGCCCTCTGCCGGGCGGGCCGAGCTCGCCGGGTTGCCGAGGTCAGACGGCCTTGAAACTGCGTAGCGGCGACTGCACGTTGTGCAGATCGCCGGCCGGAACGAAGTAGCTGATGCCGGTGCAGTCGGCGCCCGAATACACCCGAAGGGACAGGTCGGTGAGGTTCAGCCAGCCCAGAAAGCCGAGCGAGGAATTGACGCACTCGGTGCCCGACGGGGCCGGATACTCGACGGTGGCGCCGTTGAACCACTTGGACTCGTGGAGGCAGACGGTGCCATCGACGTAGGTGCAGCTGCTGGATTCAGCCGCAACCGCCGGTGCGCCGGTCACCGCGATCGTCGCGGCGCTGATGGTTGCGAGCAGGGCGGTCCGGGCTGACTTCGATGGGCGCATTCAGTCCTCCTCCAGGTGCAGGTGTCGAGCAGTCGGCACAAGAGGCGCATGTATCGACTCTCATCAACTATTTGCATAGTTGGCTATTCGAGCGAGGAATGTCAACGCGTCAACCAAATGACGGCCCTCATGGGATCGGACGTGCCGCCGGTCTGCCCGTTCAGCCGGCCGTACGCTCCCAGTCGATGGTGGGCAGGCCCGCGTCGGCGAGTGCCTTGTTGGTCGCGCTGAACGGCCGGCTGCCGAGAAAGCCACGCGGGTTCATCGGGCTGGGATGCCCCGCCTCCAGCACCACGTGCTGCGGGTTGCTGACCAGCGCCGCCTTCTTGCGCGCGTAGCCACCCCAGAGCAGGAAGACCACCCGCGAATCCAAGGCGTCGAGCGCCCGGATGGTCGCGTCGGTGAACTCCTCCCAACCCCGGTTGGCGTGTGAACCGGGAGCGCCCTGCCGCACCGTCAGCACCGAGTTGAGCAGCAGCACGCCCTGTGCCGCCCAGCCGTCCAGGTTGCCGCTGGGCGGCTTGGGCACGCCCAGGTCCTCCCTCAACTCCTTGAAGACGTTGCGCAACGAGGGCGGGACGGACACCCCCTCGCGCACGCTGAAGCTGAGCCCGTGCGCCTGGCCCGCCCGGTGGTAGGGATCCTGCCCGAGAATCAGCACCCGACAGTCCGACGGCGCGCAGCGCCGATAGGCCGAGAACAGGTCCTCCACCGGCGGGAAGACCGTGCCGGTGGCGTACTCCCGGGCGACGAACTCGCCCAGCGCGGCCGTGCGGGCCGGGTCGAGGTGCGGGGCGAGCACATCGCGCCACTCGTTTGGTAGCAGTGCCGGCAGATCCAGGGTGGCAACGTCGTCGGGCATCAGCGGCCTTTCCGCAGCGAGGTCGGTCCCCGGCACTGTAGGCGCAGGGTACGACGGTGCCGCCGGTCGGTGCCGTCGAGTGGCGCGGCCCGCGGTCAGCCCAGGGCCGTCAGGCGCTGCACCCAGTCGCCGCCGACCGGCTTCAGTTCGGCGATGCGGGTGTCGTCGTCCCGCCGGTCGAGCCGGACCCACAGGTGCGCGTCGGTCAACTGCTCGACCAGCCCCTCGCCCCACTCGACCACGGTCACCGACTCGTCGACCGAGGCGTCCAGGTCCAGATCGTCGATCTCCGCCCGAGGATCGGTCGCGTCGCCCAGCCGGTACGCGTCGGCGTGCACCAACGCCACACCCCGCCCGGCGACGGGATCGGGCCGGTGCACCCGGGCGATCACGAACGTCGGCGAGGTGATGTCGCCGAGCACCCCGAGGCCGGCCCCGATCCCCTGGGTCAGCGCGGTCTTGCCGGCGCCCAACGGGCCGGTGAGCAGCACCAGGTCACCCGCGCGCAGCAACTCGGCCAGCCGCCGACCGAAGGCGTGGGTGTCGGCGGCCGTCGGCAAGACGAACCGGGTCACGCCGAGCCTCGCCCGCAGGTGCCGAGAAACGCCATCAGTGCCTCGTTCACCTCGGCGGCGTGCTCCAGCATCACCACGTGCCCACTGTCGTGGATCTTGACGAACTCGGCGTGCGGCAGCCGCCGGACGATCTCCTCCGAATGAGTCACGGGTGTGATCATGTCCTTGTCCCCGACGATCACCAACACCGGCGTACCCGCCAGCGCCACCAGCGCCGGAAACCGCGAGTGGGTCGCGATCGTACGCAGGTAGCGGGTCACCGTGTCCGCCGAGGTAAGCGAGTTCATCTGCTCCACGTACGACACCAGCGCCGGGCTCGGCTTGTGGGTGCCGAAGCCGTACCTGCGGGTGAGCAGCCAGGCCACGTTGGTGGTCGACCTGCGGGCCCGGTCGATCACCGCACCGCCGTACCGGGTGACGTTGCCGGCCATGTAGAGCACCGGGCTGCCCACCCGGCCGAGCAGGGCCGGCGCGACCAGCTTCGTCTCCGCCAGCAACCCGCCCGAGGTGGCCATCAGCACGGTGCCCACCACCCGGTCGCCGAACATCTCCGGATACAGCTCGGCGAGCGCCATGATGGTCATGCCACCCATCGAGTGGCCGACCAGCACCAGCGGCCCCTCCGGCGCCACCTCGTCGATCACCCGACGCAGCGTGTGGCCGAGCGCGTCCAGGTCGTACTCACCGCTCTCCAACCGACCCGAACGGCCGTGGCCGGGCTGGTCGTAGGCGACGATCCGGTGCTCACCCCGCTCGGCCAGCACCTTGCGCTGGAAATGGAAGGTGCCCATGTCCAGGCAGAAACCGTGCACCAGCACCACGGTCGGGTTGCCCTCGACCGGGCGGGTCGGCTCGACCACCTCGACGTGGATGTCGGTGCCGTCCGGCATCTCCAGCCGATACGCCTCGTCGTACCGCTGCTGGCCGAAGACCTCACCGGCGTACGGATCGGTGGGGTCGGCCTTCAATCGACGGACCAGGGCCCGTTCGGTGGCGACCCCGGCGGCGGTCACCGCAGCGGCCACGCCGAGCGCCGCACCCACCAGACCGGCGGCCCGCCCCGCCGCAGTCCGCGGCCGCGGGATGAGAGGACGGTTGCTCATGAACCAGCGCCGTCGTAAACGCGGGGGACGCGGGTGCTGCCGAAGCGGGTGACGATCTCGTAGTTGATCGTGCCGACCGCCTCGGCCCAGTCGTCGGCGGTGGGTTCGCCGTCGGCGCCGCTGCCGAACAGCGTGACCACGTCACCGGCGGCCACCGGGTCGTCGCCGCAGTCGAGCACGAACTGATCCATGCAGACCCGGCCGGAGATGGTCCGCCGACGCCCGCCGAGCTGCACCGGGCCGACATTCGAGGCGTGTCGGGGCACCCCGTCGGCGTAGCCGAGGGGCACCACCGCCAGATTCGCGTCCTGCCCGGTGGTGTAGGTGTGGCCGTAGGAGACACCGGAGCCGACCGGGACCCGCTTGGTCAACATCACCCGGGCGCGGGCGGTCATCGCCGGACGCAACCCGTGGGTCTCGCCGGCCACCGGGGAGAGACCGTAGACGGCCAGCCCCGGGCGGACCAGGTCGAAATGGGTGTCGGGCCGGGTCAGCGTGGCCGCCGAGTTGGCCAGGTGCCGGTAGCGCGGGCGCAGCCCCGCGCGCTCGACCATGGCCAGGCCCTCGTGGAAGACGGCCAACTGCCGGTCCGTGGTCGGGTGACCGGGCAGGTCGGCGTAGACGAAGTGGCTCCACACGCCGACCACCTCGACCAGACCGTCCGCCTGCGCCTTGGCGGCGGCGTCGAGCAGGGCCGGCCAGTCGGCGATCGTCGCCCCGCCCCGGGACAACCCGGTGTCGATCTTCAAGTGGATCCGGGCCGGACGATCGGCGCGGCGACTCGCCTGCACCGTCTCGTCGAGCTGCGGCAGACTCGCCACGCCCAGGTCCACGTCGGCTCTGACGCCGCTGTCCAACGGCAGCCCAGGTGCGAGCAGCCAGGCCAGCACCGGGACGTCGATGCCGGCCGCACGTAGGGCCAGCGCCTCGTCCAGGGTGCAGACACCAAGCCAGGTCGCCCCGGCGTCGACCGCCGCGCGGGCGGCCGGGACCATGCCGTGGCCGTAGCCGTCGGCCTTCACCACCGCCATCAACTCGGCGCTGGTACCGGCGCGCAGCCGACTCACGTTCTCCCGGATCGCGTCAAGATCCACGCGTACCTCGGCCTGCCACATGCCCCCACCCTACTTTCCGCGCTGATCACGGCGGGGCACCCCGGCCAGGTCCACCCGGGTCAGGGCCACCCTCGGTGTGCGCGGGCGAGGGCTGGTCAGGGCAGCCGGGCGAGCACGGGTCGCAGCGCGGCGACCACGTCGGGCGCGGTGACCGGGCCGGACCGGGCCGCCTCCCGACCGGCCAGGCCGTGCACGTACGCCGCCGCAGCAGCGGCCCGTTCCGCCGGCAGACCGGCCGCGAGCAGCGAGCCGAGCAGCCCGGCCAGCACGTCCCCGGTCCCGCCGGTGGCCAGCGCGGGGGTGCCGGTCGGGTTGACGTACGCCCGGCCGTCCGGCGTGCCGATCACCGTACGGTCGCCCTTGAGCAGCACCACGGCGTTCATCCAGGCGGCCAGCCGCAGCGTGGCGGCCACCCGGTCGCCGCCCGGCTCCTCACCGCAGAGCCGGGTGAACTCCCGGTCGTGCGGCGTGACCACGATCGGGGCGTCGCGCCGACGCAACTGGTCGGCGAGGGAGCCGTCGACCAGCAGGGTCAGCGCGTCCGCGTCCAGCACCGCCGGCACCGGCGCGGCCAGCACGGTACGAAGTTCGGTCGCCGCCCGCTCGTCGGTGCCCAGCCCCGACCCGCACACCCAGGCCTGCACCCGGCCGGCGTCGGCCACCCGGCCGGTCGCGATGACCGAGGGGTGCTGGCGTACCACCTCGTCCCGAGCCCCACCGGCGTAGCGGACCAGGCCGGTCGGCCCGGCCAACGCGCCGCCGACGGAGAGCGTGGCGGCACCCGGGTACGTCGCCGAACCGGTGGCCGCTCCGACCACGCCCCGGGTGTACTTCTCCGAGGCGGCGCCGAGCCGGGGCCACCACTCGGCCACGTCCGACCACTCCACCACCCGCAACGCCGGGGTGCCGCGCAGCCACGGGGCGAGCCCGATGTCGACCAGTTCCACCTGCCCCGCCAGCGCGGCGGCGGGACCGACCGCCAGGGCCGGCTTCAGCGCGCCGAAGGCCACCGTGACGTCGGCGCGCACCGCGTTGGGTCGACCCGAGGCGGTCAACGGCACGTCTCCCGTGTCCACCACCACCCCGCTGGGCACGTCCACCGCCACCACCGTCGCCCGGGCACCGTCGCGCCCACGGTGCCGCAGCAGACTCGCCGCCAACTGCTCGGCGGTCTCCCGCAGCCCGCCGTGCCCGCCGATGCCGACGATGCCGTCCAACACGAGGTCGACCACGGCCGGTGGGCGCTGCACGATCCGTCCACCGGCGACCCGCAGCGCGGCCAGCCCTTCGGCGTGCGCGCGGTCCGGGGTCAGCAGCAACGCCGACACCGCCGCACCGCGCCGGGCCAGGCGGGCGCCGGCGTACAACGTGTCACCGCCGTTGTCGCCGGAGCCGACGAGCAGCAACACCGGTGCGGCGTACACTCCGCCCCGCTCGGCGAGCAGCAACGCGCAGCGTCGAGCCAGCCCGGCGGCGGCGCGCTGCATCAGCGTCCCCGGTGGAAGTTCGGCCATCAACGCCGCCTCGGCCGCCCGCACGTCCGCCACTCGCCAGACCGGTCTCACACGGCCACCCTACCGGCGCGCGGGTCGCAAGATAGTCCTCCGCTACCGACCGGGCAACGCCTGTGGACAACGCAGCGGTACGCCCCGCAGCGGTTGTCCACAGGGCACGCCCGCCTCCCCCACAGCCGCCTAGCGTCCTGCGGGTTGGCGGTCGCTGGATACGGGAGGGGCGATGCGGGAGCAGGGGTTCACTGGGCGGGGATTGCTGGAACAGCAGGAGTTGACTGTGCAGCCGGGATTGCTGCACCCGCAGGAGTTGACTGTGCAGCCGGAGCGGCTGCACCAGGTAGGGCGGTCGCTGGGTGATCACGGCCACCGGTTGGCCGGCGTGCTGGCCGAGGCACCGGGGTTGGCGGCACCGGCCCCCGGCTGGTCGACCGGGGCCGCGCTGGGCACCCTGGAGGCGGCCGTGCAGTCCTGGTCCGCCCGGCTCGGCGCCCGCGTCACCCAGACCGGTGACGCGGTACGCGCCGCCGCCCGCGCGTACGAGTCGGTGGACGCTCGGGCGGCGACCCGGCTGTCCACCCTGCCCCGGTGACCGGGCCCCGGACGGCGGGCCAGGTCGGCTACGCCCAGCTCTCGACGGTCGACCCGGCGCTTTGGCAGGCCACCGGGACGGCCTGGGCGGGGCTGGTCGGCCTGGCGCAGCGACGAGCCACCGAGCTCGCGGACGACTCGGCGGCGTTGCGCGCACAGTGGTCGGGGCTTGCCGCGACCGCAGCCGTAGAGCAGTTGTCCGACCTGCGAGCCGAGCTGCGCACACTCGCCCCGGTCGCGATCGAGATCGACCAGGTGCTGGCCGAGTTCGGCGCCCGGCTGGCGGCGGCCCGGGCTCGGTTGGCGGCTGCGGTGGCCCTGGCCGCCACCGTCGGGGTGCTGATCGACCGTTGGGGTCGGACCAGCCCCGATCCGGGTCGGGTGCCGGCCCACCGGGCCGTGCAGACGGTGGTTCCGGTGGCGACGGCCATCCGGGACGCCCTCGACCTGGCCACGGCGGCGGATCGCGAGGCCGCCACCCGTCTCGACCGACTGACCGCCGGCGCCGAGTCGGGTTGGGCGACCCGACCACCGCCGGGGCGGCCCGCGCCGAACACCGATCCCGCACTGGTCAACCTCTGGTGGGCCGGGCTCAGCCCAGCGCAGCAGCGCTGGCTGGTCGGACACGAGCCGGAGCTGATCGGTCGGCTGGACGGGGTTCCGGCCGCCGCCCGCGACCAGGCGAACCGGCTGCTGCTGGCGGTACGGCGGGCGGCGCTGCTGGAACGCTGGGGGCAGTTGCTGGGCCGGTTGCCACGCGGGCCCGCCGAGTTGGCCGGGCTACGGACCGTCGACGCCGCGTTGGCCGGGCTGGACGCGCTCACGTCTCGGCTGGCGTCGCCGGAGCCGCCGCGTGCGTACCTGCTCGGGCTGGAGGTCGGCGGTGAGGGGCGGACGGTGGTGGCCCTGGGCAACCCGGATCGGGCCGCCGGCATCCTGACCCACGTGCCGGGCACGACCGCCGGGCTCCACGACGCCACCGACGATCTGGGTCGCGCCGCTCGCGTGCTGTCCCGCTGCGCCGACCTGGCACCGGGGCAGGAGACCTCGGCGGTGCTCTGGCTGGACTACGACGCCCCGGATTTCCTGCACGAGGCGGCCTGGGACCGTCAGGCCCACGCGGCCGGTGAGGCGCTGCACCGGTTCCAGGAGGGGCTGCGGGCCACCCACGACGGGCCACCTGCCCGGCAGACCGTGCTCGGGCACAGCTACGGGTCGCTGGTGGTCGGCGGTGCCGCCCGGGATCACGGGCTCGCCGCCGACGCGCTGGTCTTCGTCGGCTCGCCCGGGGTCGGCGTGGGGCACGCCGCCGAGCTGGGCGTACCGGCCGGGCAGGTGTGGGCCAGCACCGCGCCGGACGACGTGATCCGGTTGACCCGCCCGCCCGGTGAGCTGGCCCGGCAGGCGGTGCTCAGTCTCTCCCCCGTCGCCACGATCGCCGGGATGCTGACCGGCGACGACGACGAGCGCTGGTTCGGGCGGGACCCGGCCGATCCGTCCTTCGGCGGCCGGAGCTTCCCCAGCGGCCGGTACGGCCACAGCGGCTACTGGCATCCCGACAATCCGGCGCTGGACGGCATGGCCCGGATCGTCCTCGGGCAGTGACCAGCGGAAACGGCATCCCGGTGAGCGCGCCGGGCGGTCAGCGGTGACCGCCCGGCGCGACGACTACTCGACGGTGACAGACTTCGCGAGGTTGCGCGGCTGGTCCACGTCGTGCCCACGGGCAGCGGCGATCTCGGCGGCGAAGATCTGCAACGGCACGGTCGTCAGCAGCGGCGCGAGCAGCGTCGGGGTACGCGGCACGAGGATCAGGTGGTCGGCGTAACGCACCACCGACTCGTCGCCCTCCTCGGCGATCACGATCGTCCGGGCGCCCCGGGCGCGTACCTCCTGGATGTTGGAGACGACCTTGTCGTGCAGCAGACCGCGACCCACCGGCGAGGGCACCACGCAGATCACCGGGGTGCCCTGGTCGATCAGGGCGATCGGCCCGTGCTTCAGCTCGCCCGCGGCGAAGCCCTCGGCGTGCATGTACGCCAACTCCTTGAGCTTGAGCGCACCCTCCAGCGCCACCGGGTAGCCGACGTGCCGGCCGATGAACAGCACCGTCGGCTCGTCGGCCAGCTCGCGGGCCAACTCACGCACCGGCTCGATGCGCCCGAGCAGTTCGCGCAGCTTGTCCGGCACCTGGTGCAGTTGCTCGACCACGGCCGCCACCTCGTCGGCGAACTTGATGCCGCGCACCTGGGCCAGGTGCAGGCCGATCAGGTAGCAGGCGACCAGCTGGGTGAGGAACGCCTTGGTGGAGGCGACGGCGATCTCCGGCCCGCCGTGGGTGTAGAGCACCGCGTCGGACTCGCGCGGGATGGTGGAGCCGTTGGTGTTGCAGATGGCCAGCACCCGGGCCTTCTGGTCCTTGGCGTGCCGCAGCGCCATCAGGGTGTCCATCGTCTCGCCGGACTGCGAGATCACCACGATCAGGGTGGACCGGTCGAGCACCGGGTCGCGGTAGCGGAACTCGCTGGCCAGTTCCACCTCGCAGGGGATCCGGGTCCAGTGCTCGATGGCGTACTTGGCCACCAGCCCGGAGTGGTACGCGGTGCCGCAGGCCACGATGAAGATCTTGTCGACGTCGCGCAGGTCCTGGTCGCTGAGCCGGACCTCGTCGAGCATGATCTCGCCGCTCTCGGTGAGCCGGCCGAGCAGCGTGTCGGCCACCGCCTGCGGCTGCTCCTCGATCTCCTTGAGCATGAACCAGTCGTAGCCGCCCTTCTCAGCTGACGAGGAGTCCCAGTCGATGTGGAAGTCCTTGCCGCTGGCGGGTTGACCGGCGAAGTCGGTGATCTCGATGGTGTCGGCGGTGATCAGGACGATCTGGTCCTGGCCCAGCTCGACCGCCTCACGGGTGTGCTCGATGAACGCGGCGACGTCGCTGGCCAGGTAGTTCTCGCCGTCGCCCCGGCCGACCACCAGCGGCGAGTTGCGGCGGGCGCCGACCACCGCACCGGGTACCGCGGCGTCCACGGCGAGCAGGGTGAAGGCGCCCTCCAACCGCTGGCAGACCACCTGCATGGCGGCAGCGAGCAGGTGCGGCCCGTCCGGCTGGCCGGCCGCGCGCAGCTCGCCGAGCGCCCTGGCGAGCAGATGCGCCGCGCACTCGGTGTCGGTGTCGCTGACGAAGGTGACGCCGTCGTCCTCCAGTTCGGCGCGGAGCTTGGCGAAGTTCTCGATGATGCCGTTGTGGATCACCGCGACCCGCTCGTCCGGTGACAGGTGCGGGTGGGCGTTGCGGTCGGTGGGGCCGCCGTGGGTGGCCCAGCGGGTGTGGCCGATGCCGGTGGTGCCGTCGCCGATGCCGAGCGGGCTGGCTCCGCAACCGTCCGGGTCCTCGGCGGCGCGCTCGGAGAGCACCTTCTCCAGGTTGGCCAGCTTGCCGGCCTTTTTCTCGGTCAGCAGTTCCCCGTCGCAGGCGACGGCGACGCCGGCCGAGTCGTAGCCGCGGTATTCCAGCCGCCGCAGGCCGTCGAGCACGATGCCGAGCGCCGGTCGGGCACCGGCGTAACCCACGATTCCACACATGGATGACAGCCTAACTAGTTTCGCTCAACTTGTCTGCGCGAAAGCCGGGTAAACAATCACTACACTTGAGCGTTTGGGCGGTATCGGTGATCGGCCTCACAAAGTACGCAGGCGGGGCCGCGCGCCACGATGGTGCACACCCGTACCCTGACGGGCGTGACGAGCACCGATGTCGACCCGCTGGTGAGCCGGATGCGCCCGTTCGGGACGACGATCTTCGCCGAGATGTCCGCGCTCGCCGTCCGTACCGGTGCGGTGAACCTCGGGCAGGGCTTCCCGGACACCGACGGCCCGCCCGAGATGCTCGCCGCCGCGGCCGAGGCGCTGGGCTCCGGCCGCAACCAGTACCCGCCGGGCCCCGGCATCCCCGAGCTGCGCGCGGCGGTGGCGGCGCACCAGCGCCGCTTCTGGGGCCTGGAGTACGACCCGGACGGCGAGGTTGTCATCACCGCAGGTGCCACCGAGGCGGTGGCCGCCGCGATCCTCGCCCTCTGCGAGCCCGGTGACGAGGTGGTCTGCTTCGAGCCGTACTACGACTCGTACGCGGCCTCGATCGCCCTGGCCGGCGCGGTACGCCGACCGGTCACCCTGCGTCCCGGCCCCGACGGGCGGTACGCGTTCGACCCGTCCGCGTTGCGTGCCGCGTTCGGCCCGCGTACCCGGCTGGTGCTGCTGAACTCACCGCACAACCCGACCGGCAAGGTGTTCACCCCGACCGAGCTGACCCTGATCGCCGAACTCTGCCAGGAGCACGGCACGTACGCGATCACCGACGAGGTGTACGAGCACCTGGTCTTCACCGACGCGACGAGCGGGCACGTCCCGTTGGCGAGCCTGCCCGGCATGCGCGAGCGCACCCTGCGCATCTCCTCGGCCGGCAAGACCTTCTCCTGTACCGGATGGAAGGTGGGCTGGGCGAGCGGGCCGGCTGCGCTGGTCTCCGCGGTGCTGCGGGTAAAGCAGTTCCTCACCTTCGTCAACGCCGCGCCTCTGCAACCGGCGGTGGCGGTCGCACTCGGGCTGCCCGACGCCTACTTCACCGAGTTCCGCGCCGACATGCAGGCCCGCCGGGACCAACTGATCGGCGGGCTCACCGAGGCCGGCTTCGACGTGCTCACGCCCGAGGGGACGTACTTCGTCACCGCCGACATCACTGCCCTCGGCGGCTCCGACGGCGTCGATTTCTGCCGGTCCCTGCCCGAGCGCTGCGGCGTGGTGGCCGTACCCACCCAGGTCTTCTACGACGACCCCGAGGCCGGACGCCGGCTGGTCCGCTTCGCCTTCTGCAAACGCCCAGAGCTGCTCGCCGAGGCGGTGTCCCGCCTCGGCGGTACGACCTGGGACCGCTGACCCACCGGCACCGCCGCCGGCCCTTCCTTACACCGCAGGGCTGGCGGTGCGGACCTGGGCGGCGATGCGTTCGGCGACTTCCTGGGCGACCGCCTCGGTGGCCGCCTCAACCATCACCCGCACCAGCGGCTCGGTGCCCGACGGGCGCAGCAGCACCCGGCCGGTCTCGCCCAGCTCGGCCTCGGCCCGCTCGACCTCGGCGCGGACCGCCGGAGCGGCAGCGCCCACCGTACGGTCACCGACCGGCACGTTGATCAGCACCTGCGGCAGCTTGGTCACCACCGCCGCGAGATCGGCCAGGGTACGACCGGTGGCCGCCATCCGGGCCATCAGGTGCAGCCCGGTCAGCACCCCGTCGCCGGTGGTGGCGTACGCGGGCATCACGATGTGTCCGCTCTGCTCACCGCCGAGGGCCAGCCCGGAGGCGCGCAACTCCTCCAGCACGTACCGGTCGCCGACCTTGGTCTCGATCAGTCGGATGCCTTCGGCGGACATGGCCAGGCGCAGGCCGAGGTTGCTCATCACGGTGGCGACCAGCGTGTCCCCGGTCAGCGTGCCGGCCTCCCGCATGGCCAGAGCCAGAATCGCCATCACCTGGTCGCCGTCGACCTCGTCACCGTCGGCGGTCACCGCGACGCACCGGTCGGCGTCGCCGTCGTGCGCGATGCCCAGGTGCGCACCGTGCTCGACCACGGCCTGCCGCAGGGCCGCGATGTGGTTCGACCCGCACTCGTCGTTGATGTTCAGGCCGTCCGGCTCGGCGTAGATCGCGACCACCTCGGCGCCGGCCTCCCGGTACGCCACCGGCGCCACCTCGGCGGCAGCGCCGTTGGCGCAGTCGACGACGACCTTGATGCCGTCCAGCCGATGCGGCAGCGTCTCGACGAGGTGTTGCACATAGTGGTCGGCACCGTCGAGCAGGTCGTGCACCCGACCCACTCCCGCGCCGACCGGGCGCTGCCAGGCGGTGGTGCCGTTGGCCTCGATGGCCGCCTCGATCCGCATCTCGATCTCGTCGGGCAGCTTGTGCCCACCGGCCGCGAAGAGCTTGATCCCGTTGTCGGGCATCGGGTTGTGTGAAGCCGACAGCATCACCCCGAGGTCCGCCTTGGCCTCCGCGGTGAGGAACGCAACGGCGGGGGTGGGCAGCACACCGACCCGGATGACCGTGGCGCCGGCGCTGGTCAGCCCGGCCACCACGGCTGCCTCCAGCATCTCGCCGCTGGCCCGGGTGTCCCGTCCGACCACGGCCAGCGGAGCATGGCTGCGGTCCGACTCGGCAAGGGTGTGGGCAGCCGCAACCGCCACCGAAAGCGCCAACTCCGGGGTGAGATCAGCGTTCGCCCGCCCGCGTACGCCGTCCGTGCCGAACAACCGGCCCATACCCGCCAACCTCCGATGAAACTGCCGTTGTGGGAGAAAATGCCCTGTGGAGAAGAGACGGAAACGGCCGGTCCGCCTCCCGTCGTCGAGGGGAAGGCGGACCGGCCGTCCGTCAGAAGTACAAGGTGCGGCTGAAGATCAGCGCTTCGAGTACTGAGGAGCCTTGCGGGCCTTCTTGAGGCCGTACTTCTTGCTTTCCTTGACCCGGGCGTCCCGGGTCAGGAAGCCGGCCTTCTTCAGGGCCGGGCGGTCGTCCGGCTCGCTCACGATCAGCGCCCGGGCGATGGCCAGCCGCAGCGCACCGGCCTGGCCGGTGGTGCCGCCGCCACGCAGGTTGGCGATGACGTCGAAGGCCTCGGCCTTCTCGGCGGTGACCAGCGGATCCTTGATCAGCTGCTGGTGCACCTTGCTCGGGAAGTAGGCCTCCAGGTCCCGGCCGTTGCAGGTGATCTTGCCGGAACCCGGCACGATCCGGACCCGGACGATGGCCTCCTTGCGCCGACCCACGGTCTGGATCGGGCGGTCACCACGAGGCGCGCGGGCGACGGGCGCCGGCGCCTCGGTGGCCTCAGGGGCAACCTCGGTGGCGGTGATGTCGGTCATGCTGCTTCCTTCGCCCGCGCTCACTGCGCGATCTGCTTGATCTCGAACGGCACCGGCTGCTGCGCGCCGTGCGGGTGCTCTGCACCGGCGTAGACCTTCAGCTTCTTGATCAGCTGACGGCCGAGCTTGTTGTGCGGGAGCATCCCCTTCACAGCCAGCTCGATGGCCCGCTCGGGGCGCTTGGACAGCAGCTCCTCGTAGCCGACCTGCTTGAGGCCACCCGGGTAACCGGAGTGCCGGTAAGCGATCTTCTGCTGGCGCTTGTTGCCGGTCAGCGCAACCTTGCCCGCGTTCACGACGACGACGAAGTCGCCCGTGTCGACGTGCGGCGCGAAAGTCGGCTTGTGCTTGCCCCGCAGCAGCGTGGCGGCGTGGGTGGCCAGGCGGCCCAGCACGACATCAGAGGCGTCGATGACGTGCCACTGACGCTCGATCTCACCCGGCTTCGGGCTGTACGTACGCACAGGTCTACCTTGTCTCGTCGTCGGTCTGGGGTCGCGCGCCGAGGTGACCAGGACTTCCCAGCCGGACCAGCGCGCACGAACGACCAAGCGTACCTCAGGCGGCACGCCCACAGATGTCGTACAACAGCAGGCAACGATACCCGCAGCCCGCCCGGCCGGTCAAAACGGGGTCCGGCAGGCACGCCGACCGGCGCGGACATGACCACGATCACACCCCTGCCCGCGCCATCCGGGCCCCCGGACGCAGGTACGCGGCCCAGGTGACCACGAGCAGCACCAGGAAGAAGCCCACGTAGAAACGCAGCGCCGGCTGGATCCCACCGTAGGTCGACCGGGCCCAGGCGTAACAGATCGGCACCAGAAAACCGCCGAAGGCGCCGACCGCCGAGATGAGGCCCAACGCACCGGCGGCCTGTCGACGCATCGCGAGCATCACCTCCGGTGAACCACCCAGGTCCTCCCCCTTGACCTGGAAGATCCGACTGATCATCCGGTAGGTCGAGCCGTTGCCGACCCCGGTCGCCACGAAGAGCAACAGGAAGGCCACGAAGAACACGCCCAGCCTGCGCTGCTCGACCGACCAGAGCGCGGCCAGGGCGCCGACAGCCATCAGCACGAAGCTGGCCACCGTCACTCGGGCACCGCCCACCACGTCGGAGAGCCGACCGCCGAACGGACGGCAGAACGAGCCCACCGCCGCGCCGAGGAACGCCCAGGACAGCGCGACGTCCGGCCGGCCGAACACCGACGTGAGCAGGGTCGGGAAGGCCGCCGAGTAACCGATGAACGAGCCGAAGGTGCCGATGTAAAGCAAGGACATGATCCAGGTGTCCCGGTGTCGCAGCGACGACCAGACCGGCCCCACGTCGGCCTTGGCCTCCACCAGGTTGTCCATGAACAGGTACGCGCAGACTGCGGCGATCACGGCGAGCGGGATGTACATCAGACCGGCCCGGGCCAGCGCGAGCCCACCGCCGAGCACGATCATCTGCGGCACCAGGAACTGCACCACCGCCACGCCGATGTTGCCGCCGGCCGCGTTCAGGCCCAGCGCCCAGCCCTTCTCCCGCTCCGGGTAGAAGAAGGAGATGTTCGCCATGCTGGAGGCGAAGTTGCCGCCGCCGAACCCGGCGGTGGCGGCGATCAGCAACAGGACCGGAAAGCCGATCTCCGGGCGCTCGACCGCCCAGGCCAGGCCCGCGCAGGGCACGACCAGCAGCAGCGCGGAGACGATCGTCCAGTTCCGGCCGCCGAACACCGGCACGGCGAAGGTGTACGGCAACCGCAGCAGCGCGCCGACCCCGCTGGGCACGGCGGCCAGCCAGAGCGCCTGACTGGTGGTCAGTTGCCAACCGGCGTCACCGAGCCGGACGACGACGATGCTCCACAACAGCCACACCGAGAAACCGACGTGTTCGGCGAAGATCGACCAGATGAGGTTGCGCCGAGCGATCCGGCTGCCGGTCGTACGCCAGAAGTTCTGATCTTCCGGTGCCCAGTGCCCGATCCAGCGGCCGGGACGGCGGTCCAGGATCTCCGCCTGGACGACCTCGGGTTGCGTGCTCGTGGTGGTCATGGCGCCGAAGCTAGAAATCGACCGTTACCGTGGCGTTCGTCCTTCGGGTCGGCGCGGCAACGGGAAGCGCACCACGGGCTGCCGGTCGCGGTGAGGGAAGCGCCGGGTCAGAGTTGCTGGAGGATGCGCAGCGCCCGGTCGACGTGACGCATGGTCTCGGCGTCGGCCACGTCGACGCACTCGGTGAACCACTTCTTCATCGGCGAGGAGATCCGGTCGGGCATCACCACCCAGCCGCCCATCGGCACCGCCAGCGGTGAGTCACGCAGCAGCGCCGCCTCGACCACCTCGGCGACGATCACGATAGGCACCGCCGTGGAGTTGTAGACATCGGAGCTGATCACCAGCCCGAGCCGCTCGCGGGCCCCCTCGATCCGCCAGACTTCGCCCCTACGCAGCACGCGGGCGACCACCGAAGAGCAGGTCGTCGACCATGCCCACCTCCTGCGCGTCGGCCAGCGCGGAGGACTCCAGATCCAGCCCGGCCCGGCTCACCGCGGCGGCGTGGGCCGCGAAGACCTCACGCAACGCCTTCTCCCGCGCGGCCTGGTCCATCCAGGCCGAGAGCGAGAGGCCCTCCCGCTTGGCGAACCGTCGGGCGTCCGCGATCGTCTCGTCAGAGAACGACAGAGTCACCTTGGCTGTCATGCCGGACAGACTACCGCTGGTATGACCACCAGTCATCCGATCCGCCCTCACGCCCTCGATGCTCAGCCCTCGCATCGGGCAGATCCGGGGCGTGACCGCCGAAGACGGCGAAGCGCCAGGACTTGAAGAAGCAGTCCACGTCCACCAGGCCGGCCTCGATCAGCCATCGACACTGCTCGTCCACCGGCGCGGGGCGGTCGTACGCCATCCGCTGCTCGGCGGCGGCGATCTCGTCGGCGTCGGAGCCGCGTGCGGCGATCTGGGACAGCCAGACCTGGTGGTAGCGCCGATCCAACTCGGCGGTCGGCCCGGCGACCTGTTCGGCGTTGACGAAGACGCCACCGGGTGTGAGCGTCTCGGCCACCCGCCGGTAGAGGTCCCGCTTGGCGGCATCGTCGAGATGGTGGATGGCCACTGCGCTGACCACGGCGTCGTACCGGCCCGAGGGGAGCGGGTCGACCAGATCGGCCACGATCACCCGGTGCGCCACAGCCCGCGCGGTAAGGTGCTCGGCCGCCACGGCCAGCATCTTCGGCGCGGCGTCGAGCAGGGTCACCCGGGATTCCGGCACGGCTGCGGCGATCAGCGAGGACAGCAGCCCGGTGCCGGCGCCGAGGTCCAGCACCTGGGGCGTACGCCCGGCGGCGAGGGCGGCCCGCAGCGCCGGCTCGGCCACCTCGACCGCAGTGCCGTAGAACTCGTCGAAGCAGGGCACCAGCCGGCGCCGGGCCTCGTCGTAACTGCCGGCCACCGCGTCGAACGCCCGGGCCACATCCATGTCGGCTCCCTCCATGCTTCCCAAAATGCGGGAATACTGTTCCACATTCTAAGCCAGGCGATCCGACGCGCCGCCGTCGTGCGGTGTGAGCGGCACTTGACAGGACCGAAACAAACGGGACGCGGGCCGGAAACTGCACAACGGCACGCTTTGCCGACATGACAGACGGTGCACGGTCGGCGACACCATCGGGGCGTACGCCCCGAGAGGTGGCGACGCACTGCCCGTACTGCGCCCTCCAGTGTGCGATGACGCTGCGCGAGGAGGACGGCCGGGTGTCCGTACTCCCCCGGCAGTTCCCCACCAACCGCGGTGGCCTGTGCCAGAAGGGCTGGACCTCGGCCGAGCTGCTGACCCACCCGGAGCGGCTGACCACTCCACTGCTGCGCGACCCGGCCAGCGGCAAACTCCGCCCGGCCAGCTGGGACGCCGCGCTGGAACGCGTCACCACCGGCATCGGCGAGGTGCAGTGGCGACACGGCCGCGACGCGGTCGCCGTCTTCGGTGGCGGCGGGCTCACCAACGAGAAGGCGTACGCGCTGGGCAGGTTCGCCCGGGTGACGCTGCGTACCCGGCACATCGACTACAACGGACGGTTCTGCATGTCGTCGGCGGCCGCCGCCGGGATGCGCGCCTTCGGCGTCGACCGGGGACTGCCGTTCCCGCTGTCCGACCTCGGGCAGGCGGACACCCTGCTGCTGGTCGGCGCGAACCCGGCGGAGACCATGCCGCCGCTGGTGCGTTGGCTGACCGAGTTGCGGCAGCGCGGCGGCAAACTGATCGTGGTCGACCCACGGGCCACCGCCACCGCCCGGCAGGCCGACCTGCACCTGCAACCCCTGCCCGGCACCGACCTGGCGGTGGCGAACGCCCTGCTGCACATCGCCCTGACCGAGGGCTACGTCGACAGCGACTACGTCGCCACCCGTACCACCGGCTTCGCCGACGTCCGGCGCACCGTGGCGGGCTGGTGGCCGGCTCGGGCCGAGGCGCTCTCCGGCGTGCCGGTGGCGGATCTGGAGGCGACGGTCCACGCCCTCGGTACCGCCGAGCGGGCAATCATCCTCACTGCGCGGGGCGCCGAGCAGCACGCCAAGGGCGTCGACACGGTCACCGGCTTCGTCAACCTCGCCCTGGCGCTCGGCCTGCCCGGTCGCCCCGGATCCGGGTACGGCTGCCTGACCGGGCAGGGCAACGGGCAGGGTGGCCGCGAACACGGACAGAAGGCCGACCAGCTTCCCGGATACCGCAGGATCGACGACCCGGCGGCCCGCTCCCACGTCGCGCAGGTGTGGGGCGTACCCGCCGACGAACTGCCCGGTCCGGGCGTGCCCGCGTACCAGTTGCTGGACTCACTGGGCACTGTGGACGGCCCGCGCGCGCTGCTGGTCTTCGGCTCCAACCCGGTGGTCTCCGCACCTCGCGCGACCCGGATCGAGAACCGGCTGCGCGACCTGGATCTGCTCGTCGTCGCCGACTTCCTGCTCTCCGAAACGGCGGCACTGGCCGACGTGGTGCTGCCCACCGCCCAGTGGGCCGAGGAGGACGGCACCATGACCAACCTGGAGGGACGGGTGCTGCGCCGACGCGCCCTGCGCCCGCCCCCGACCGGCGTCCGCACCGACCTGGCCATCCTCACCGACCTCGCCACCCGGATGAAAGGAAGGGCACCTTCTTATCGCCTCGTGCATAGGAAGGGCCCCCTGTTAACAGCCGACAGCGAAGCCGGATCAGCCGCCGACCGCGAACGCGAGGCGCGAGCCGCCGACCCACGTACGGTGTTCGCCGAGTTGCGCCGGGCCTCGGCCGGTGGGCTCGCCGACTACGCCGGGATCAGCTGGGAACGGATCGACGCCGCCGACGGGGTGTTCTGGCCCTGCCCGCGCGAGGACGGGCCGGATTCCCCGCGCCTGTTCGCCGACGGTTTCGCCACCCCCGACGGGCGGGCCCGGTTCCATCCCGTGGAGCACCGCCCGGCGGCCGAGGAGGTCTGCGCGCAGTATCCGTTGTACTTCACCACCGGCCGGGTGCTCGCCCAGTACCAGTCCGGCACCCAGACCCGTCGGGTGGCCGCGCTGCGCCAGGCCGCCCCCGACGCCTTCGTGGAGTTGCATCCCGACCTCGCCGACCGGCTCGGGGTGACCGACGGAGAACCGGTCCGGGTGCTCTCCCGGCGGGGCGAGTTCCGGGCACCCGCCCGGCTCAGCCCGGCGATCCGGCCGGACACCGTCTTCGCACCGTTCCACTGGGGCGGGGCCGCCCGGGCGAACTCAGTCACCAACGACGCCGTCGACCCGGTCTCCGGCATGCCCGAATTCAAGATCTGCGCGGTCCGGGTGGAGCGGGTGGCGTCGTGAGCGAGCGCCAGCGAGCGGACCGCCGGCCCGACGCGATGAACGGCGAGCGGGTGGTGGTGATCGGCAACGGGATGGCCGGGGCTCGCCTGGCCGCCGAGTTGCACGCCCGGGGTCAGGATCTCAAGGTCACCGTGGTCGGGGCGGAGCCGCACCCGGCGTACAACCGGATCATGCTGTCCACGCTGCTCGCCGGCAAGATCGGTGAGCCGGACGTGGAGCTGACGGAGACCACCGGGCGCGGCGTCGACCTGCGTACCGGAGTCGCGGTGCGGGCGATCGACCGCGCCGCCCAAGAGGTAGGCACCGACGACGGCGACCGGATCCGCTACGACCATCTGGTGCTCGCCACCGGCGCACGGGCGGTGGTGCCGGCGCTGCCCGGCCTCGATCCGGCGCGGCTGCCGGACCGGGTGGTCGCGTTCCGTACCCTGGCCGACTGCCGGCGCATCCTCGCCCTGGCAAACGGCGCCCGCCGCGCCCTGGTGCTCGGCGGCGGGTTGCTGGGCCTGG
Organism: Micromonospora sp. NPDC051196; assembly: GCF_040682415.1. Classification (NCBI taxonomy): domain Bacteria; kingdom Bacillati; phylum Actinomycetota; class Actinomycetes; order Micromonosporales; family Micromonosporaceae; genus Micromonospora; species Micromonospora sp. NPDC051196. The sequence goes on from NZ_JBFBAY010000003.1 coordinate 192,202, forward strand.
AGGCCGCCCGAGGGCTCGCCGCCCGGGGGCTGGACGTCGCGGTGGTGCACCGGGTGCCGTACCTGATGGAGCGTCAGCTCGACGCCGTGGCCGGCGAGATGCTCGCCGGCACCCTCGCCGGGCTCGGCGTGACCACCCACCTGGCCGTCATGCCGACCGGCGTGACGGCCGACGCGACCGGGGTACGCCTGACGTTGGCCGACGGCCGCGCGCTCGACGCGGACCTGTTGGTGCTCGCCTGCGGGGTACGGCCCGACACGGCGCTGGCCGAGGCGGCCGGCCTGGCGGTGCAGCGGGGTGTGCTGGTCGACGACCGGCTGCGCACCAGCGATCCCCGGATCTCCGCGATCGGCGACTGCGCGCAGCACGGCTCGGCCCCGACCGGGCTGGTGGCCCCGGCCTGGGCACAGGCCCGGGTGGTGGCCCAACTGCTGACCGGGCAGGATCCGCAGGCCCGGTACCGACCCCGGCCGGTGGTGACCCGGCTCAAGGCGGCCGGCATCGACCTCGCCGCGATGGGTGACCCGACCGGCGGTCCGGGTGAGGAGTTGACCTTCGCCGATCCGGCCCGGGGCACGTACGCCCGGCTGCGCATCCACGACGAGCGGCTGGCCGGGGCGATCCTGCTCGGCGACAACCCCTCCGTGGGCACGGTGATCCAGCTGTTCGACCGGGGTCACCCGGTGCCCGCCGACCGACGGGCGCTGCTGCTCGGCCGGGCCGTGGGCGGTGCCGTCGCGGCCCCCGCCGCCTCGCCCGCGTTGATGCCCGACGCGGCCACGGTGTGTCAGTGCAACACGGTCAGCAAGGGCGCGCTGGTGAACTGCTGGCGGGGTGGCGCGCGCACGTTCGACGAGGTCGTCGCCGGGACCAGGGCCGGTACCGGCTGCGGCGGGTGCCGGGACGCGGTCGCCGGCATCGTCGACTGGTTGTCCAGAGCGGATCCGGTGGAGGTGGGACGATGACCGACGGCAACGTGGTCGTGATCGGCAACGGCATGGTCGGGCAGCGGTTCGTGGACGCGCTGCGTGCGCGGGACCCGCAGGGCCGTTGGCGGGTCACGGTCCTCGCCGAGGAGACCCGGCCGGCGTACGACCGGGTGCGGCTCTCGGCGTACTTCGACGGCGCCTCGGCCGACGAGTTGAACCTGCACACCTCGTACGACGGGGTGCAGTTGCGCCTCGGCGAGGCGGCCACCGACGTGGACCGGGCCCGCCGGGTGGTGACCACGGCCAGCGGCGAGTACCCGTACGACGTGCTGGTGTTCGCCACCGGCTCGTCCGCGTTCGTGCCGCCGGTGGACGGCGCCGGCCTGCCCGGGGTGTTCGTCTACCGGACATTGGACGACCTGTCGGCGATCCGTGAGCACGCCCGAGGCCGGCGGACCGGCGCGGTGATCGGGGGCGGTCTGCTCGGCCTGGAGGCGGCGAACGCGTTGCGCCTGCTCGGCCTGTCCACCAGCGTGGTGGAGTTCGCGCCCCGGCTGATGCCGGCCCAGGTCGACACCGCCGGAGGTGCGCTGCTCCGCCGTTACGTCGAGGAGCTGGGGGTGGCCTGTCACCTCGGGGTCGCCACCACCGCGCTGCGCCCCGGCCCGGACGGTACGGTCGCCACCCTGGAACTGGCCGACGGCACGCTGCTCGACGCCGACCTGGTGGTGGTGGCCGCCGGCATCCGCCCCCGCGACGAGTTGGCGCGCCGCGCCGGGCTCGATGTCGGCCCGCGCGGTGGGGTGCTCGTGGACGACACCTGCCGGACCTCCGACGAGCGGATCTACGCGGTCGGCGAGTGCGCGGCCGTCGAGGGGACCTGCTACGGCCTGGTGGCGCCCGGCTACGCGATGGCCGAGGTGGTGGCCGACCGGCTGGTCGGCGGGGCGGCCACCTTCACCGGCGCGGACACCGCCACCAAACTCAAGCTGCTCGGCGTCGACGTGGCCTCGTTCGGTGACGCGCACGGCACCACCCCCGGCTGCCTGGACGTGACGTACACCGATCCGGCCACCCGCGTCTACGCCAAGCTGGTCCTCTCCGACGACGCGACGACGCTGCTCGGCGGGGTGCTGGTGGGCGACGCCAGTGCCTACCCGACCCTGCGGGCGAGTGTGGGCGGGCCGCTGCCGGCCGCCCCGCTGGCGTTGCTCGCCCCGGCCGGCGCCGGCGCCGCGACCGTCGGGGCCCTGCCGGCGTCCGCGCAGGTCTGCTCCTGCAACGCGGTCACCCGCGCGGACATCGACACGGCCATCGCGGGCGGCTGTGCCGACGTGGCGGCCCTGAAGGCGTGCACCCGGGCCGGTACCAGTTGCGGGTCCTGCGTACCGATGCTCAAGCAGTTGCTCGACGCGGCCGGTGTCACCCAGTCCCGGGCGCTGTGCGAACACTTCGACGTCAGCCGGCAGGAGCTGTTCGACATCGTCCGGGTACGCGGCCTCCGGACGTTCTCCGGGTTGATCGCCGAGCACGGCCGGGGACGGGGCTGCGACATCTGCAAGCCGGTCGTCGCCTCGATCCTCGCCTCGCTGGGCAGCGGGCACATCCTCGACGGCGAGCAGGCCTCGTTGCAGGACACCAACGACCACTTCCTGGCGAACCTGCAACGCGACGGCAGCTACTCGGTGGTGCCCCGGATCCCCGGCGGGGAGATCACCCCGGAGAAGCTGATCGTCATCGGCGAGGTGGCCCGGGACTTCCAGCTCTACACGAAGATCACCGGCGGGCAGCGCATCGACCTGTTCGGGGCGCGGGTCGACCAGCTGCCGCAGATCTGGCGCCGGCTCGTCGACGCCGGATTCGAGTCCGGTCACGCGTACGGCAAGGCGCTGCGTACGGTGAAGTCCTGTGTGGGCTCCACCTGGTGCCGGTACGGGGTGCAGGACTCGGTCGGGCTGGCCGTCACGTTGGAGCTGCGCTACCGGGGTCTACGCGCACCACACAAGATCAAGTCAGCGGTCTCCGGCTGTGCCCGGGAGTGCGCCGAGGCCCGCAGCAAGGACTTCGGCATCATCGCCACCGAGACCGGCTGGAACCTCTACCTCGGCGGCAACGGGGGCTTCCGACCCCGGCACGCCGACCTGTTCGCCACCGATCTGAGCACCGCCGAACTGGTCACCATGATCGACCGGTTCCTGATGTTCTATGTCCGCACCGCCGACCGGCTGCAACGCACCGCCGCATGGATCGAGGCCATGGACGGCGGCCTCGACCATCTGCGGTCGGTGATCGTGGACGACTCGCTGGGCCTCTGCGCGGAACTGGACGCCGCGATGGCCCGGCACGTCGCGTCCTACTCCGACGAGTGGCGTGACGTGCTCGACGACCCGGACCGACTACGCCGGTTCACCTCCTTCGTCAACGCGCCGGACGTACCCGACCCGTCGATCACCTTCGTCACCGAACGCGGACAACCCGTACCCGTCGGTGGTCGACCCCCGTCACCCGAGCACCGTCAACCGGTCACGCTCGGGCTGCCGGAGGTGCGGCGATGACCACCGTGACGACCGTGCGCTGGCACACCGTCTGCCCGTTGCGCCGGCTGGACCTGGACCGGGGTGTCGCCGCCCTGGTCGACGGCGTCCAGGTCGCGCTGTTCCGGACCACTGACGGGTTGTACGCGATCGAGAACCGGGACCCGGTCACCGGCGCGTACGTGCTGTCCCGGGGCATCGTCGGCAGCCGACACGGCGTGCCGACGGTCGCCTCACCGCTGCACAAGCAGGTGTACGACCTGCGTACGGGGGACTGTCTCGACCTGCCTGGGGTCTGCGTGGCCCGGCACGAGATCCGTTGCCGGGACGGCATGGTCGAGGTGCGGCTGAGACAGGAGGGGTGAATGCGCGAGGAACTGGCCGGCTTCACCATCGGGGTGACCGCCGACCGGCGGCGGGACGAACTCGCCGCGCTGCTCCAGCGGCGTGGCGCGCGGGTGGTGCTCGCCCCCGCGCTGCGGATCGTGCCGCTCGCGGACGACACCGCGCTGCGCGAGGCCACCCGGGCCTGTCTGGACCGGCCACCGGACGTGCTGATGGCCAACACTGGGATCGGCATGCGCGGGTGGCTCGAAGCCGCCGAGGGATGGGGGGTCGCCGAGCCGCTGCGCTCGGTGCTCAACGACGCGTACGTGGTGGCCCGAGGCCCGAAGGCACGAGGCGCGATCCGCGCCGCCGGCCTGTACGACCAGTGGTCCCCCGAGTCGGAGAGCTGTGACGAGGTCGTCGAGCACCTGCGTCGGCGGGGCGTGGCCGGGCAGGTGATCGCCATGCAGTTGCACGGCGAACGGCAACCCGAGTGCACCCGGGCCCTGGAGGAGGCCGGCGCCACCGTCATCGAGATCCCGGTCTACCGCTGGGCGCCACCGACCGACCCGGCCCCCCTGCACCGGCTGGTCGACCTGGTGGCCGGTCGGCTGGTGGACGCGGTCACCTTCACCTCGGCACCGGCGGCGGAAGCGCTGCTACGCGCCGCCGGTGACCGGACGGAGGCGGTACTGGCGGCGTTGCGTGGCGACGTGCTGGCCAGCTGCGTCGGCCCGGTGACCGCCGAGCCGTTGGTCCGCCGGGGCGTGCCGGTGAGCGCGCCGAGCCGGGCCCGGCTGGGCGCGCTGGTACGCACCATCGTCGACGAACTGCCCCGGCGTACGGTCACCATCAAGGTCGCCGGGCACTTGCTCACGCTGCGCGGGCACGCCGCCGTGGTGGACGGCGAACTGCGCCCGTTGGCTCCGGCACCGATGGCGGTGCTGCGGGCACTGGCTCAGGCACCGGGTCGGGTGCTGTCGCGTACCGCCCTGCTGCGTACGCTGCCACGCGGCGCGGACGAGCACGCCGTGGAGATGGCGGTGGCCCGGTTGCGGGCCGGTCTGAAGGCTCCCCGGGTGGTGCAGACCGTCGTCAAGCGCGGCTACCGCCTCCGCGTCGACTGACGTGAAGGAAGGGCCCCTGGTTAACGCCTGCGGTAGTACAGGGGCCCCCGCTTGACAGGCGACGGGCACCCGTCCCGCCACACCGGCGGTAGCCGGGCCGCGGGACGAGTGCCCGTCGCAGGTCAGCCGACCGGAGTCGGGAAACCGCGGTCGTGCTCGGCCTGAAGCCGGGCCATGGCGTGCTCGACGACGGTCACCATCACCTGCTTGACCGACTCGCGCCGCCGGGCGTCGGTCATCACCAGCGGCACGTCCGGCGAGATGGCCAACGCCTCGCGTACCTCGTCCAGCTCGTATTGCGGCGCGCCGTCGAACCGGTTCAGTGCGACCACGTACGGCAGCCTGCGGTTCTCGAAGTAGTCCAGCGGCGCGAACGCGTCGGTGATCCGGCGGGTGTCCACCAGGACCGCCGCGCCCACCGCACCACGAATGATCTCGTCCCACATGAACCAGAACCGGGTCTGCCCAGGTGTGCCGAAGAGGTACAGGATCAGATCCTGCGCCATGGTGATCCGGCCGAAGTCCATGGCGACCGTGGTGGTCTCCTTGCCCGGCACCTTGGACGAGTCGTCGATCCCGACGCCCGCCGCGGTCATCACCGCCTCGGTGGTCAGCGGTGTGATCTCCGAGATCGCGCCGACCAACGTGGTCTTGCCGACACCGAAGCCACCCGCGACGACGATCTTCGCGGAGATGATTCCCCGGCTCTGGCGGGCCCCGGCGGGGTCATAGCTCGCGAAGTCCACTCAGCACCCTTCCCAGCATTTCCATCCGCTCCTCGTAACCTGTGGCGGGAGCGGCCGTCTGTAGCGTCAACAGGCCTTCGGTCACCATGTCGGCGACCAGCACCCGGGCGACACCCAGCGGTAGCCGGGTGTACGCGGCGATCTCCGCCAACGACTCGGGGCGGCCCTCGCAGACCATGGCGATGCGATGCTTGTCGTGCCCGGCAAACCGCGACTCGGCGATCTGGGTGGGGCTGGCGACCAGCACCGCTTCCAGGGCGATGTCCCGGAGCGGTTCGGTGCGGCCCCGGGTGACCGCGTACGGCCGCACCAACGCACCCCGTGGGTCACGTCGCGGATCCATCCGCGATCACCTCCTCTCCCGTCCGCCGTCGCACCGTACGCGCTATGACCGCACCGCGTCCCGGGGCAACGGCACCAGCGCCGCACCGACCCGTTCGACCAGCAACGCCATCTCGTAGCCCACCTGGCCGACGTCGCAGCTACGCGCCGCGAGCACCGCCATCGACGAGCCGTCGCTGATGGACATCAGGAACAGGTAGCCGCTGTCCATCTCGATGACCGTCTGCAACACACCGCCGGCGCTGAACATCCGCGCGGCTCCCTCGGTCAGGCTGACCACACCGGAGGTGATGGCGGCGAGCTGGTCCGCCCGGTCCGTCGGCAGGTCGCGGGAGGAGGCGAGCAGCAGGCCGTCTGCGGACACCGCCACCACGTGGGCGATACCCGCCACGCTGTCGGCGAAGTTGGTGAGTAGCCAACCCATGTCCTGCATGGCCGCGGGCCTGTTCATCGGCTCGTCTCCTTGGTCGAGGTGCTGTTCTGACTCGCGCCGGCCGTTCGGCCGCGCTGGACGCCGCGGTGGTAGGCCGACAGCAGACCGCGTACTTCGTCCGGGGTACGCCGACTGTGCTCCCGTCCGCTGCGGGTTTCGATCCCGCCCGGTACGAGTTGCGCCTGCGGCACCCGCTTCGGCAGCCCGGACCGGGTCGTACCGGCAGGGGTGGGCTCGGCGGCCTGGCTGGCGCGCGACCAGCCCTCGTCGGCGGCGGTCCGCCAGGCGTCGTCGTCGGCGGACGCGGCGGCCGGTGCCGGTTCCGCCGGCGATGGCGCGGCGGGCGGAGGCGCGGCGGGCAGCGTCCCGGTCGACCCGGTGGACGAGGCAGGGTACGACGGCGGCGGCAAGGATGCGCCGCCAGCAGCCGCGCCCGGCGTACGGGTGGGCAGCGGACTACGTCCCTTGGTCGGCTCGACGGTCGGCACCGATGGGGCGGCGGCTGCCGGCGCGGGTGGCTCGTCGAACTGTGGCCGGCTGAAGATGGCCGTCACGTCGTTGCCGTGCGACCGGAACCAGACCGCCTCCATCTCGCGGAAGATCGGCGCCTCGGCCTGCGGCTCGGGTGGTGCGGTGATCGGTGCGCTCGCGACCGGGGCGGTGGCGGCCAGGCTGGCGCCCAGCCCACCGAACATCGAGTTGTCGTAGCCGGTACCCGGCCCCTGGCCCGCCGTCGGCGCGAACCCGTTCGGGGTCGCCGGTGCGAAGCCGTTCGCTGTGCTGACCGCAGCACCGGCGACCGGGCCCACCGGCAGTACGGGTGCGGCCGGGTGCGGGTCGGCGGGGGTGTTCGCCGTCCGGTACGTCAGCGGGTCGATGGTCGGCTGGGCGACGGTGGGCGTGCCGGCACTGAACCCGCCGGCGTAGGCCGGTGGAGCCTTCTCCGGCGCCGGTTCGGCGGCCGGCCAGGGTGCGGCGGTCGACGGGCTGGTACGCCACCGGTCGCTCAGAGTCGCGGTGGTGCTGCGCCCCGCTCCGGCGAGCGGGTCACCGGCACCGGGCGGAGCCTGTTCGACCGCGAGCGGCTGACGCGGGCGGGTGATCGCCTGCTCGCGCCCCCGAAGGCTCGGTAGGATCACCGTGGCGGCAGGCAGCGTGACCTGCGCGACCGTGCCACCCTCGACGTTGCGGCGCAGCTCGACCCGGATGCCGTAGCGGGACGCGAGCCGGCTGACCACGGCCAGACCCATCAGCCGGAACGCCGAGACGTCCACGGCGGAGGGAGCGGCCAGCCGCCGGTTGAGCGATTCCAGCTGCTCGTCGGTCAGGCCGAGACCACGGTCCTCGATCTGGATGAGGACGTAGTCACGGATCCGTCGACCGTCGGCGACGACGGTGGTGTTCGGTGGCGAGAAGCGGGTGGCGTTGTCGAGCAGTTCGGCCACCAGCCGTACCACGTCGTTGACCGCGTGGGCGGCCACCGACACGTCGGTGTCGACGGTGCCGAACTCGATGCGGTTGTAGAGCTCCACCTCGGACTGCGCGGCTCGCAGCACGTCGACGAGCAACGCGTCGTCGCGGCGTGGTACGGCCGAGTCGGCCCCGGCCAGCACCAGCAGGTTCTCGTCGTTGCGGCGCATCCGGGTGGCGAGGTGGTCAAGCTCGAAGAGCTGGGCGAGGCGCTTCGGGTCCTCCTCGCCACGCTCGATCGCGTCGAGTTCGCCGATCATCCGGTCGACCAGCGTCTGGCTGCGGCGAGCCAGGTTGAGGAACATCGCCGAGACGCTGCTACGCAGCGCCGCCTGCTCGGCGGCGACCCGGACCGCTTCCCGGTGCACGACGTTGAACGCCGAGGCGACCTGGCCCACCTCGTCACGGTTGTTGAGCTGGATCGGGTCCCGTACCTCGCGGACGATCTCGTCGACACTGCCGTCGCTGACGTTGCCCATCCCCTGGAGCCGGCGCACCGCCTCGGGAAGGTCGTGGAGGGCCACCGAGAGCGCGCCCTCGCGGAGGCGGCGCAGCGAGTGGTTGAGCGAGCGGGCCAGCACCACGGCCAGCGTCACCGCGATGACCAGGGTGAGCAGCACCAGCGTCGTCTCGACGACGGCCTGCCGGATGACGTCCGAACGAGCCTGCTCGGCCTGGGCGAGGAGACGATCCTGAAGCTCGATCTCGGCCCACCGCATCAGCTCGTTGACCGCGCCGATCGCGGCGGTGGCGTCCTGGGCGGTAACCGGCGAACGCTGCCCCACCGAGCGGCTGATGTCGGTGGCGATCCGGTCGGCCAGCACCACGGCGTCACCGGAGACCGTGCTGTCGACCAGCGCGCGCTGTACCGGGTCAGCGGCCAACGAGAAGGCCAGCAGCGCCTCCTGCTGCCCGGTCAGGGTGGCCACGAACGCGGAGAACTGCTCGTTGTCGAGCCGGCCGGTGATCAGTGCGGTGAAGGCGATGGACTCTTCCTCGGCGACGGCCGCCTTGGCGCGGGCGAACGCGGCCACTGCCCGCCGGCTGTCCGCGAGGCTTTCCTCGCCGGGCAGCTGGGCCAGCCCGTCGCCGTAGGCGACCAGGTCGGCCAGGACGACGCCGTAGCGCAACGCGGCCTCGGCGACCTGCATCTGCTGGCGGTCGAGCACTTCCTGCCGGGTGCCGTCGAGCGCGTCCAGGTGCCGGTCGATGGTCGCCAGCCGGTCCCGGACCGCAGCCGGGACCTCGCCGATGCGGGCCCGCTCGGCCCGGTACGCGTCGACCCGCTCCTGGGTACGACGGACCCGCAGGTTGTACGCGTCGACCTGCTGCTGCGTCGAGGCGAGGTAGGCGGCAGCTGCCATCCGCTCGGCGTGCAGGTCGTTCGTCAGGGCGGAGATCTTGGTCGAGAGCACGGTGAGTGATCGGGCCTGGGACGCGTCGTAGGCGCCTTCACCGACCGAGATCAGACGAACCGTGGCCAACGCGATGACCGCAGCCACCGGAACGACCAGGATCAGCGCCAGCTTGGACCGGATCCGGGCGTCGCGCAGCCTGGGCAGCCTGCGCCGTCCGTTCTGCTCGGCGTCGCCGCTGGCGGGCAGGGTCGTCGGTCCGGTGCTCACGACATCGCCTCCGTCGTTTTCTCCGCGCCTGACCCGTCGATCCGTTCATGGAGCGACGGCCGGCGCCACGCGCGGCACGGCCGCGATTTCATCAGACGGGATCGGGTTTGGGAAGCCGCAGTGAGGCAGAAAACCGTTGGCGGGCACGCATCCTGTGGTCCGGTCAACTAATACCTACATTTCCACAGTGCCCTTGATCAGGGCATGTAGCTCCAGAGTGGTCATTCATGTCGCCAGCGTGAGCATACGAAAACATCCCGTTACCCCAACATGTGGGATTGGTGTCCCGAAACGCTCCCGGTGACTCCGCTTGACCGCGGCGCCCGGCATTGGCAAGGTTTTGCAGGCTTCGCGCACACGGTACGGCAGACCCGCCCAGAATATCCACTGTGGACGGCAGTGCCGCCGGTGACCGGGCCCCGCCCGCGCCGCATCAGGAGGACAGAGTTGACCCCCTTCCGCTCCGCGACCGCTCTGGCGGCCGCATCAGCCCTGCTGGCCACCACCCTCACCGGCTGCCAGTTCGGCGGGCAGGAGCAGGACACCTCGCCGATCGTCATCGCCGCCGACCTGGAACTGTCCGGGGCGGCCGCCAGCATCGGCAAGGCGTACCGGCAGGCACTGGAGTTGAAAGTCGAACAGTTGAATGACTCCGGCGCCCTCAACGGCCGGACTATCGAACTGTTGTTGAAGGACAACCGATCCGACGCCAGCGAGTCGCTACGCAACATCGTCGACTTTGGCAACGATTCGCGAGTCAGCGCCATCATCATGGGCGGCTGCAACGAATGTGCGGTCGGCGCGGTACGCACCATCAATGAGAACCAGATCCCCACCGTCGCGCTGGCTCCGGCCGGCGCGGTGGCCAATCCGGTCGCAGATCGACGCTACGTGTTCAAGCTGGCACCGAATGCCACCGATAATGCCGGCGCCCTCACCGTCGAACTCAGTCGCCGGAAAATCACCTCTGTGGGGCTGTTGCGTAGCGACGACACCTACGGCCGGGAAGGCGCCGACGCCCTTCGGAGCGAGTTCCGCAAGGCCGGCATCCAACTGCTGGCCGAGGCGTCGGTCCGCACCACCGACACCGAAGTGGACCGGCAGGCCGGAACGCTCGCCGCGGCCGAGCCCGAGGCGCTGGTCGTCTGGACCCCACCGGAGCAGGCGATGCTCGCCGCCGGCGCGGTCAAGCAGGCCGGTTTCACCGGCCCGCTGTACTTCGACGCCTCCGCTGCGGGTGATCTCTTCCTGGGTGCGTCGGCCCGGGCCGCAGAGCGGGCGACGCTGGTCTTCACCCAGACGATGGTGATCGACGACGTGATCGCCACCACCCCCGCGAAGGCCGCACGTCGCCAGTGGTTCCAGGACTACACCGCCCGCTTCGGCGGATACCACGGTTCGTCGTCGTTCGCGGCGGACGCCGTCCAACTCATCGTCGACGCCGAACTGCGCGCCGGTGGTCCGATCGGCAAGGTCGACCGGGACAGCCTGCGCGACGTGCTGGAAACCTCGCAACTGGACGGGCTGTCCGGGCCGATCCGGATGACGCCGGACAACCACTCCGGGCTGATGCCGCAGGCGTTGACCACCCTGGTCGCCCGGAACGGCCGCTGGCGGTTGGCCAGCTGAGGGTCCGCCTTTTGTGGTCTTGATGGGGTGTGGCCCCAGCACAACCGGCTCCGGGCGGTCAGGCTTGATCCCTGCGCCGGTTGTGCTGGGGCCACACCTGCGTTCGTCCGGGGGTGACGGACGCGGTCAGCCTGGGTGGGGGTCTCTGTCCTTGGTTGCGTTCCGTTGGGGGGGTGCCTGGTTCCTGGTGCCTGGCTGGGCTGTTGCCGGTCCGCTCGGGGGTGGGGGTCAGCGGCTGGAGGTGGTTTCGCGTAGCCAGGGGAGGCTGAACCGCTCGACGAGCACCAACGCGGCGTAGAGCAGGATGCTGACCAGGGCGATCAGGATGATCGCGGCCCACGCCGTGGCGGTGTCGCCGACGCCGGCGTACTGCTGGATCACGTAACCCAGGCCGCCTTCGCCGGCCTGGAACTCGCCGATCACCGCGCCGATCGCGGCCAGCGGCATGGCCACCTTGAGCCCGACGAAGATCTGCGGCAAAGCGGCCGGGAAGCGGATCTTGCGGAACGACTGCCAGCGGGAGGCGTTGTAGGACCGGACCAGCTCGGCCAGGTCGGCCGGCGTGGTGGTCAGGCCGGTCGCGGTGGACAGCACGATCGGGAAGAAGCAGAGCAGGAAGACCATGGTCAGGATCGGCTTCTGACCCCAACCGAGCGCCACCACCAACAGCGGGCCCAATGTGATCTTCGGCACCGCGTTGACGGCCACCAGCAGCGGGGTGAACATCCGCTCGACCATCCGCGAGGCGGCCAACGCCAGGCCGATCAGCACTCCCGCCGCAGCGGAGAGCGCGAAGCCGAACAGGATCTCGCGGGTGGTGAGGACGGTGTGCTCCAGCAGCCGGTCCGACCGCTCGGCGAACGCCGACAGGACGCTGCCCGGCGGCGGTAGGGCGGCCGGATGGATCAGCTCCAGCCGGGCGACCAGCCACCAGAGACCGAACGCGATCAGCAGACCAACGGCCGGCAGCAACGCCGCGACGGTGGCGAGTCGCAGGCCGCCGCCACGCACTCGTCGGCCGCGCGGTACGGCATGGAGCGGCTCGGGCACGCTCCCCGCCGTCTGGCGAGGGCGGACGTCGGTCATTGGTTCCTCCTACGTTTTGTGGTTCGGTGCCGAGGCGGGTACGCCGCACCGGTTGCCGGGTGCGGCGTACCCGCCATCGAGGTGGTCGGCCTCAGCCCTTGGGAGCGAGGTTGAAGTCGATGACCTGCTCGGGGGTCAGGTCGGACTTCAGTGCACCCGCGCCGCGCAGGATCGCGATGCTCTTGGCGACCCGGCCACTGTCCAGCGTGCCCAGAGCGGTACCCGAGTTGCTGGAGCGGACGTACCCCGCCATCAGCTGAAGCTCGGCGGCGGCCGCAACCGGGTTCACCGCCTCGGCGTTCTTGGCCAGGATGTCGGCCGCCTCCTGGGGGTTCGCCAGGGCGTGCTCCAGGCCCTTGAGCAGCGCTGCGGAGAACCGCTTGACCGACTCCGGCTTCTCACTGGCGTACTGCTTGGAGGTGATCAGCACGTTGCCGTAGAGGTCCTGCATCACGTTGCTGTACGGCAGCAGGACCGCCTTCTTCTTGGTCACCGCCTCGATGGTCGGCTGACCGACGACGAACTGGCCGATGCCGTCCACCGCGCCGGAGCCGAGGGTGGCCATCAGGGTCTGCGCCTCACCGTTGACCCAGGTCACCTTCTCGTAGTCGACGCCGGCCATCCGCGCGTACGTCGGGAAGAGGTTACGCACGACGGAGCCCGGGGTGTCGGCGAGCTTCTTGCCCTCCAGGTCCTTGGGGGTGTTGATCCCCGTGCCCTCGACGGTGGCGATGGCGGCCATGGTGCGCTGCTGGATCGCCGCCACCGCGACGAAGTCCTTGGCGTCGCCGTTGCCGAGCTGGAGCAGGCCACCGGTCAGGTCGATCGGGCCGAACTGTGCCTGGCCACCGACGATCGTCTGGATCACGGCGTTGGTGCCCTGGCCGGGCTTGATGTCTACCTCGAAGCCGGCCTCCTTGAAGTAGCCCTTCTCCTTCGCCACCCAGGCGTAGGAGTCGCGCCCGAAGTTGCCGAACGAGGTGAGGTAGGTCACCTGTTCCAGAGCCGCGCCTCCGCCGCCGTTGGTGTTGTCGGTGTCGTCCGAGCCGCTGCTGCACGCGGCGACGAGGGCGAGCGCGGTGGCCATGGTGGCCGCGGCGACCGTACGGGTCAGCCTTCTCATCAAAGCACCTTGTCCTTTCCAACCGGGGCGTCGGCCGCCGGGAGGGAGTGTGTCGGGCGGCGCCGGCAGCCGGAAGGGAGCCGACACCGCGCATCGAGGGGATTCTGCGCGGGCACAGCGTACGAGAGGTCCACCTTTGTGCCGCCAGGCGTATCGGGTTGCGGAACGGAAACAAAGTCATGTCCACCCCGGACGGTGCTTTTCGGGACGAGGCCGGTTAGCCTTTGGCGGATTACCTGATCAACAACTCAGCGGAGGCCCCCGGAGATGATCCGTCTGTCCGAGGTGTCCCGCACCTTCGACGGCCGCACCGGCCGGGTCGAAGCGCTGCGCGGCATCAACCTCGACGTGGGCGAGGGCGAGTTCGTCGCCGTCCTCGGCCGTTCCGGGTGCGGCAAGTCCACTTTGCTGCGACTGATCGCCGGTTTGATCCCGGTCAGCTCCGGTGAGATCACTGTGGGCGGTACGCCGATCACCGGGCCGCGCCAGGACATCGCCATGCTGTTCCAGCGCCCGGCCCTGCTGCCGTGGCGGACCGTACTGGACAACGTCCTGCTGCCGGTGGAGATCTTCGGCTGGAAGCGTGCCGACCACCGGGACCGGGCCCGCCAACTGCTCGACGTCGCCGGCCTGGCCGGATTCGAGAAGCGCCTGCCGCACGAGCTCTCCGGTGGCATGCAGCAGCGGGTGTCGCTGTGCCGATCGTTGATCGGCAACCCCCGGGTGATGCTGATGGACGAGCCCTTCTCCGCCCTCGACGCGCTCACCCGGGAAGAACTGTCCGGGGAACTCCAGCGGGTGCACATGAGCAGCCGGGCGACCATCGTCTTCGTCACCCACTCCATCGACGAGGCCGTCCTGCTCGCCGACCGGGTGGTCGTGCTCAGCCCACGTCCAGGCCGGGTCCGCAAGATCGTCGAGGTGACCATCCCCCGCCCGCGCACGCTCGGCCGCAACGCCCACCTGGCGGAGGTCGCCCAGGTCAGCGCCGACCTGCACGAGCTGCTGATGGAACGCGACCAGCCGGTGGCCGCCGGCCCCGAAGGACGATGAGGATGCGGGTCACCGTCTTCACCGAGCCGCACCGGGGCGCCAGCTACGACGACCAGATCCGCTTCGCCCGGCTCGCCGAGGAGGGTGGGTTCGAGGGCTTCTTCCGCGCCGACCACTACCAGGCGATGGGTGACGAGCCGGCGCTGCCCGGCCCGACCGACGCCTGGTTGACGCTGGCCGCACTCGCCCGGGAGACCAGCCGGATCCGGCTCGGCACGCTGGTCACCTCGGCCACCTTCCGGCTGCCCGGACCACTGGCCGTGATGGTGGCCCAGGTGGACCAGATGAGCGGCGGCCGGATCGAGCTGGGCATCGGCGCCGGCTGGTACGCCCGCGAGCACATCTCGTACGGCATTCCGTTCCCCGACACCCGGGAACGCTTCGACCGGCTGGCCGAGCAGCTGGAAGTGATCAGTGGGCTGTGGGCCACCCCGTCGGGCGAAACCTTCAGCTACACCGGAGACCACTACCGGCTGACCGATGCCCCCGCACTGCCCAAGCCGGTGCAGACGCCCGGGCCACCGATCATCGTCGGCGGGCGTGGCCCGAAGCGCACTCCCGAGCTGGCCGCCCGGTACGCCGACGAGTTCAACGTCCCGTTCACCAACATTGAGCAGACCGGCGAGGCGTACGAGCGGGCACGGCAGGCGTGTGACGGGGTCGGTCGGGCCGACAGCGGACGCGGGCCGCTGGTGTTCTCGGCCGGCATCGTGGTGGCCGTCGGGCGTACCGACGCGCAGGCCCAGCGACGGGCCGCACCCCTGTACGTCAAGAGCGCCCTACCCCCTGAAGATTCGGTGGTCGGCTCGCCGCAACAGCTGGTCGACCGGATCGGCGAGTTCGCGGCGATCGGCACCGAGCGGGTACACCTGCGCCTGATCGACCTCACCGATCTCGACCACCTGGAGCTCATCGCCAGCGAGGTGCTCCCCCGACTGGAGGCGACCCGATGACCGGCAACTCCCCCGTTTCCCCGGCAACCGACCAGGATCTCGTTCTCGGCCCGGTGGGCCAGGAGATCGTCCTGGAGAACGACCGGGTTCGGGTCTGGCACATCCGGCTTGAGCCGGGCGAGCAGCAGCCGCTGCACCGCCACGACCACCCCTACCTGGTGGTGGCCGTCCAGGGCGCGAAGAACGTGATCCAGACCGTCGACGGCGTCCGGATCGACGCGGACGAGCCGACCGGCGGGGTGGTCTACCGCGACCCCGGCGCGGTGCACATGCTGACCAATGTCGGCGACACGACATACCTGGCCCGGCTGGTCGAACTCAAGTAGACCTACCGCAAGCAGGTCGGACGGCGTTCACGGCGCGCCGGTGGCGATCGGTGGCAACGGACCGTAACGTGCCGGACATGGCCAATCGGACCTTGAGCCGCCTACTGCTCACGGCGTTCGGCGTCAGCCTGCTGGCCGGGGCCGGTCAGCTTGGCCTCGCCTTCGGCTTCGGCATCGTCCGGCTCACCGGCGCCTTCAACGGCGCCACCGTCAACCAGTGGCCCGCCCAGCTCGTCTGGGTCGGCTGGTTCGCCGCGAACGCCGCCGTGGTCGGTGCCGTGCTCACCGAGCGGATGGCCCGGCACGACCGCCAGCTCACCGGCACCGGCCGGCAACTGGCGGTCGCCGGCAGCGCTGCGCTGGGCGCCACGGTCGTGGCGCCGTTGTGCATGCAACCGGCCCGCAACGCCGAGCTCATCTCCGTCGATCCGGTCTGGGCCGTGGCCATCTGCGCCGTCCTCGGTGCGATCGTCGGCGCCGGTGCCGCGCTGGCCGTACTGGTCCGACCGCCGTTCGCCTGGAACATGGCCGCCGTCGCCGGGGCGATGTGGCTGCTCGCGCTGCTGTCGGTCGTACCGTCGCTGGGCGCCGGCGGGCCGCTGACCCCGGTCCGCCTCGGCGTACTGGAACCGGCATGGCTCACCGCCGGCACGGCGCAGCAGTTGGCCCTGCTGGTCCTGCCGATCATTGCCCTGCTGGCCGGCCTGGCCAGCGCAGCCGTCGCGCGGTGGCGCGGTCACCCACCGCTGACCAGCGGGCCAAGTGGGGTGGCCGGGCCGGTGCTGGTGGCCTTCGCCTACCTGGCCGCCGGGCCCGGCGATTCGGCCGACCGCTACCAGATCGCCCCGTACTACGGAGCCCTGATCGCGATCGCCGTCGGCGCGCTCGGCTCGGCCGCTGCCGCTCTGCTGCCCTGGCCGCTGACCGGTCGCCCCGAGCCCGACACCCAGGCCATCGAACCGACCGCGATCCTCCAGCCGCTGCCCGCGACACCGGCCCTGCCCACCTCGTCGAGCCGCCCGGCCGGGCAGCACCCCGTGCCGGCCGACTCGCCACCGCACTGGCAATGGCCGGATCAGCAGACGGGCCTGCTCCCCACGCCCGCGGCGCACGACCGAAACCCCGCCCCGGCGCCGGCCGCCGGTCGCACACCAGCGGCTGTACCCACGGGGGTGGACAGCCCCGTACCGGCGGACGACCCTGCGGTGCAGGACCTCGCGCCGACAGTCGGACCTTCGCTGACCGAAGGCCCGCCGCCAGCGGACAGCCCTGCGGCGACCGTCGGACCTTCGCGGGTGGACGGCCCCGCATCAGTGGACGGCCCTGCGGCGACAGACGGCTTCGAGCCGGCGGTCGACCCGGCGCCGGTGGGCGATGGCAGCGACATCCCGTCGGCCGGGCGGGCCGCCGGGCCACCGCTGATTCCAGCCTCAGCTCCGGCTCCAGCCTCAGCCCCGGCCTCAGCTCCGGCCCCGGCCCCGGCCTCAGCTCCGGATCCGGCTCCGGATCCGGCTCCGGGGGGCAAGGCGCCGGCGCCCCGACGGACGCGCAAGCCTCGGACCAGCGCGACGGCCGCGAGCCCGGAGCAACAGCCCGAGCAGAAGCAACCCGCCGCGCTGGCCCCGCACGACACCAGCTCGGCCGCGCATGACCCCAGCTTCGCCATGCCTGACGCCAGCCCGGCCCCGCGCGCAGAAACCACCCCGCACACCCAAAGCACCCCGCACACCGGAAGCACGCCGCACGTAGAAACCGCCGGGCACGTCGAAACCCCCGCGCCCAGCGAAGCCATCTCGCACGCTGAAACCACCGAGCAGGGCGAAGCCCCTGCCCACGGCGAAATCATCGTGCACGCTGAGACCACCACGCAGGGCGAAGCCCTCGCGCCCGCTGACGCCACCGCTCACTCCGCCTCGGGCGCCGACAACGTCAGCTCGCCGCAGTCGCCCGACCCCGGTGGCGACGCTGACTCGGCCTGGCAACCGGTTGACGGAGCCGGCGGGAGTACCGCCACCGTGCGACCCGATCCGGCACCCCGCCCCCGGCACCGCCTGACGCTGCCCGAACTGAACTCGACAGCGCCCTGGAACGCCTTCGTGCCCGCCCGCCAGGCCCATGCGCAGCCAGCCGCCGACAAGACGACGGCTACCTCCGGCACCGCCGGGTCGCCGCGCGCCGGTGAGGGTCCGGCCGCCGCCGACCCGACCGGCACCCCGACGACGCCGACCAGCCCTGGTGGAACCGAATCGACCTCGCGCTCCGGACCGGACCCGACGTCGCCCGCCGTGCGGGAACCAGCATCGTCGGCCGAGCGGGAACCAGCATCGCCCGCCGAGCGGGATCCGGTGAGCACCGCGCGGGAGGTTTCGGCCGCCTTCGCTGCCCCCCCGACCGTCTCCACCGACCCGGCGGCCACCGCCCGTGACCTGTCCGCCGCCTTCACCAAGCCGCCCGCCGTCGCCCCCGAGGACGTCCAGCCGGGCGGCGAACGCGACAAGGGCCTACGCGGCCTGTTCCGACGCGGCAAGTCACGCCCGGACAACGCCGTCGACGGTGAGGAGCCGCTGCCGGCTCAGGACGAGGAGTACGTGGACTGGGTGACCGGGCTCGGCCGACCCGTGGCCGACGACGATCCCGCACCGAAGGGGGCCCGTCGTTCGCTGCGCTCGACCGGCCGGCATCACCGGGACTGACGCCCAGGTGGGCGGGCACCCGACCGGCCCCGCAGTTCCGGTCCCGAGCCCGCCCGTCCGATCCTCGCCCGGTCAGGCCATCGGCAGGTAGACGCGCCCGCCAGCGGCCACGAACTCGTCGGACTTGTCCTTCATGCCACGGGCGGCGTACTCCTTGAGGTCCTGGGTGATCTTCATGGAGCAGAACTTCGGCCCGCACATCGAGCAGAAGTGCGCTGTCTTCGCCGGTTCGGCGGGCAGCGTGGCGTCGTGGTACGACCGCGCGGTCTCCGGGTCGAGCGAGAGGTTGAACTGGTCTTCCCACCGGAACTCGAACCGCGCCTTGGAGAGCGCGTCGTCCCAGGCCTGCGCGCCGGGATGCCCCTTGGCCAGGTCCGCCGCGTGCGCCGCGATCTTGTACGCGATCACGCCCGCCTTCACGTCGTCCCGATCCGGCAGCCCCAGGTGCTCCTTCGGGGTGACGTAGCAGAGCATCGCGGTGCCGAACATACCGATCATGGCGGCACCGATGGCCGAGGTGATGTGGTCGTACGCGGGCGCGATGTCGGTGGTCAGCGGGCCGAGCGTGTAGAAGGGCGCCTCGTGGCACCACTCCTGTTGCAGGTCCACGTTCTCCTTGATCTTGTGCATCGGCACGTGACCCGGGCCCTCGATCATGACCTGCACGTCGTACTCCCAGGCGACCTTGGTCAGCTCGCCCAGCGTGCGCAGCTCGGCGAACTGTGCCTCGTCGTTGGCGTCCGCGATCGACCCCGGCCGCAGCCCGTCGCCGAGCGAGAAGGTCACGTCGTAGCGGGCCAGGATCTCGCACAGTTCCCGGAAGTTGGTGTAGAGGAAGTTCTCCTCGTGGTGCGCCAGACACCAGGCCGCCATGATCGACCCACCACGCGACACGATGCCGGTGACCCGGTCCACCGCCAGCGGCACGTACGGCAGCAGCACCCCGGCATGCACCGTCATGTAGTCCACGCCCTGCTCGGCCTGCTCGATCACGGTCTCCCGGAAGACCTCCCAGCTCAGCTTGACCGGATCACCACCGACCTTCTCCAACGCCTGGTAGATCGGCACCGTGCCGATCGGCACCGGCGAGTTACGCACGATCGCCTCGCGGGTCTCGTGGATCCGTTTGCCGGTGGACAGGTCCATCACCGTGTCCGCGCCCCATCGGGTCGCCCAGGTCAGCTTCTCCACCTCCTCGGCCACCGACGAACTCACCGCCGAGGTGCCGATGTTGGCGTTGACCTTGACCAGGAACGCCTTGCCGATGATGGCCGGCTCGCACTCCGGGTGATTGACGTTGAGCGGCAATACCGCCCGCCCGGCCGCGATCTCGTCCCGGACGAACTCCGGCGACATGCCCTCCCGGATCGCCACGAACTCCATCTCGGGGGTGACGATCCCGGCCCGCGCGTACGCGAGCTGCGTCGGCCGCTTTCCGTCCGCTCCCGCCAACGGCGTGCCGGGTCCGCGTACCGGGGCCACGTCACCCCGCTCGGCGATCCACGGCCCGCGCAGCGCGGGTAGCCCGACCTGCGGATCGGAGCCCGGACCGGAGGTGTCGTACAGCCGCACGGGCGCGTTGTCGCCGGTCAGCTCCACCTCTGCGAACGGCACCCGGATCTCCGGCCGCGATCCCTCGACGTACACCTTGCGTCGTACCTGCATGACAGCCTCCCAGCTCAGGCGGACCAGCCGAAGTGGTCCAACGGACCACGTCCCGCGCCCAACTCCCAGTTCCGCGCGCCGGTCAGCGCGCGGGTCACGTACTCCTTGGCCACGGCAACCGCCACCGGCACCGAATCGCCCATCGCCAACCGCACCGCGGTGGCCGCCGAGAACGAGCACCCGGTCCCGTGGCTGTGTCGGGTCGGCACCCGGGGAGCACGCAGCACCGTCGTGCCGTCCGGGCCGTGCAGCACGTCCACCGCCTCGCCTCCGGTGTCCACGTCACCACCGGTCACGATCACCCACTCCGGCCCGCCGGACACCAGGGCCCGGGCGGCTGTCGTCATCTCCGCCAGATCCGTCACCGCAGCGCCGGTGAGCGCCGCGGCCTCCGCGCTGTTCGGGGTCGCCACCCGGGCGTACGGCAGCAGCCGCTCCACCGCCGCGACCACACCGAGCCGGTGCCCGCTGGTGGCGACCAGCACCGGATCGACGACGAGCTGCGGCAGTCGCCCGGCGGCCGCCGCGTCGGCGATCGCGGCGGCCACCGCCGGCGTACCGAGCATCCCGGTCTTGACCGCCCGCACCGCGAAGTCGGACAGCACACTGTCGAGTTGCTCGGTGACGGTCTGCGGGGGCAGCGGCAGGACGGCGTCCACGCCTCGGGTGTTCTGCGCGGTCACCGCGGTGAGCACGCTCGTGCCGTAGGCACCGAGCGCGGCGAAGACCTTCAGGTCGGCCTGGATGCCGGCGCCGCCGCCGGAGTCCGAACCGGCCACGGTGAGCACGGTCGTGGGGGTCATGTGTCTTCCTCGGTCGTTGCGGTTGAGGGCGGCGTCATCCCGGCCGGGAGATGCCGGCTTCGCGGCTTCTGGCTGACCGCCTCGTGGAAGGCGGTGGTCAGGGTGGTGGCGATCTGTTCCGGGTCGGGGGAACGCATGACGGCGCCGAGGACGGCGACACCGACAGCGCCTGCCTGCACGCAGGCACGGACCTGGGCCGGGGTTTCGATGCCGCCGAGTGCCAGTGCCGGTAGCGGGCTCAGCCGGATCAGCCTGGCCAGTCCCACGGGTCGCAGGGGTGGGCCGTAGCCGGGCTTGGATCTGGTGGGAAAGACCGGGGAGAGCGTGACGTAGTCCTCTGTGGTCAGTCGGCTCAGTTCCCCCTCGTCGTGGCACGATCGGCCGACCAGGTCGACCTCCGGCGGCGGGTACGGGTCGGCGGCCGACAGGTGGAGGGCCAGCAGCGGTCGGCCCGCAGCCGGTACGGCGAGCAGCGGGTCGGGACCAGCGACGATCAGGTTGCCGCCGGCTTCGGCCAGGATCGGCCGCAACTCGTCGGCGAGCGCCCGACGTTCCTCGCGCAGCAGGTCCTTCTCGCGCAGCACCACCCACCGCACTCCCCCGGCCACCGCCCCCGCCACCACGCCGGCCAGATCGCCCCGCGCCGCCCGCCGATCGGTCAACAGCACGACCCCGCCGGGAATCTTGGTGCGTGACGGCCCCTGGAGGGGCACTTCCGTCCCAAGATCGACTGTTTGGCGGGTCATAGCTCCGGGCGGCCTTCGTCGGGGGTGGAGGCCAGGGCGTGGAAACGGCGGGCGATGCGACCGGCGGAGGCCGCGAGGCGGCCGGCGGTCACCGCGTGGCGCATGGCGGCGGCCATCGCCACCGGGTCCGCAGCCCGGGTCACCGCGCTGGCCAGCAACACCGCGTCGCAGCCCAACTCCATGGCCAGTGCCGCGTCGGAAGCGGTACCGATCCCGGCGTCCAGGATGACCGGCACCTCGACGCTCTGCCGGATCAGCCGGATGTGGTGCGGGTTGGACACCCCGAGCCCCGACCCGATCGGTGATCCCGCCGGCATCACCGCCGCGCAGCCAACATCCGCGAGCCGGCGGGCCAGGATCGGATCATCCGAGGTGTACGGCAGCACGGTGAAGCCGTCGGCGACGAGTTCCTCGGCGGCACGCAGCAGTTCCACCCCGTCGGGCAGCAGCGTCCGCTCGTCGCCGATCACCTCCAACTTGACCCAGTCGGTGTCGAACGCGTCGCGGGCCAGGTGCGCCACCTTGACCGCCTCCCCGGCCGTGTAGCAGCCGGCCGTGTTCGGCAGCAGCCGGACCCCGCACCGATCGAGCAGGTCCAGCAGGCCGCCCGAGCCGCCGGGCACGGTGTCCACCCGACGCAGGGCCAGGGTGACCATCTCGGTGCCGGACGCCCGGATCGCCTGTTCGAGCACGTGCAGGTTCGCCGCGCCACCGGTACCGAGGATCAGCCGCGACCCGAACCGGGTACCGCCGATCTCGAAGCCGTCGGAGTCCATCATGTTCACCCGCCCTGCGCGGCGCTGAGCACCTCGACCCGGTCGCCACCGCGCAGCACCGTCGCCGGCCAGCCGGTACGCGGCACCACCTCGCCGTTCACCGCCACCGCCACACCACGCTGCTGCGGCGTGACCTGCCGGACCAGTTCGGCGACCGTGGCACCGTCCGGCACGTCCCGCCCGACACCGTTCACCGTCAACTCCACCTGTCGTCCTCCTCGATGTCCGGAGCGAACCGGTCGGCCCGGAACGGGGTGAGCAGCGGGTCGTCCGCCCCCTCCCCGGTGATCAGGCCGGTGATCAGATCCGCGGTGACCGGGGTGAGTACGATCCCGTGCCGGTGGTGACCGGTGGCCGCCAGCACGTCCGGTCGGCCGGGCAGCGGCCCGAGGATCGGCGCGTTGTCCGGCGTACCCGGGCGCAGTCCGGCGACCGTCTCCACCAGGTCGTACTCGGCCAGCTCGGGCATCAGGTCGACGGCGGCACGCAGCAGCCGCAGCACCGCACCGGCGGATACCGCCACATCGGAGCGTTCCTCGACGGTGGCACCGACCACCACCTCACCGCACTCGCGCGGCACCAGGTAGACGTGCTCGCCGTCGGCGTACCCCCGGATGACGTGCCGGAAGCCCGGCGGACCGCCATCGGGGGTGCGCAGCCGCAGCACCTGGCCCTTCACCGGGCGGACCGGCAGCCCGGTCAGGGCGGCGGCACCGCAACCGGCGGCGACCACGGTCACCCCGCCGGTCAGCTCGGACACCTGCCCGACCGGTTCGGCGACCAGCACCGCGCCGGCCCGCTCGGCGGCGAGCCGAAGGGCCGGCACCAGCCGACGCGGGTCTACCTGGTGGTCGGTGGCGGCGAGCGCGCCGCCGCGGACCCGCGGGGCCAGCGCCGGTTCACACTCGCGCAGCTGGGAGGGGCGCAGCGGCGTGACCGGCAGCCCCAACCCCTGCTGGTACGCCCACAGCCGCCGCGCCTCGGCCAGATCGTCGGCGGTGAGCCCGACCATGAGCGTGCCCTCGGTCCGGTACCCGATGTCGAGGCCGCTGGCCTCGGTCAGCTCGGCGGCGAAGGTCGGCCAGCGCCGAGCGGACTCGGTGAGCAGCCCGGTCAGCTCGTGTTCGCCGAAGTACGCCTCGGCCACCGGCGCCAGCATCCCGGCGGCGACGTGCGAGGCACCCGAACCCGGGGCCGGGTCGTGCACCACGACGGGCAGCCCGCGAGCCGCGCACCGCCAAGCGATCGCCAACCCGATCGGTCCCGCCCCCACCACCGTCACCTGCGGTGCAAGGAAGGGCCCCTTGTTAACGCCTCCG
Source organism: Micromonospora sp. NPDC051196 (assembly GCF_040682415.1). Classification (NCBI taxonomy): domain Bacteria; kingdom Bacillati; phylum Actinomycetota; class Actinomycetes; order Micromonosporales; family Micromonosporaceae; genus Micromonospora; species Micromonospora sp. NPDC051196. Next base: position 215,907 of record NZ_JBFBAY010000003.1, read on the forward strand.
GTATAGGAAGGGCCCCCCCTTAACACGTCAGCGCCCCGATCAGCTCGGCTGCGGCGTGGGCGGGGTCGGCGGCTCCGGAGAGCGCGCCGACCACCGCCACCCCGTACACGCCGGCGGACCGCAACCCAGGCACGTCCTCCGCCGTCACTCCCCCGATGGCGATCACCGGCACGGTGACCGCTTCGACCACCGCCTGGACGCCCGCCACGCCGATCGCCGGCGGCAGCCCGTCCTTCGTGGTGGTGGCGTGGCAGGGGCCCACGCCCAGATAGCTCGCTCCGGCAGCGACAGCTTCGGCGGCCGACACCGGTTCGCGCGCGGTGGCGCCCAGTACCGCCGTCCGGCCGAGCACCTGCCGCGCCGCCGCCACCGGCAGGTCGTCGGCGCCGACGTGCCCGCCGGCCGCACCCGTCGCCAGCGCCACATGCAACCGGTCGTTGACCAGGCAGGTGACGCCGTACGGCCGGCAGAGAGCCATCACCCGCCGGGTCAGCTCGTACGCCTCGCGGTCGGTCGCGTCGTCCTCGACCCGGACCTGGACGACCAGCTCGGGGTACGCCACCGGCAGGACGGCCGCGAGCACGGCGAGCGGATCCCGTCCGGGTCGGGTGTCGGTGACCAGATGCAGTCGTCCCAGGGACGGCACGGCAACACTCCTCCCTGCGCCGGCATTACCCGGATCAGGTTCGACGGTCGGGGGCTCGCAGCCCCCCTCTCAGCCCGGTACACCGGGCTCCCGTGGGTTCGTTGGGTGTCACCGTACGTGGTTTCGTCTGCTCCGCCAACCCCCGTCCTGCCCCACGAGCCGGGCCGGCGGCAGCCGCGTCAATCCGACTCGCTGAGATTCTGCGACCGAAAAACAGCCCGATATGCAGCGACTCATGCCAATTCCATAAGCCCTCGTTACCAATCCGTTACTTCAATGAGTCTTGCCCGACACCGATCGACGAACACAAATTGAGTGATCGGCTCAGTTCCTCGGCAGCCAGACCCTCACCGTCAGGTACGAGCGCTCGGACCGAACCGGAGTAGCCACCGCCGCCCGCTCCGACCCGTCCCACACGGAAAGAGGAGACTTTCGTGCCCCGAACCCGCCGTCGACGAGCAACGCTCGGCCCACTGACCGTGGCGCTACTCGCCCTCGTACTCGTGCTGGCCGGTGCGCCGGCTCCGATCACCGGCCCCGCAGCCGCCCAGGCCGCGGGCCGTACCGCTGCTGCCGCCGCCGACCCGTACTCCGTCCTGGTGTTCTCCAAGACCGCCGGGTTCCGCCACGACTCGATCCCGGCCGGCATCCGGGCGATCCAACAACTCGGCACCGCGAACAACTTCACCGTCGTCACCACAGAGGACGGCGGTGCCTTCACCGACGCCAACCTGGCCCGGTTCAAGGCGGTCATCTGGTTGTCGACCACCGGTGACGTGCTCAACGCCACTCAGCAGTCGGCCTTCGAGCGCTACATCCGCGCCGGTGGCGGATACGTCGGGGTGCACGCCGCCTCCGACACCGAGTACGACTGGGCCTGGTACGGCCAACTGGTCGGCGCCTACTTCAACAGCCACCCGGCGAACCAGACGGCGACCGTGAAGGTCGAGGACTACTCGCACGAGTCGACCCGGCACCTGCCGGAACGGTGGTCCCGTTACGACGAGTGGTACAACTTCCGCACCAACCCCCGCTCCCGCCAGGTACAGGTGCTGGCGTCGCTCGACGAGCGCAGCTACAGCCCCGGTAGCGGGGCGATGGGGCAGGACCACCCGATCGCCTGGTGCCAGAGCTACGACGGTGGCCGGTCCTGGTACACCGGCGGTGGGCACACCCAGGAGTCCTTCTCCGACGCGGCCTTCCTGCAACACCTGCTCGGTGGCATCCAGACCGCGGCCGGGGTGGTGCACTCCGACTGCGGTGCGGGCCGGGCCGCCAGCTTCGAAAAGGTGACGCTGGACAGCAACACCAGCAACCCGATGGAGTTGGACATCGCCGAAGACGGGCGGGTCTTCTACATCGAGCGCGACGGCCGCGTCCAGATCATCAAGCCGGACACCGGCCAGACCGTCACCGCACTGCGGCTGAGCGTCTTCGCCGGCAACGAGGACGGCCTGCTCGGCATTCGACTCGACCCCAACTTCGCCAGCAACGGATGGGTCTGGCTCTACTACGCCCCGAGCGCGGGCGGCTCCCGCAACTACCTGTCCCGGTTCACCGTCACCGGTGACACGATCAGCCCGTCGAGCGAACGGGTCGTCCTGGAGGTGCCCACGCAGCGCAACACCTGCTGCCACATGGGCGGGACGATGACCTTCGACTCGGCCGGCAACCTCTACCTGGCCACCGGGGACAACACCAACCCCTTCGAATCCAGTGGCTACAGCCCGCTGGACGAGCGTTCCGGGCGGGCGGACTACGACGCGCAGCGCACCGCCGGCAACACCAACGACCTGCGTGGCAAGGTGCTCCGGATCCGGCCGCAGGCCGACGGGACGTACACCATCCCGAGCGGGAACCTCTTCGCCCCGGGCACCGCGCGGACCAGGCCGGAGATCTACGCGATGGGTCTGCGCAACCCGTTCCGGATCGGCATCGACCCGGTGACCAACGTGCTCTACGTCGCCGACTACGGCCCGGACGCCACCACCACCAACGCGAACCGGGGCCCGGAGGGCCTGGTGGAGTGGAACATCGTCGACCGGCCCGGCAACTTCGGCTGGCCGTACTGCCACGGCAACAACCAGGCCTACAACGACTACCAGTTCCCGTCCGGCCCGAGCGGGGCGAAGTTCAACTGCTCCGCGCTGGTGAACAACTCCCCCAACAACACCGGCCTGACCAACCTGCCGGCGGCCATCCCGGCCACGGTCGACTACGGCTACGGCGGCAACAGCCGCTTCCCGGAGATCGGCGGCGGCGGAGCGCCCATGGCCGGCCCCGTCTACCGGTTCGACCCGACCATCTCGTCCCGCCGCCAGTGGCCGGCGTACTTCGACGGCAAGTCGATCTTCGGCGAGTGGAACCAGTCGCGGATGTACACCATGCAGGTCAGCAAGGACGGCAAGACGCTCGTCGACATCAACCGGATCCTCGACCAGATGACCTTCGTCCGGCCGATGGACATGGAGTTCGGCCCCGACGGCGCGTTGTACCTGATCGAGTGGGGCAGCGGCTTCGGCGGCAACAACGACAACTCCGGGGTCTACCGGATCGACTACACCGCCGGTGCCCGCGCCCCGATCGCGGTCGCCTCGGCGAACCCGACCTCGGGAGCGCCACCGCTGGCGGTGAGCTTCTCCAGCGCCGGTTCCCGTGACCCGGACGGCGGGACGCTGACCTACGCCTGGACGTTCGGTGACGGTGGCACCTCCACCCAGGCCAACCCGACCCACACGTACACCCGGTCCGGCAGCTACACCGCGCAGCTTCGGGTCACCAACCAGGCGGGGCGGACCGCGGTGGCGAACGTGCCGATCACCGTCGGCAACACGGCACCGACCGTCACCATCGAGTTCCCGCCGGACGGCGGTTTCTTCGCCTGGGGTGACCAGGTCGCCTACACCATCAGCGTCACCGACCCGGAGGACGGCACGATCGACTGCGACGACGTCGAACTCCAGGTTCTGCTCGGTCACGACGAGCACGCCCACCCGCTGGAGCGGCACACCGGCTGCACCGGCACGGTGCAGACCCAACTCGCCGACGGCCACGGAGCGGACGCCAACGTCTTCACCGTGCTGGAGGCGACCTACACCGACAAGGGCGGATCCGACGGGGCCGAGCCGCAGACCGGCCGGGCACTGAAGATCCTCCAGCCCAAGCGCAAGGAGGCCGAGTACTTCTCGGCCACCGGCCGGGTGGCGGGTGCCACCGGCGGCGGCACCGCCGGGGTCGAGAAGGAGACCACCGGTGACACCGCCGGCGGCGGGCAGAACATCGGCTGGATCGAGGACGGCGACTGGTGGTCGGTCAGCCCGGCCAGCCTGACCGGCGTCACGTCGATCCAGTTCCGGGTCGCCTCGGCCACCTCCGGCGGCCGGATCGAGGTACGCGCCGGCGCCGCGGACGGGCCACTGATCACCACCGCCACCGTGGCCGGCACCGGGGGGTGGCAGACGTACGCCGACGTCACCGCGCAGATTCCCAACGGCGCCTCCTCGGAGGGCGGGCTGCACTTCGTCGCCCGGGACCCCAACCGCGGCACCGGAACCCTGTTCAACGTCAACTGGATGAACTTCGTCGGCCCCGGGGTGAGCGGCAACGCCCCACCGACGGTCACCGCCACGGGCACCCCGACCAGCGGGACCGCACCACTGGCCGTGACCTTCACCGGTACGGCGACCGACCCGGACGGGGACACCCCGCTGACGTACGCCTGGGACTTCGGCGACGGTGGGACGGCGACCGCGCTCAACGCCACCCACACGTACACCACGCCGGGCAACTACACCGCCACCCTGACGGTCACCGACAGCCGGGGCGCACGGGCGCAGGCCACGGTGCCGATCCGGGTCGACGGGACCGGGGGCAACGATCCCTGCCAGGTGGAGCAGGGGCCACAACGGTCCGACGAGTTCACCGGCACCTCGCTGGATCGTCAGCGGTGGAGCGGCGTGGTGCGGGACAACCAGTCGCTCTCGGTCTCCGGGGGTGCGCTACGCCTGCCCACCGCGGCGGGTGACCTGTACGGCACCCGCAACGACGCGACCAACCTGGTGCTCCAGCCCGCGCCCAGCGGGGCCTGGCAGGCGACCACCCGGGTCACCGTCGCGGCCCGGGCCGACTACCAGCAGGCCGGCCTGCTCCTCTACGGCAACGACGACAACTACGCCAAGCTGGACCTGGTCTACGGCGGCAACCGCAAGGTGGAGTTCATCCGGGAAACCTCCGGGACGCCGCGCAACGAAAGCGCGGACTCCACGGCCGCTCCCACCGGTGACACCATCCATCTGCGACTGACCAGCGACGGGACGAACCTGACCGCGGCCTACTCGACCGACGGGCAGACCTTCACCCCGGTCGGCCGGTCCGCCGCCCTGGCCGGGATCACCAACCCGCGGATCGGGCTGTTCGCCCTCAACGGCGGCACCACCGCGCCGGTGGTGAACGCCGAGTTCGACTGGTTCCGGATCACCCCGGAGGCCACCACCGGCACGAGCACCGCACCCTCGGACGAGTTCACCGGCAGCAGCCTGGAGAAGTGCCGGTGGAACGCCATCGTGCGGGAGGACGCGACCCGGTACCGGGTCACCGACGGCGCGCTGCGCATCGACGTGCCGAACGGTGACATCTACGGCACCGGCAACACCGGGCCGACCAACTTCATCCTGCAGAACAGCCCGGCCGGGAACTGGACGATCCAGACCCGGGTCGACGGCAGCCTGTTCAACGAGCAGTACCAGCAGGCCGGTCTGCTGGTGTACGCCGACGACGACAACTACCTGAAGTTCGACTACGTCACGGACAACACGGCAGGTCAGGCGGTTTCGCGGCGGATCGAGTTCCGCAGCGAGGTCGGCGGGGTGGTGCAGAGCACCCAACCGCAGGCGACCGGCCTGACGCAGGGGATCTGGCACCTGCGGCTGGCGCGCAGCGGTAGCACCTTCACCGCCGCGTACTCGGCCGACGGCACGAGTTGGACGAGCCTGGGCTCGTTGACGAGCACCGCGGTCGGTACGACTCCGAAGGTGGGCCTGTTCACCCTCGGCGCCAACCAGACCGCCTCGAAGACGGCGGCGTTCGACTACTTCCGGCTCACGCCCGGGTAGCCGACAGCTACAGCCGGCCCGTACCTCCATGCGGAGGTGCGGGCCGGCACCCGTGTTGGAGATGCAGCGTTTAGGACGAGCTGGGTAGGAATGTCACGCGCAGTTACCGAAACGTTATCCATCGAAGTGTTGCCATAAACCGTTTCAGTGGGGCTAATTTGTTCAGCGAATCGACATAATGCTGGAACGGGCACCACGGCGAGGTGTCCGGTCCGGCTCCACCTGGGACGGTCTTCGGCGAACCGGCCCCCGCGACCCCGTCCAGTAAGGACAGAGGAGACCGGAGTGTCCCGACCACCCCGTGCCCGCGTACCCATCACCGCCACACTTCTCACCCTCGGCCTCGCCGCGACCGGCCTCGTCGGCGTTCCTGCCGCACAGGCCGCACCGAGCACCAAGGCCGTCGCGCAGAGCTCACCCGTCAAGCAGACCGCGCCGGCCGCAGCACCGCAGGCCGCAGCCGACGACTTCTCGGTCCTGGTCTTCTCCAAGACGGCCGGCTTCCGGCACGACTCGATCCCGACCGGCATCACCGCGATCCAGCAGCTCGGTGCCACCAACGGTTTCACCGTCGACACCACCGAGGACGGCGCCGCCTTCACCGATGCGAACCTGGCCCGCTACCGGGCGGTGATCTGGCTCTCCACCACCGGTGACGTGCTCAACGCCGAGCAGCAGGAGGCCTTCGAGCGCTACATCCAGGCCGGCGGTGGCTACGCCGGCATCCACGCCGCCTCCGACACCGAGTACAGCTGGCCCTGGTACGGCGAGTTGGTGGGGGCGTACTTCGCCAACCACCCGGCCAACCAGACGGCCACCGTCAAGGTGGAGGACCCGGCTCACGAGTCCACCGCCCATCTGCCGGAGCGCTGGTCCCGGTACGACGAGTGGTACAACTACCGCACCAACCCGCGCGGCAAGGTGCACGTGCTGGCCACCCTCGACGAGCGCAGCTACTCCCCCGGCACGGGCGCAATGGGTCACGATCACCCGATCGCCTGGTGCCGGGACTACGACGGCGGTCGGACCTGGTACACCGGCGGCGGACACACCCGCGAGTCGTTCGCCGAGCCGGAGTTCCTCCAGCATCTGCTGGGTGGCATCCGGACCGCGGCTGGGGTCAGCGGCGCCGACTGCCGCGCCTCGCTGACGTCGAGCTTCGAGAAGGTGACGCTGGACAGCAACACCAGCAACCCGATGGAGCTGGACATCGCCGGAGACGGACGGGTCTTCTACATCGAGCGCGACGGCCGGGTCCAGATCATCAAGCCGGACACCGGTAACACCGTGACCGCCATCGACCTCGACGTCTTCACCGGCAACGAGGACGGCCTGATCGGCATCCGGCTCGACCCGAACTTCGCCACCAACAACTGGGTGTATCTCTACTACGCCCCGAACGACGGTGTCGCGCGTAACCTGCTGTCCCGGTTCACGGTCACCGGCGACTCGATCGACCCAGCCAGCGAGAAGCAGGTGCTGCGGGTCGACACGCAGCGCAACACCTGCTGCCACGCGGGCGGGACGATGGTCTTCGACTCGGACGGCAACCTGTACCTGGCCACCGGCGACAACACCAACCCGTTCTCCTCCGACGCGTACACCCCGATCGACGAGCGGCCCGGCCGCGCCGACTACGACGCGCAGCGTACCTCCGGCAACACCAACGACCTGCGCGGCAAGGTGATCCGGATCCACCCGGAGGACGACGGGACGTACACCGTCCCGGAGGGCAACCTCTTCCCGCCGGGCACCGAGAAGACCCGTCCCGAGATCTACGCGATGGGCTTCCGTAACCCGTTCCGGATCGGTATCGACCTCGCCACGAACGTGCTCTACGTGGCCGACTACGGACCGGACGCGAACTCCGCCAACCCGAACCGGGGCCCGGAGGGCCTGGTCGAGTGGAACATCGTCGACCGGCCCGGCAACTTCGGCTGGCCGTACTGCCACGGCGCGAACAAGGCGTACAACGACTACCAGTTCCCGTCCGGGCCGAGCGGTGCCAAGTTCGACTGCGCGAACCTGGTCAACGACTCGCCCAACAACACCGGCCTGACCAACCTGCCGCCGGCCATCTCGGCCACCGTCGACTACGGCTACGCCGCCAACCCGCTGTTCCCGGAGATCGGTGGCGGCGGCGCGCCGATGGGCGGTCCGGTCTACCGGTACGACGCCGACCTCAACTCCGACCGCAAGTGGCCGGCGTACTTCGACGGCAAGGCGCTGCTCGGTGAGTGGAACCAGTCGCGGATGTACACCATGCAGGTCACCTCGGACGGCAAGTCCCTGGTGGACATCAACCGCCTGCTGGACGGGATGAGCTTCATCCGGCCGATGGACTTCGAGTTCGGCCCCGACGGCGCGCTGTACATGATCGAGTGGGGCAGCGGCTTCGGCGGCAACAACGACAACTCCGGGGTCTACCGGATCGACTACATCGCCGGTGACCGGGCCCCGATCGCCATGGCCAGCGCCGACCCGACCTCCGGGCCGGCACCGCTGACCGTCAGCTTCTCCAGCGCCGGATCGCGTGACCCGGACGGTGGCGCGCTGACCTACGCCTGGACGTTCGGTGACGGCAACAGCTCCGACGAGGCCAACCCCACCCACACGTACGCCTCGGCGGGCAACTACAACGCCCAGCTCACCGTGACGAACCCCAAGGGGCGTACGGCGGTGGCGAACGTGCCGGTCACGGTCGGCAACACCGTACCGACGGTCACCATCGAGTTCCCGCCGGACGGCGGCTTCTTCGACTGGGGTGACCAGGTCAAGTACACCATCAAGGTGACCGACCCGGAGGACGGCGAGATCGACTGCGCCGACGTGGAACTCCAGGTGCTGCTCGGTCACGACGAGCACGCCCACCCGCTGGAGCAGCACACCGGCTGCGAGGGTGTGGTGCAGACCCAGCTCGCCGCCGGGCACGGCGCCGAGGCGAACGTGTTCACCGTGCTGGAGGCGACCTACACCGACAAGGGCGGCTCCGGTGGCGCCAGCCCGCTCACCGGCCGGGCCCTGCAGATCCTCCAGCCCAAGCGCAAGCAGGCCGAGTACTACGCCAACACCGGCCGGCTGGCCGACAGCACCGGCGGCGGCGACCCGGGAGTGGGCCAGGAGGCCACCGGGGACACCGCGGGCGGTGGTGACAACATCGGTTGGATCGAGGACGGCGACTGGTGGTCGGTCGAGCCGGCGAGCCTGACCGGCATCGAGTCGATCCGGTTCCGGGTGGCCTCGGCCAACTCGGGCGGTCGGCTTGAGGTCCGTGCCGGCGCCGCCGACGGTCCGCTGGTCACCTCGGTCGTCGTACCGGGCACCGGGGACTGGCAGGCGTACACCGACGTCACGGCTGAGGTTCCCGCCGACGCCGACTCGAACGGCACGCTGTTCTTCGTCGCCCGCGACCCGGCCGGCGGCACGGCGAGCCTGTTCAACGTCAACTGGATCGACTTCCTCGGCAAGGGCGTCACCGACAACGCGCCGCCGGTCGTCACCGCCACCGCCACGCCGACCACCGGCACCGCGCCGCTCACCGTCGCGTTCAGCGGTACGGCCACCGACCCCGAGGGCGACACCCCGCTGACGTACGAGTGGGACTTCGGTGACGGTGGTACGGCCGACACGCTCAACGCCGAGCACACCTACGCCGCGCCCGGCAACTTCACCGCCACCCTGACGGTGACCGACAGCCGGGGTGCCCGGTCGTACGCCACCGTGCCGGTCCGGATCGAGTCGCCGAACACCTCCTGCCTCGGGGCGCGTTCGGACGACTTCACCGGCGACACGCTCAACCGTGACCGGTGGACCAGCGTGGTCCGGGAAAACCAACTCCTGTCCGTCTCCGACGGCGCGCTGCGCCTGCCCACCGGGGTCGGTGACCTCTACGGCGACCGCAACGACGCCACCAACCTGGTGCTCCAGCCGGCACCGTCGGGTGCCTGGCAGGCGACCACGAAGGTCACTGTCCCGGTGACGGCCACCTACCAGCAGGCCGGTCTGATCGTCTACGGCGACGACGACAACTACGCCAAGGTCGACCTGCTCTACAACGGCAGCCGGCGGGTGGAGTTCCTCCGGGAGACTGCCGGCACGCCGCGCAACGACAGTGCCGACAACGTCGCCGCACCGGAGGGTGACACCGTCTACCTGCGGATCAGCAGCGACGGCACCAACCTGACCGCGGAGATGTCGGCCGATGGGCAGACCTTCAGCCCGGTCGGGCGGTCCGCCGCGCTGGCCGGCATCGAGAACCCGCGGATCGGCCTGTTCGCCCTCAACGGCGGCACGGACGCTCCCGTGGTGGATGCCCTGTTCGACTGGTTCCAGGTGACGCCGGACTCCCCGGCCGGGCCGGTCGACCCGTCCGACGAGTTCGACGGCATCTCGCTGGACAAGTGCCGGTGGAACGCGATCCTGCGGGAGGACCCGAGCGCCTACCGGGTCAGCGGCGGGAAGCTGTACGTCGACGTGCCCAACGGTGACATCTACGGCACCAACAACACCGATCCGACGAACTTCATCCTGCAGAACGCCCCGACCGGCGACTGGACGATGGAGACCAAGATCGACGGCAGTCTGCTGGACGAGCAGTACCAGCAGGCGGGTCTGATCGTGTACGGCGACGACGACAACTACCTCAAGTTCGACTTCGTGGTGGACAACCAGGCCGGTCAGCCGGTGACGCGGCGGATCGAGTTCCGCAGCGAGATCGACGGGGTGATCCAGAACCCGCAGCCGGGTGCGGAGAACCTGACCTCGTCCGAGTGGTACCTGCGGGTGTCCCGCGCCGGTGACACCTTCACCGCGTCGTACTCGGCGGACGGCACCACCTGGACGGCGTTGACCGAACTGGTCAACGCGGCCGTGGGGGCGACCCCGAAGGTGGGCGTGTTCACCCTCAGCGGCAACCAGACCGCCTCGAAGGTGGCGTCGTTCGACTACTTCCGGTTCTCCGCGGAGGAGGTGCCGAGCGACACCGTGGCTCCGGTGACCACCGCCGAGGTGTCCGGTACGCCGGTCGAGGGCTGGCACACCGGTCCGGTGACCGTCACGCTGTCCGCCACCGATTCCGACGGCGGCAGCGGGGTGGCCCGCACCGAGTACCAGCTCGGCGACGGCAGCACCTGGACCATCTACACCGACCCGGTGCAGGTGACCGGGGACGGCGAGCACGAGCTGCGGTTCCGCTCCGTCGACGAGGCCGGCAACGTGGAGGAGACGAAGACGGTCACCGTCCGGATCGACACCACCGCGCCGGTCAGCACCGCGTCGTTCGCCCCGGCGAACGACGAGGGCTGGCACAACGGCACCATCCCGGTGGTGCTCACCTCGACCGACGCAGGTTCCGGGGTGCAGCTGCTGGAGTGGTCGCTCGACGGCGGTGCCTGGACGCCGTACACCGAGCCGGTGGAGATCAGCGGTGACGGCACCCACGAGCTGCTGTACCGGGCCACCGACAAGGTCGGCAACGCCGAGACGTTGAAGTCCGCGGTGGTACGCATCGACGGCACCAAGCCGACCCTGCTGGTCTCCGGCATCGCCGACGGCCAGCTCTACGGTGACAGCCAGGACGTACGTGTGTCCTGGCAGGCGGTCGACCCGACCTCCGGCATCGCCACCGTGGTCGGCACGCTCAACGGCCGGCCGTACGCCAGCGGCACGTTGCAGGCGATGTACGAGCTGCCGTTGGGCCTGCACGAGCTGACCGTGACCGCGACCGACAAGGCGGGCAACGCCACCACCGCATCGGTCCGGTTCTTCGTCACCACCTCGTTCCGGGACATGCAATTCCTGCTGGACCGGTTCAAGGCGACGGGACGCCTGTCGAACAAGGCGCACGATCAGTTGTCCAAGCAGCTCGAGAAGGTCCGCAAGGAGGAGGCGAAGGGCAACGACGAGAAGGCGATCAAGGAGCTGGTCAAGTTCCGTGACCTGGCCCGTGACGCCAAGCTCATCGCCGAGGCCGAGATCCGGGAGGTGCTGATCCGGGACGCCGACGCGATGATCGTCCGGCTCGGCGGCACGGCCAGCACGGCAGGCGTCAAGGCCAACGACGGCAAGTCCGTCAAGGGCGCTGGACGCCTCGGTGGTGACCCCACCCGGCTCGCACCCGGCCGTCGCCTGTGATCCAGGGGTCCCGTCCGGCATCGACCGGGCGGGGCCCCGCTCTCGGCGTCACGGCCGACCGTAGGCAACATCAGCCCGAAGCGGCCCGGCACGCAGCGCGCGTGCCGGGTCGCTCCGGCTACCGGGCCGTCGACGCCGGACGACCCGGACCGAGTCCGACTACCGGCGGTCGAGTACCTCGCGCAGCGCCTTGAGATCGGCATCGGTGGGCTGCCACGATCCGGCCGCCGCATTGGCGCGTACCTGCTCGGGCGTGGTCGCCCCGGCAATGACCGAGGTCACCGACGGTTGGGCGGCCAGCCCGCCGATGGCCACGTGCAACATGGGTACGCCACGCTCGGCGGCGTACGCCTCAATGGCCTCGATGGTGTCCCAGTCGGCGGCGGCGAGCCGTTGGGCGTACCGGCCGCCACCTGCCAGCCGGCTACCGGCCGGCGGCGCCTCGCCACGCTTGTACTTGCCGGTGAGCAGCCCGTTCGCCAGCGGGAAGAACGGCAGCATGCCGAGCCCGAAGCGTTCGCAGGCGGGCAGCACCTCGATCTCCACGTCCCGGTTGAGCAGGCTGTAATGGTTCTGTGCGCTGACGAACCGGCTGAACCCGCGGGTCTTGGCCGTCCAGTCGGCGTCGGCGATCTGCCAGCCAGCGAAGTTGGAGTTGCCCAGGTAGCGCACCTTGCCGGCGCGGACCAGGTCGTCCAGGGCGGCCAGCGTCTCGTCGATCGGGGTGCCCGGATCGGGCTCGTGGAACTGGTACAGGTCGATGTAGTCGGTGTCCAGTCGGCGCAGCGATGCCTCCACCGCCCGGATCACGTACCGCCGCGAGCCGCGTACGCCGAAGTCCCGCCCGTTGGCGCCGCTCATCGACATGCCGAACTTGGTCGCCAGCACCACGTCGTCCCGGCGTCCCTTGAGGGCCGCACCGAGTTGTGCCTCCGACGCGCCGTGCGGCTCACCGTAGATGTCGGCGGTGTCGAAGAAGTTGATCCCGACGTCGAGGGCCGCCTCGACCACCGCGTGGGTGTCGTCGAGGTCGAGTTTGCGGCCGAAGTTGTTGCAGCCGATGCCCACAACGGACACCACGAGCCCGGAGTCGCCCAGCCGGCGATAGGTCATCTCAGTCACGAGATCAACCATATGCCGCACCGGGGACGGCGGGGCGGTCAGTGACCCAAGGCCACCGCTGGTCAGGCCACGTCCCACACCGGCTCGTCGGTCTCCACCACCTCGCCGTCGCCACGGAACAGCAGGAAGCGGTCGAAGGTCCGGGTGAACCAGCGATCGTGGGTCACCGCGACCACCGTGCCGGCGAAGGCGGCCAGCCCGGCTTCCAGCGCCTCGGCCGAGGCCAGGTCGAGGTTGTCCGTCGGCTCGTCGAGCAGCAGCAGGGTCGCCCCAGACAGTTCCAGCAGCAGCACCAGGAAGCGCGCCTGCTGTCCACCGGAGAGGGTGCCGAAGCGCTGGTCGCCCTGACCGGCCAGCTCGTACCGGCTGAGCGCCGCCATCGCCGCATGCCGGTCCATGCCGTCGCGATGCTCATCGCCTCGCCAGAGGATCTCGACCAGGGTCTTCGCCATCAGCTCCGGGCGGTCGTGGGTCTGCGAGAAGTGCCCGGGACGGACCCGGGCGCCGAGCCGCGCGACGCCGTCGTGCGCCACCGACGCGAGCGCCGCCGCGCCGTCCACCGGGCCGTTGGCCGGGTCGGGGTCCGTACCGCCGCGCGCCAGCAGCCGCAGGAAATGCGACTTGCCGGTGCCGTTGGCACCGAGCACCGCGACCCGGTCGCCGTACCAGACCTCCAGGTCGAACGGATAGGTCAGGCCGTCGAGCTCCAGGTGTTCGCAGATCAACGCGCGCTTGCCGGTGCGCCCGCCGGTCAGCCGCATCCGGATGTCCTGGTCCTTCGGCGGTACGGGCGGCGGCCCGGCCTCCTCGAACTTACGCAACTTGGTCTGCGCCGACTGGTAGCGCGAGGCCATGTCGGAGTTGTACGCGGCCTTCTGCTTGTACATCAGCATCTGCTCGCGCAGCTTCTGGTGCTCCTCGTCCCACCGCTTGCGGAGCTCGTCGAGGCGGGCGTGCCGAGCCACCCGAGCCTCGTGCCAGCTCGCGAAGCCACCCGGGTGCACCCAAGCGCTGCCACCTTCCACGGCGACCACCCGGTCGGCGGTGTGCGCCAGCAACTCCCGATCGTGCGAGACGTAGAGCACCGACTTGCCGGACTCGCGCAGCCGCGCCTCCAGCCAACGTTTGCCGGGCACGTCGAGGAAGTTGTCCGGCTCGTCGAGCAGCAGCACCTCGTCGGTACCGCGCAGCAGCAACTCCAGCGCGAACCGCTTCTGCTGACCGCCGGAGAGGGTGCGTACCGGTCGCTGCCGCGCGGTGTCCCAGGGCAGGTCGAGGACGATGGTGGCGACGGTGTCGAAGAGGACCTCGGCGTCGTACCCGCCGGTCTCGCCCCAGGCGGCCAGCGCGTCCGCGTACGCCAGTTGGGCCTTGCCTGCGGCGCTGCTGTACTTGCCGCGCAGCTCGGCCGCGCGCATGGCCGCCTCGGTCTCGGCGAGCCGGCGACCGGCCTCGCGCAGCGGTGGCGGAGCCAGCGACAACGCCAGGTCGGCCAGTGTCGAATCGTCCCCGATCATGCCGATGAACTGGCGCATCACGCCCAGCCCACCGGTACGCGCGATGGTGCCGGTACGCACCGGCAGGTCACCGGCGACCATTCGCAGCAACGTCGTCTTGCCGGCGCCGTTGGGCCCGACCAGTGCCACCTTGGCGCCCTCACCGACCCGGAACGACACGTCGGCGAAGAGTTCCCGCCCGTCCGGCAGGACGTACCCGACCGCTGCCACGTCCACGTATCCCACGCGGGCATCCTCCCGGACCCCGACCGACCGGCCAACTGATTACCGGCGCCGGCCACTCACCGCGTGACGCGAAGCACCCGGAAGCCCTTCTGGCTGGCGTGCCGTTCGACCTGCCAGCCCTGCTCGACCAGCCAGCGATGCAACGAGTCACCGCCGAGGTGGCGACCCACCACCAGCCAGGCCACCCCGTCCGGGGTCAACCGGGGCAGCCAGTGCCGCAGCAGCGCGTGCAGTTCGTCCTTGCCTGGCCGGATGGGCGGGTTGGACCAGATCTGGGCGAAGGCCAGGTCGGCGGGTACCTCCTCGGGGGCCGCCACCCGCAACCGGTCGGCAAGACCGAGGCGGTCCGCGTTGGCGGCGGTGAGTTCCCGGGCCCGCTCGTTGACGTCCACCGCCCACACCGTCGCCGTCGGCGCGACGGTCGCGAGCACGCAGCTGATCGGCCCGAAGCCACAGCCGAGGTCGAGCAGGGCACCCTCGGCCCCGGCCGGGGGCAGCTCGGCCTTGCGCAGCAGCACGGCGGTGCCGGGGTCGAGGCGGGTCGCCGAGAACACCCCGGCCGCCGAGGCCAGAGTGAAGTCGCGGCCGGCGACGGTGAACTGCACCTCGCGCGGCTGGGCGGAGGCGGTCGGTGCGGCGGTGAAGTAGTGGTCCCCGGTCACGCCGGCCATTCTCGCACCGGCCCCGATCCGCCCGGCGGGACGGATCCCGTGGAGCGCGACACGACCCACCGTTACGTTTTTCCCAAAAAACCTACTAAAGGGATAAAAGTCCCTACTCTGGACCGCATGGTATATCGGTACGACTCCGATGAGGACGCCTACCTCCCGTACCGGGAAGGCGAGCCCGAGAGGCAGCCACCGCCCGCAGCCGGCGCGGCGCCGGCCGGACCGTCGCCGTCGCGCTTTCCCGCACCGTCACTGCCGCGGCCCAACCAGTTGCTGCTGCCCTCGACGGCGGCATCGGCAGCTCCACCACCGCCGCAGAGCCCGGTGTCCCAGTACGAGGCCGGTCCGCCCGCCCAGTACGACCCGCCCCCGGCCGCCGCACCCCGGCCGCCGCAGGAGCCGGCCGCCGCACCACCGCCACGCCGCGGCGGTGGCCGTACCTGGCAGGTGGTGATCGGTGGTGCCGCCGCGCTGGTTCTGCTCGCCCTCTGCGGCCTGGCGGGCGCCGCGCTGCTCGACGGCAGGCAGCTGATCGGCCAGCAGGCGGCGCCGAGCACCGAACCCGACACCACCCGGGGCACGGACCCGGACTCGGTGAGCGACCTCGACTCCCGCGACACCGACCAGGCACCATTGACCGCCCGGGAAGTCTTCCCCGGCAACACCCTTGCCGCCGGCGGCGGCCAGGGTGGGTACGAGGTGTTGCGCACCCAGTCGAGCGCGAGTTGCCCGGTGGCGGCCACCGGCGAGGTCGCGGATCTGCTCGTACGGCTCGGCTGCAACCAGGTCGTCCGGGCCACCCTGCGCACTCCCGACCAGGAGCACCTGGTCACCACAGGACTGTTCAACCTGACCGACCGGTCCAGCGCCGAACGAGCCCGCGATCGGATCCGCCAGGTGCTCGACGAACGGCAGGGCCGCTTCCGCGGCATGCCGGCGGGCGACGGTACCGAGGTCATCGCCAACGCCCCCGCCCGCGTCGGCTGGCAGGTACGCGGCCACTACATTGCGTACGCGGTGGTCACCCGCGCCGACGGCGCGACCATCCGCTCCAGCGACACCGTAGTTCGCGAGATCCTCTTCGACATGCTCGAACTGCACCTGAACCGCAATGTGCTGGAGCGGCGAGCCAACGGCGGCATCGCCAACCAGCCCACGGTGACACCCACCGACGGCACCGGCAGCCAGGACGGGTCCGACGAGGACTGAGCCTCAGGCGTCGGCCGGCACCCGCAACCGTCGGGTCGCCTCGGCGCGGCGGGCGTACTCGGCCGGATCGTCCGGGTAGCCCACCGCCACCAGGGTCAACCCGTGTGCCGGTGCCACCGTCACCTCACTCGACCGCTCCCGCCGCATCAGCAGGCCGGCCGGCCATTCCACCGGTCGGCGGCCGTCCCCGGCGACCAGCATGGCGCCGACCAGGCTGCGCACCATCGCCTGGCAGAACGCGTCGGCCTGCACAGTGGCGACCAGGATCCCGTCGGGGTCACGCCGCCAGTCCAGCCGGGTCACCTCCCGCAACGTGGTGGCGTTCTCCTTGCGCCGGCAGTACGCGGCGAAGTCGTGCTCCCCCACCAACCCGGCCGAGGCGGCGGAGAGCCGGTCGCAGTCCAGCGGACGAGGCCAGGCCAGCACCTCGTGCCGGCGCAGCGGCTCGGCACCCCAGGGGGCATCGGTCACCCGGTACTCGTACCGGCGGAAGGTCGCCGAGAAGCGGGCGTCGAAGGTGGCCGGCACCTCGGTCATCGCCCGCACCCGCACGTCGCCCGGCAGCAGTCGGGCCAGTCGGCGCAGCAGTCGGCCCTCGTGCTCGCGCCAGACCTCGGTGGGCAGGTCGAGGTGGCAGACCTGCCCGGTGGCGTGCACCCCGGCGTCGGTACGGCCAGCCACCGTCAACCCGGTCGCGGTTCCGGCGCCGAGCACCAGGTCCAGCGTCTCGACCAGCACCCCGGCGACCGTACGCCGATCCGGCTGGGCGGCCCAGCCGGAGAAGTTCCCGCCGTCGTACGCGACATCCAGCCGCAGCCGAATCCGCTCGTCCACGTCGTACCTCCTAAGACGAGTCGGGCCCGGCACCCCGTGGGGGATGCCGGGCCCGACGACGGCCTGGATCAGGCCTTGCCTTCCTCGGTGGCCAGGTCGCTGTCCTCGCGGGCGGCGGCGGTGTCACCGGACGCCGACACCGGGGCCTCGGAGTCCTGGTCGGCCGAGCGCGCGGCCGGGGTCTCCTCGGCCGGGGCCAGCGCCTCGACCTTGTCCTGCTGGGCGGCCTTGCGGGCAGCGGTCTTGCGGTTCGCCGTCGGCTCGGCGACCTGCAACTCCTCGACCAGCTCGATGATCGCCATCGGAGCGGCGTCACCCTTACGCGGACCGGTCTTCACGATCCGGGTGTAGCCGCCGTTGCGGTTGGCGTACCGCGGCGCGATCTGGTCGAACAGCGAGTAGACCACGTCCTTGTCCTTGACCACGGCCAGCACCCGCCGACGCGAGGCGAGGTCGCCCCGCTTGGCCTTGGTGATCAGCTGCTCGGCGAGCGGACGCAGCCGCCGGGCCTTGGTCTCGGTGGTCTTGATCTTGCCGTGCTGGAACAGCGAGGTGGCCAGGTTGGCCAGCATCAGCCGCTCGTGCGCGGGGCTGCCGCCGAGGCGGGGGCCCTTGGTGGGCGTGGGCATGCTTGGTGCTCCTCAGGTGTGGCGGCAGCGCGGACTAGAGCTGCTCGGTCTCGCGGTAGTCGTCGGTGTCGTAGTCGGCCTCGCCGAAGGCGTCCACGACGTGCGCCGGGTCGAAGTTCGGGGCCGAGTCCTTCAGCCCCAGACCCATCCCGGCGAGCTTCATCTTGACCTCGTCGATCGACTTCTGGCCGAAGTTGCGGATGTCGAGAAGGTCGGCCTCGGTACGCCCGATGAGCTCACCAACGGAGTTGATGCCCTCGCGCTTGAGGCAGTTGTAGGAGCGGACGGTCAGGTCCAGCTCCTCGATCGGCAGGGCCAGGTCCGCCGCCAGCTGCGCGTCCTGCGGGGACGGGCCGATGTCGATGCCCTCCGCCGTCTCGTCCAGCTCCCGGGCCAGCCCGAACAGCTCCACCAGCGTCGAGCCGGCCGAGGCCAGCGCGGTACGCGGGCCCATCGACGGCTTGGTCTCGACGTCGATGATCAGCCGGTCGAAGTCGGTCCGCTGCTCGACACGGGTCGCCTCGACGCGGTACGTCACCTTGAGCACCGGCGAGTAGATCGAGTCGACCGGGATCCGGCCGATCTCCGCGCCCGCCTGCTTGTTCTGCGCCGCCGTGACGTAGCCACGACCCCGCTCGACGGTCAGCTCCATGTCGAGCCGGCCCTTGCCGTTGAGGGTGGCGAGCTTCAGATCCGGGTTGTGCACCGAGACACCGGCCGGGGGCTGGATGTCACCGGCGGTCACGTCGCCCGGGCCCTGCTTGCGCAGGTACATGCTGACCGGCTCGTCGTGCTCGGAGCTGACGCAGAGCTCCTTGATGTTCATGACGAGCTCGACCACGTCCTCCTTGACACCGGGGATCGTGGTGAACTCGTGCAGCACACCGTCGATCTTGATCGAGGTGACCGCCGCACCCGGGATGGACGACAGCAGCGTACGCCGCAGCGAGTTGCCCAGGGTGTAGCCGAAGCCCGGCTCCAGCGGCTCGATGGTGAACCGGGACCGGGTCTCGTTGATCGACTCCTCGGAAAGGGTCGGTCGCTGGCTGATGAGCATGTCTTCTCTTCTCTTCCGGGGCGCCCGCCATATGACGCCCACGACACAAACTGTTCCGGTGGCCCGCCCGTCGCCGGGCGGGCCACCGCAACGAGCTCTTACTTGGAGTAGAGCTCGACGATCAGCTGCTCCTGGACCTGGGTGTCGATCACCTGGCGGGCCGGGAGCGAGTGCACGAGAACCTTCATCTGGCTCGGGATGGCCTCCAGCCACGCCGGCACGGTCTTGGAACCGGCCTCGGCCTGGGCCACGATGAACGGGGTGAGCTCCTTGCTCTTCGCCCGCACCTCGATGATGTCGTGTGCACTGACGCGGTACGACGGAATGTCGACCTTCTTGCCGTTCACCGTGAAGTGACCGTGCTTGACCAGCTGACGGGCCATGTCCCGGGACTTGGCGTAGCCAGCCCGGTAGACCACGTTGTCCAGCCGCGACTCGAGGATCTGCAGGAGGACCTCACCGGTCTTGGCCTGCTTGGCCACGGCCTCCTCGTAGTAACCGCGGAACTGCTTCTCCAGCACGCCGTAGACCCGGCGAGCCTTCTGCTTCTCACGGAGCTGGAGCAGGTACTCCGTCTCCTTGGTGCGGCCGCGGCCGTGCTGCCCGGGCGGGAACGGCCGGGACTCGAACGGGCACTTCGGGCCATCGCACTTGCTGCCCTTGAGGAACAGCTTCATCTTCTCCCGCCGGCAACGGCGGCAGTCAGCACCGGTGTAACGAGCCATCTCTCTCTAACCTCTCAGACCCGACGACGCTTCGGCGGACGGCATCCGTTGTGCGGCTGCGGGGTGACGTCGGAGATCTGCCCGACCTCCAGACCCACCGCCTGCAGCGAACGGATGGCGGTCTCCCGGCCGGAGCCGGGACCCTTGACGAACACGTCGACCTTGCGCATGCCGTGCTCCATCGCCCGACGCGCGGCGGCCTCGGCGGCCAGCTGGGCGGCGAACGGGGTCGACTTGCGCGAACCCTTGAAGCCGACCTGGCCCGCGGAGGCCCAGGAGATGACGGCACCGGTCGGGTCCGTGATGGACACGATGGTGTTGTTGAAGGTGCTCTTGATATGCGCCTGCCCGTGGGCGACGTTCTTGCGTTCCTTGCGCCGGACCTTCTTTACGGCGGCCCCGGCACGAGCCTTCGGTGGCATAAGTCTGTGCGCTCCTAGTTGACTTCCCGGCACGGGTTGCGGCCTGGCCTACCTGGGCAGACCCGGACCCGCACTCCGGTGAAAGAGAATTACTTCTTGCCGGGCTTCTTCTTGCCGGCGACCGTCCGCTTCGGGCCCTTGCGGGTGCGGGCGTTGGTACGGGTCCGCTGGCCACGGACGGGCAGACCCCGGCGGTGCCGGATGCCCTCGTAGCAGCCGATCTCGACCTTGCGGCGGATGTCAGCGGCGACCTCGCGGCGCAGGTCGCCTTCTACCTTGTAGTTGGCCTCGATGTGGTCACGGAGCTGGACCAGCTCCTCGTCCGTGAGGTCCCGGGCGCGCTTGTCCGGCGAGATGCCGGTGGCAGCGAGCGTCTCCAGGGCGCGGGTGCGACCCACGCCGAAGATGTAGGTGAGCGCAATCTCCAGCCGCTTCTCGCGGGGGAGGTCAACGCCGACTAGACGTGCCATCTGTGGGCGTACTCCTTGTGGTGTCTCGCGGAGGTGTGGACCCGTCCCACCCCGCTACCGACCGCCCCGTCTCCTCCGGCGCGTCGTGCGCCGGCGACCGGGATCGGTCGCTGCCCAAGCGGGCCCCGGCCTCCGACCGGGGGTCAACCACGAGAAAGTACGCGCTGCGCACCGCTCGCGGCTGGGACGAGCATGTGTGATGTGCTGGCTGGATCTGCGGCCCGGGAGCACGCCCTCGACCGACCGTCAACTGCCGGTCGGTCGTGACGAGATCAGCCCTGGCGCTGCTTGTGGCGCGGGTCGGTGCAGATGACCATGACCCGGCCGTGCCGGCGGATCACCCGGCACTTGTTGCAGATCCTCTTGACGCTCGGCTTGACCTTCACGGTTGCCTTACTTCCCATCTGGCCCGGCGCCACGAGGCGCGACACCGGACGTCGAAGACGGACACGGGACGTTCCCGGCCGTCGTCAGGACTACTTGTAGCGGTAGACGATGCGCCCGCGAGTCAGGTCGTACGGCGAAAGTTCGACGACGACCCGATCCTCCGGCAGGATGCGGATGTAGTGCTGCCGCATCTTGCCGCTGATGTGAGCCAGCACCTTGTGGCCGTTGGCGAGCTCCACCCGGAACATGGCGTTCGGCAGGGGCTCGATGACCCGACCTTCGATCTCGATGGCTCCGTCTTTTTTCGGCATGTCCTCCGCTGTCCTGACGTCGGTTACTCCGGACGGCTCACAACGCCTTACACGGGTTCCTGATCAAGATCAGATGACCCGCGCCAGCCGCGGCTCCGCGTCCCACCGAAGCGCTTGGTGGGCATGGCGGAGTGGACGCTGTGCGCCGATCAGAAAGTGTACGCCCGCCTGCACGCTGTCGCCAAACCGACCGGCCATCGAGCCCGATCCGGTACGACAAACGTGACTTTCAGGCGTCCCGCTCCGGAAATGGCCGCCGCTGAGCAGAGCCGAATTCGCCCGCGTGGTGGTCCACGCCACGTTCTCCGCCCCGCCCGCCGGTGCCGCCGTCGATCGCCTGGTGATCGGGCGGCTGGTGGCCGAGGGCCCTGCGGGCCCGCTTGGCCGCCTTCTTCTCCGCCCGCCGTTGCCGGCGCCGCTCCCGGTCGGCCGCCCACCGCTGGGGCTCGCCGGTGGCCAGGCCGGTGAAGGTCTGAACCAGCACGACCGCACCCCACGGCCCGGCCACCCAGCCCGGCCAGAAGTAGCGCAGGTCGCCGGCGGCCAGCGAGGTCACCGCCCAGATCGCGACCACGATCCCGACGGCCGTCAGCCACGGCTCCCAGACCTCGACCAGCCAGCGCACGGTCACTGCCCGCCCGCTGGCGCCGGGCAGCGCCGCCGCCGGCCCACCACCCTCCCGCTGCGCCGGCACCGCGCCCGGCCTCGACACCACCGCACCCGCCGCCGGCAGGTCACGCACCAGGTCGTCCAAGTCGGCGTAGGTGCGAGCGGCGTACGCCCGCTGAAGGCGCTCGTCGTACTCGTGCAGATCCAGCCGACCCTCGTCGAGGGCGACCCGGAGCCGCTCAGCGATGGCCTGACGGTCGGAATCCGCTGCCCGCATGCCGTCGCGCCCATCCATGCCGGCAAGCATGCCACCGAGCCGCCAGTCCGCCCATCCGGCCACTCCTCCGGGCCGAGACACAGCTGTGGTCAGGCGGTCGGCGCGTTGCTCGGCTGGCGAGCGGTGACCAGATCACCGAGACGGGCCCGCCCACCGTCGGCGGCGGTCAGCACCCAGACCCCGTCGGGCAACAGCGCCATGGTGTGCTCGACGTGCGCCGCACGCGACCCGTCCCGGGTGACGACCGTCCAACCGTCGGCCAACTCGACCGTACGCGGAGAACCCATGGTGATCATCGGCTCGATGGCCAACGCCATACCCGGCACCAGTCGCGGTCCCTTACCCGGCCGGCCGTGGTTGAGCACGTGCGGATCCTGGTGCATCTCGGTGCCGATGCCGTGGCCGCCGTAGCCGTCGACGATGCCGTACCGGCCCGCCTTGCGTACGGCGTTCTCCACCGCGTGCGAGATGTCGGTGAGCCGGCCCTTGCCGCTGGCCGCACCCCGGGCGGCGGCGGCGATACCGGCCCACATGGCGTCCTCGGCGACCTTCGCCATCCGCAGCAGCGCCGGGTCGACCTCGCCCACGCCCACGGTGATCGCCGCGTCGCCGTGCCAGCCGTCGAGCACCGCACCGCAGTCGATCGAGATCAGATCACCCTCGGCGAGTGCCTGTTCCGGCGACGGGATCGCGTGCACGATCTGCTCGTTCACCGACGAGCAGATCGACGCCGGGAAACCGTGGTAGCCCTTGAAGGAGGGGACGGCGCCCGCCTCGCGGATCGTCGACTCGGCGATCGCGTCCAGGTCAGCCGTGGTCACCCCGGGCGCGACCGCCTCCCGCATTCTGCGCAACGCCTCCGCGACCACCAGACCGGCGGCTCGCATCTTCACGATCTGCTCGGGGGTTTTCAGCTGGATGTCCAGCTGGGGACGACGCATGGAGGAGCTACCTTTCGTTGCCACAAACAGCGGGGCACGCCGAGCGTACCCCGCTGTTCGCACTCTATCCGGGCGGTGGTCGGCCGAGGTCAGTCAGCTCCCGTAGGACCGCAGGGCGTCGATCGCGCGGACCGTGACGTCCTCCACCGGGCCCGTTGCGTCGATGCCGACCAGCTTGCCCTGGGCGCCGTAGTAGTCCACCAACGGCGCGGTCTTCTCCGCGTACTCCCGCAGACGGGCCGCGATGGTCTCCGGCTTGTCGTCGTCGCGCTGGAACAGCTCGGCGCCGCAGCGGTCGCAGATGCTCTCCCCGCTCGTCGGGTCGAACTCGACGTGCCAGATCTTGCCGCAGCCCCGACAGGTGCGCCGGCCGGACAACCGCCGGATCACCTCGTCGTCGTCGACCACCAGTTCCAGCACGATGTCCAGGGCGGTGCCCAGGTCGGCGAGGAGCTTGTCCAGTGCCGCGGCCTGCGGGGTCGTCCGAGGGAAGCCGTCGAGCAGGAACCCCTCGGCCGCGTCCGGCTCAGCGAGCCGCTCCCGCACCATGTTGATGGTGACCTCGTCCGGCACCAGCTTGCCGGCGTCCATGTATCGCTTGGCCTCGACGCCCAGCGGCGTGCCCTGCGAGACATTGGCCCGGAAGATGTCGCCGGTCGAGATCTTCGGTACGGACAGGTGCGCGGCGATGAACTCTGCCTGTGTGCCCTTGCCCGCGCCCGGCGGGCCAACCAGAACCAGTCTCATCTACCGCAGGAACCCTTCGTAGTTCCGCTGCATCAGTTGGCTCTCGATCTGCTTGCTGGTCTCGAGAGCCACACCGACCATGATCAGAACAGCGGTACCGCCGAACGGGAAGTTGAGGTACTGCTGCCGGTCCAGCCAGATGAAGAAGAAGTTCGGCAGGATCGAGATGATCGCGAGGTACAGCGCCCCCGGCAGGGTGATGCGGCTGAGGATGAAGTCCAGGTAGTCGGCGGTGGGCTTGCCGGGGCGGATGCCCGGCACGAAGCCGCCGTACTTCTTCATGTTGTCCGCGACCTCGGTCGGGTTGAACGTGATCGAGACGTAGAAGTACGTGAAGAAGATGATCAGCAGGAAGTAGACCGAGATGTAGATCGGGCTGGTCGGGTCGACCAGGTTGTTCTGGATCCACGCCTGGGTCTTGCCCGGGTCGTTCTGGTCGAAGAACTGCAGCGCCAGCTGCGGCAGGTAGAGCAGCGACGAACCGAAGATGACCGGGATGACACCCGCCTGGTTGACCTTCAGCGGGATGTAGGTCGAGGTGCCGCCGTACATCCGCCGGCCGATCATGCGCTTGGCGTACTGCACAGGAATGCGGCGCTGGGCCTGCTCGATGAAGGTGACCGCGGTGATGACCACCAGCACCAGGGCGATGACGAGGAAGAACTTGAACCAGCCCTGGCTCTCCTTGATCCGCCAGCCCTCGCTGGGAAGCCGGGCGGCGATCGAGGTGAAGATCAGGACGGACATGCCGTTGCCGACGCCGCGGTCGGTGATCAGCTCACCGAGCCACATGACCACGCCGGTGCCCGCGGTCATCGTCATCACCAGGATGGACAGCGTCAGCCAGTCCGGGATGCCGGTGCCCTGCGGGATGATCGGGAACTCGTCGCACTGGTTGTTGAACAGCTGACCCGAGCGGGCCAGCGCCACGAACGCCGACGCCTGGAGGACACCGAGGCCCAGGGTCAGGTAGCGGGTGTACTGGGTGATCTTCGCCTGACCGGCCTGGCCCTCCTTGCGGAGCTGCTCGAGCCGGGGAATCACCACCGTCAGCAGCTGCAGGATGATCGACGCGGTGATGTAGGGCATGATGCCCAGCGCGAAGACCGACAGCTGGAGCAGTGCGCCGCCCGAGAAGAGGTCGAGCAGGTTCAGCACACCGGTGGAACCCTCGATCGTGTCGAGGCACTTCTGCACGTTGCCGTACGAGACACCTGGGCTCGGCAGGGTGGCGCCGAGCCGATAGATCGCGATGATGCCTACTGTGAACAGCAGCTTCTTGCGCAGGTCAGGCGTACGGAACGCACTGAGAAAGGCGGACAGCAACTTCTTCCTCCTGCGCGAGGCGGGCCGCCGGGCATCCCTGGCGGATCGGGGTGGGTGCCGGGCAGGTGCCCGATATCCATGGCTGGGAAGGGACTCTAACAGCCCGATCCCGGTCCGGGCAGATGTGCCCGGCTACATAAACCGAATCCGATGTTACCGGGCGCACATGCCCGATTGAGAGCACGGCGCCCGCCAGCTGGGATCAACTGGCGGGCGCCATACGTTTGTGCAGCTTACAGCTCTGTGACCGAGCCACCGGCAGCGGTGATCTTCTCCTTGGCCGACGCGCTGAACGCGTGCGCCGAGATCTGGAGCGAGACACCGCCGAGGTCCCCGGAACCGAGAACCTTGATCGGCTGGCCCTTGCGGACCGCGCCGGCCTCGACCAGTTCGGCCGGGCCGACCTGGCCGCCGTTGGGGAACAACTCAGCCAGGCGGTCCAGGTTTACCACCTGGAAGACCACCTTGAACTTGTTCTTGAAGCCCTTAAGCTTCGGCAGGCGCATGTGGATGGGCATCTGCCCACCCTCGAACGCCGCTGAGATGTTCTTGCGGGCCTTGGAACCCTTGGTACCGCGACCGGCGGTCTTGCCCTTGGAGCCCTCACCACGACCCACACGGGTCTTCGCGGTCTTGGCCCCCGGCGCCGGGCGCAGGTGGTGGACCTTGATCGTCATTACTCGACCTCCTCGACCTTCACGAGGTGGCTCACCGTGAAGATCATGCCGCGAATCTCCGGCCGGTCCTCCTTGACCACCACGTCGTTGATCCGCTTGAGACCGAGCGAACGCAGCGACTCACGCTGGTTGTGCTTGGTCCCGATCCCGGACCGGACCTGGGTGACCTTGAGACGTGCCATCAGGAAGCCACCCCCGCCCGGGACGCCAGCATGGCGGCCGGCGCAACGTCCTCCACCGGCAGGCCTCGACGCGCGGCCACGGCCTCCGGGGATTCCAGCCCCTTCAGCGCGGCCACCGTGGCGTGCACGATGTTGATCGGGTTCGACGACCCGAGGCTCTTGGAGAGCACGTCGTGGATGCCCGCGCACTCCAGCACGGCACGAACCGGGCCACCGGCGATGACACCCGTACCGGCCGAGGCCGGCTTGAGCAGCACCACACCGGCAGCGGCCTCGCCCTGCACCGGGTGCGGGATCGAGGAGCCGATCCGCGGCACCTTGAAGAAGTGCTTCTTGGCCTCCTCGACACCCTTGGCGATCGCCGCGGGCACCTCCTTGGCCTTTCCGTAGCCCACGCCCACGGTGCCGTCGCCATCGCCCACGATCACCAGGGCGGTGAAGCTGAAGCGACGACCACCCTTCACGACCTTGGCGACACGGTTGATCGCGACGACCCGCTCAAGGTGCGGGGTCTTCTCGGCGGGCGCGTTTCCGCGGCCGCCCTCACGGCGGTTGTCGCGGCGACCACCCTCGTTGCCACCGGACCCGCCGCCACGGCGCTGTTGACCTGGCATCAGCAGCCTTCCTTTTCTCTCGTGACGGGGATTGTCAGAACTCGAGCCCGGCTTCGCGGGCGGCGTCGGCAAGCGCGGCTACCCGCCCCGCGTACCGGTTGCCACCGCGGTCGAAGACGACCTTGGAGACGCCAGCAGCCTTGGCCCGCTCGGCGAGCAGGGTGCCGACCTTGCCGGCCAGGGCGCTCTTGTCGCCCTCCGTGCCGCGCACCGAGGCGTCCAGGGTCGAGGCCGACGCCAGGGTGTGCCCCTTGGTGTCGTCCACGATCTGGGCGACGATGTGCCGCAGCGACCGGGTGACGACCAGGCGCGGACGCTCGGCCGTACCGCTGACGGTCTTGCGGACCCGGAAGTGCCGACGCGCACGCCCGACGGCACGCTTGGCGGCGACGCCGCGGCGGCGCTTGAGCAGCGTGGCGCTCACTTCTTACCTGCCTTTCCGGCCTTACGTCGGATGACTTCGCCCTGGTACCTGACACCCTTGCCCTTGTAGGGCTCCGGCGGGCGAATCTTCCGGATGTTGGCGGCGACCTCACCGACCTGCTGCTTGTCGATGCCGGCCACATGGAACAGCGTCGGCTTCTCCACCGTGAAGGTGATGCCGTCCGGCGCGGGGACCGTGACCGGGTGCGAGAACCCGAGCGCGAACTCGAGGTCCTTACCCTTGGCCGTGACCCGGTAACCGGTGCCGGAGATCTCCAGGCTCTTGCGGTAGCCCTCGGTGACTCCGACGATCATGTTGGCGACCAGGGTACGGCTCAGGCCGTGCAGTTCCTTGGCCTTGCGCTCGTCGTTCGGGCGGTTGACGCTCAGTTGCCCGTCCTCGGCCCGCTCGATGGAGATCGGCTCGGCCAGAGTGTGCGAGAGCTCGCCCTTGGGGCCCTTGACCTTGACGGTCCGGCCGTCGATCGTCACGTCGACGCCGGATGGCACCGGGATCGACTTACGTCCAATACGCGACATTTCTACCTGTCTCCCGTTACCAGACGAAGGCGAGGACTTCCCCGCCAACGCTCCGCTTGCGGGCCTGCCGGTCGGTGAGCAGCCCCTGGGACGTCGAAATGATCGCCACGCCCAGCCCGCCGAGCACCCGCGGGAGCCCGTCCGACTTGGCGTACACCCGCAGACCGGGCTTGGAGACACGCTTGATACCGGCCAGGCTCCGCTCCCGGTTCTGGCCGTACTTCAGCTCGACGACCAGTCGCTTGCCGACGGCACCCTCTTCGGGCTCCTCGACCGACCAGGTGGCGATGTAACCCTCGGACTTGAGGACCTCGGCGATGTTCGCCTTGATCTTCGAGTAGGGCATCGTCACCCGGTCGTGGTACGCCTGGTTGGCGTTACGCAGACGCGTGAGCATGTCTGCGATCGGGTCGGTCATCGTCATGAAACTCGTCAACCTTTCTCGCCGGGGTTCCCGCGGCTCGCGCAGGCCTACGGCGAAGAGACAGTCCAGCTAACGCGCAGGGCGCGCCGGGCTATTACCAGGAAGCCTTGGACACGCCGGGCAGCTCACCGCGGTGGGCCATCTCCCGGATGCACACCCGGCAGAGCCCGAACTTGCGGTAGACCGCCTTGGGACGCCCGCACCGCTGGCAGCGGGTGTACGCGCGAACCGAGAACTTCGGCTTCGCGGCCGCCTTGAGGATCAGCGCCTTCTTGGCCATCTCAGTTCTCCTTGAACGGGAAGCCCAGGAGCTTGAGCAGCGCCCGGCCCTCGTCGTCGGTCGTGGCGGTCGTGACCACCGTGATGTCCATGCCCCGCTGGCGATCGATCTTGTCCTGGTCGATCTCGTGGAACACCGACTGCTCGGTCAGACCGAACGTGTAGTTGCCGTGCCCGTCGAGCTTGCGCCCGTCGAGGCCGCGGAAGTCACGGATACGCGGCAGCGCGATGGACAGCAGCCGGTCCAGGAACTCCCACATCCGGTCGCCGCGCAGGGTGACCTTCGCGCCGATCGGCATCCCCTCACGCAGCTTGAACTGCGCGATGGACTTCTTCGCCCGCCGGACCTGCGGCTTCTGGCCGGTGATGGTGGCCAGATCGCGGACCGCGCCGTCGATGAGCTTGGCGTCGCGAGCAGCCTCGCCGACACCCATGTTCACGACGATCTTCACCAGCCGCGGCACCTGCATCGGGTTGGCGTAGTCGTGCTGCTCGCGCAGCTTGGCCACGATTTCGTTGCGGTACCGCTCCTTGAGACGCGGCATGGACTTGGTTTCGGTAGCCGTGGTCATCACAGGTCCTTACCGGTGCTACGCGCGATGCGGACCTTCTGGCCGTTGTCGTCGATGCGGTAACCGACGCGGGTCGGCTTGCCGTCGGAGTCCACGACCATCACGTTCGAGACGTGGATCGGGGCCTCCTGGGTGACGATGCCACCGGTCTTGGCGCCACGCTGAGTGGTGCTGATGCGAGTGTGCTTCTTGACCCGGTTCACGCCCTCGACCAGGACCTTGTCCTGCCGCGGGTAGGCCGCGATGACCTTGCCCTTGGCACCCTTGTCCTTGCCGGCGATGACGACGACCGTGTCGCCCTTCTTGACCTTCACGGTCACAACACCTCCGGCGCGAGAGAGATGATCTTCATGAACCGCTTGTCCCGCAGCTCACGACCGACCGGGCCGAAGATGCGGGTACCCCGCGGGTCCCCGCCGTCCTTGATGATGACGGCGGCGTTCTCGTCGAAGCGGATGTACGAACCGTCCGGCCGGCGCTTCTCCTTGGCGGTGCGGACGACGACCGCCTTCACGACGTCGCCCTTTTTCACACCAGCACCGGGGATCGCGTCCTTGACCGTGGCGACGATGACGTCGCCGATGCTCGCGTAGCGCCGACCGGAGCCACCGAGAACTCGGATGCACAGGATCTCCCGGGCACCCGTGTTGTCGGCGACGCGCAGTCGCGACTCCTGCTGAATCACGTCTATCTCCTATGTCTGCCGGTTCTCCGGCCGCCGGAGCGGCCGGAGCCTGGCGGAACCTGCGCCCGACCGATCTCGGCCGAGCTCGAGCCTTCGCTACTTGGCCTTCTCGAGGATCTCCACGAGCCGCCACCGCTTGGTGGCGGACAGCGGGCGGGTCTCCATGATCAGGACCCGGTCGCCGATGCCGGCGGAGTTCTGCTCGTCGTGGACCTTGAGCTTGCTGGTCCGGCGCATGATCTTGCCGTACAGCGCGTGCTTGACCCGGTCCTCGACCTCGACCACGACGGTCTTGTCCATCTTGTCGCTGACCACGAGGCCCTCGCGGACCTTACGACGTCCCCGCACGCGCTCCGCGCTCGCGGTCGTGTTCTCGCTCATGAAGCCACCTCAGTCGGCGCGGCCGAGAGCCCCAGCTCACGCTCACGCATGATCGTGTAGATCCGGGCGATCTCCCGACGGATGACCTGCAGCCGCCGGTTGTTGTCCAGCTGCCCGGTTGCGGCCTGCACGCGGAGGTTGAACAGCTCCGCCTTGGCCTCACGCAGCTTCGTGACCAGCTCCTCCTCGGAGAGCTCACGCAGCTCGGAGGCCTTAACGCCCGCTGCCATCAGGATTCACCCACTTCGCGCGTCACAATCCGGCACTTCATCGGGAGCTTGTGGATCGCGCGACGCATCGCCTCTCGCGCGATCTGCTCGTTCGGGAAGGACATCTCGAAGAGAACCCGTCCCGGCTTGACGTTGGCGACCCACCACTCGGGCGAGCCCTTACCGGAACCCATCCGCGTTTCGGCCGGCTTCTTGGTGAGGGCCTGGTCCGGGAAGATGGTGATCCAGACCTTGCCGCCACGCTTGATGTGGCGGGTCATCGCGATACGCGCCGACTCGATCTGCCGGTTGGTCACGTACGCCGGCTCGAGAGCCTGAATCCCGAACTCGCCGAACACCACCCGGTTGCCGCCCTTGGACGCGCCGCTGCGGTCCGGGTGGTGCGGCTTGCGGAAGCCCTTCGGGGGCTTGCGCGGCATCAGCATCTGTCAGCCCTCCTGCTGCGTTTCTGCCGCGGCGGCGACGGCGGACGTGTCCACCGGCTCGCCGCTCGGCGTCTCGGCCTGCTGCGCAACGGTCGTCGCCGCAGCCCGGCCGGCCTCGGTGCCACCGGAAGTCGTACCGGACGAACCGGAGCGACCACGACGCGGCCGCTCGGGGCGGTCACCCCGATCCCGGCGCGGGCGCGACGGCGCCTCGGCCGGGGTCTCCCGACCCGGCACCGCGTCACCCTTGTAGATCCAGACCTTCACGCCGATGCGGCCGAAGGTGGTACGGGCCTCGAAGAAGCCGTACTCGATGTTGGCCCGCAGCGTGTGCAGCGGAACCCGACCCTCGCGGTAGAACTCCGTGCGGCTCATCTCGGCGCCGCCGAGGCGACCCGAGACCTGCACCCGGATGCCCTTGCACATCGGGTTCTTCATCGCCGACTGCATCGCCTTGCGCATCGCCCGACGGAAGCTGACCCGGCTGGAGAGCTGCTCGGCCACGCCCTGGGCGACCAGCTGCGCGTCCGACTCGGGGTTCTTCACCTCGATGATGTTCAGCTGCACCTGCTTGCCGGTGAGCTTCTCCAGCTCGCCGCGGATCCGGTCGGCCTCCGCACCCTTACGGCCGAT
The DNA here is from genome assembly GCF_040682415.1 of Micromonospora sp. NPDC051196. Lineage (NCBI taxonomy): Bacteria > Bacillati > Actinomycetota > Actinomycetes > Micromonosporales > Micromonosporaceae > Micromonospora > Micromonospora sp. NPDC051196. Next base: position 247,337 of record NZ_JBFBAY010000003.1, read on the forward strand.
GACGATGCCCGGCCGGGCGGTGTGGATGTCGACGCGAACCCGGTCGCGGGTGCGCTCGATGTCGACCTTGGAGATGCCGGCGCGCTCCAGGCCCTTGGACATCATCCGGCGGATCTTGACGTCCTCGCCGATGTAGTCCTTGTAGAGCTTGTCCGCGAACCAGCGGGACTTCCAGTCGGTCGAGATGCCGAGGCGGAACCCGTGCGGGTGAACCTTCTGACCCATTACTCGGCGCCCTCCGTGTTGCTCTGCGTCTCGGCCGGTGCGGTCTGCTCCGCCGGGGCCGCCTTCTTCGCCGACTTCTTCGGCGCGGCCGGCGCAATCGCCTCGACCGCCACCGTGATGTGGCAGGTGCGCTTACGGATCCGGTACGCCCGGCCCTGCGCCCGCGGCTGGAACCGCTTCATGGTCGGGCCCTCGTCCACGAACGCCTCGCTGACGAGCAGCGCGTCGGGGTCCAGCCGCTCGTTGTTCTCCGCGTTGGCGATCGCGCTCGCGAGCACCTTGTACACCTGCTCGCTCGCAGCCTGCGGCGCGAACTGCAGCACCGTGAGCGCCTCCTTCGCGGGCAGGCCGCGGACGAGGTTGACCACCCGGCGCGCCTTCATCGGCGAGATGCGCACGTACCGCGCAACCGCCCGCGCGCCCGGAAGCACCGGAGCGTCGCCCTTTCCTGGCATCGCTGTAACCCCTTGATCCTCTATCCGTATGCCCGCGGCGTCAGCGCCGGCGGCTCTTCCGGTCGTCCTTTTCGTGACCCTTGAACGTACGGGTCAGCGCGAACTCGCCGAGCTTGTGCCCGACCATCGCCTCGGTCACGAACACCGGGACGTGCTTGCGTCCGTCGTGCACGGCGATCGTGTGCCCGAGCATCTCCGGGATGATCGTCGAGCGCCGCGACCAGGTCTTGATGACGTTCTTCGAGCCCTTTTCGTTCTGCGTCTCCACCTTCTTGAGCAGGTGGTCGTCGATGAACGGGCCCTTCTTCAGGCTGCGAGGCATGTCTTATCTCCCTCAGCCGCGCTTACGCGTGGCGTAGCGGCGGCGGACGATCAGCCGGTCACTCGGCTGGCCCTTACGACGGGTGCGGCCCTCTGGCTTACCCTGCGGGTTGACCGGGTGGCGACCACCGGAGGTCTTGCCCTCGCCACCACCGTGCGGGTGGTCGACCGGGTTCATGGCCACACCACGGACGGTCGGGCGCTTGCCCTTCCACCGCATCCGGCCGGCCTTACCCCAGTTGATGTTCGACTGGTCGGCGTTGCCGATCTCGCCGATACTGGCCCGGCACCGCACGTCCACGCGCCGGATCTCACCCGACGGCATACGCAGGGTCGCGTACGCGCCCTCCCGGCCGAGCAGCTGGATGCCGACGCCGGCCGAGCGGGCCAGCTTGGCCCCGCCACCCGGACGCAGCTCCACGTTGTGGACGGTGGTACCGACCGGGATGTTGCGCAGCGGCAGGTTGTTGCCCGGCTTGATGTCGGCGCCCGGACCGGACTCGACCCGGTCGCCCTGCTTCAGGTCCTTCGGCGCGATGATGTACCGCTTCTCGCCGTCGGCGTAGTGCAGCAGCGCGATCCGCGCGGTGCGGTTCGGGTCGTACTCGATGTGCGCGACCTTGGCCGGCACACCGTCCTTGTCGACCCGCTTGAAGTCGATGATCCGGTACTGCCGCTTGTGGCCGCCACCCTGGTGCCGGGCGGTGATCCGCCCGTGGGCGTTACGCCCACCCTTCTTCGGCAGCGGCGCCAGCAGCGACTTCTCGGGCGTCGATCGGGTGATCTCGGCGAAGTCGGCGACGCTTGAGCCACGCCGGCCCGGCGTCGTCGGCTTGTACTTACGGATAGCCATTGTCTACACCCCTCAGCTGACCGGGCCGCCGAAGGCCTCGATGCGGTCGCCCTCAGCCAGCTTCACCATCGCGCGCTTGGTGTTCTTGCGCTTACCGAACCCGGTACGGGTCCGCTTGCGCTTGCCCTCGCGGTTGAGCGTGTTGACCGTCAGGACACGGACGTTGAAGATCTGCTCGATAGCGATCTTGATCGCGGTCTTGTTCGCGTCCGGGTGCACCAGGAAGGTGTACCAGTTGCGGTTCAGCTCGCTGTAGCTCTTCTCCGAGACGACCGGCGCCACGATGATGTCGCGCGGGTCGGCGATCGTGCTCACTTGCCACCCTCCTCGGTGGTCTCGGCGGGAACGCCCAGGAACTCGTCCAGGGCCTCCTTGGTGAAGACCACGTCGTCGGCCACCAGCACGTCGTACGTGTTCAGCTGGCCGGCTTCGATCAGGTGCACCCGCGGCTCGTTGCGCAGCGACACCCAGTTCAGCTCGTCGATGCTGCTCAGCACGACCAGCACCCGGCGGGCCTGGCTCAGCTTGGCGAGCGTGGCCAGCGCGGCCTTGGTCGACGGCTTCTCGCCCGAGACGAACGCCTCGACGACGTGCACCTGCCCGGCGCGGGCCCGGTCCGACAGGGCGCCACGCAGCGCGGCGGCCTTCATCTTCTTCGGGGTGCGCTGGCTGTAGTCGCGCGGCACCGGGCCGTGCACCACGCCACCGCCGGCGAACTGCGGCGCGCGGATCGAGCCCTGCCGGGCCCGACCGGTGCCCTTCTGCTTGTAGGGCTTCTTGCCGCCACCGGCGACCTCGCCCCGCGTCTTGGTCTTGTGGGTGCCCTGCCGGGCCGCGGCCAGCTGAGCCACCACGACCTGGTGCATCAGGGGCACGTTGGCCTGCACGTCGAAGATGTCACCGGGCAGCTCGACCGAGCCGGTCTTGGTGCCTTCGGAGTTCAAGACGTCAACGGTGGTCACTTGGCCGCACCGCCCTTCTTCACCTTCGCCTTGGCCGCGGTGCGGACCAGGACCAGCGCGCCCTTGGGGCCGGGAATGGCGCCGCGGACGAGCAGGAGGTTGTTCTCGGTGTCGACCGCCTGGACGGTCAGGTTCTGCACGGTGTAGCGCACACCGCCCATGCGACCCGCCATCCGGGTGCCCTTGAAGACCCGGCCCGGGGTGGCGCAGGCGCCGATGGAGCCCGGCGAGCGGTGCTTGCGCTCGACGCCGTGGCTGGCCCGCAGACCGTGGAAGCCGTGCCGCTTCATCGGGCCGGCGAAGCCCTTGCCCTTGGTCTTGCCGGTGACGTCGATCGAGACGCCGGCCGGGAACTCCTCGACCGTGATCTCCTGACCGAGCGAGTAGTCCGCGGCGTCGGTGGTGCGCAGCTCGACGATGTGCCGGCGCGGCGCCACGTCAGCCTTCGCGTAGTGCCCACGCAGCGGCTTCTTGGCCTTGCGCGGGTCGATCGTGCCGTACGCCAGCTGGACCGCGGAGTAACCGTCCTTGTCGGCGTCACGAACCTGGGTGATGACGCACGGGCCGGCCTGAACCACGGTCACCGGAACAACCTTGTTGTTGTCCCAGACCTGGGTCATGCCGAGCTTCGCGCCCAGGATCCCCTTCACTTGCCTGTCCATGTGTCCGGTCCCTACAGCTTGATCTCGATGTCGACGCCAGCCGGCAGGTCGAGGCGCATGAGCGAGTCGACCGTCTTCGGGGTCGGGTCGATGATGTCGATCAGCCGCTTGTGCGTACGCATCTCGAAGTGCTCGCGCGAGTCCTTGTACTTGTGCGGCGAGCGGATGACGCAGAAACGGTTGATCTCCGTGGGCAGCGGCACCGGGCCCGCGACCTGCGCCCCGGTGCGCGTCACCGTCTCGACGATCTTCCGAGCCGAGGAGTCGACGACCTCGTGGTCATAGGCCTTGAGCCGGATGCGGATCTTCTGTCCCGCCATGGTGGCTTCTGTTCCTTCTCTCGATGCCGCTGTGTTGCGGGTGCCTGTACCGGCTGGCACAGACCCTCTTCGCCCACCCCCGCGGTCGGGCGTGTCGCGCCCTTGGGCCAGGCTCCGCCCCAAGATTCCGGAGCGATCCTGACCGCGGTGGGTCAAGGCGCCGATCGCGCTACCGCGACCTGAACGCCGCGCGAGGGTGGTTGGCGGTTGGACCGCCAACCACCCCACGCCCGACTGCTCTGCCTACCCGGAGGTTCAGCGGAAGCCGAACACGGGCGGCGAACTGTCGTTACGCAACCTGACTAGTATGCCGCACGACCGGCGGCGGGTCTAATCGGGGTTACCCAGCTCACTTGATGATCTTGGTGACGCGACCCGCGCCGACCGTACGGCCACCCTCCCGGATCGCGAACTTGAGGTTTTCCTCCATCGCGATGGGCTGGATCAGCTTCACGGTCATCGTGGTGTTGTCGCCAGGCATGACCATCTCGGTGCCCTCGGGAAGGGTGACGACACCGGTGACGTCCGTGGTCCGGAAGTAGAACTGCGGACGGTAGTTCTGGAAGAACGGGGTGTGCCGGCCGCCCTCCTCCTTGGAGAGGATGTAGACCGTCGCCTCGAACTCGGTGTGCGGGGTCGTGGTGCCCGGCTTGACGACCACCATGCCGCGCTCGACGTCCTCGCGCTTGATGCCACGCAGCAGCAGACCGACGTTCTCACCCGCGCGGGCCTCGTCGAGCAGCTTGCGGAACATCTCGATGCCGGTGCAGACCGTCTTCTGCGACTTCTCGCGGATACCGACGATCTCCACCTCCTCGTTCGGCTTGAGGATGCCGCGCTCCGCGCGACCGGTGACGACGGTGCCACGACCGGTGATCGTGAAGACGTCCTCGATCGGCATCAGGAACGGCTTCTCGGTCTCGCGCTCCGGCTGCGGGATCGCGGTGTCGACGGCGTTCATCAGCTCCAGGAGCCGGCCGGTCCACTCCGGGTCACCCTCAAGAGCCTTGAGCGCCGAGACACGCACGACCGGCAGGTCGTCGCCCGGGTACTCCTGCGACGAGAGCAGCTCGCGGACCTCGAGCTCGACGAGCTCCAGCAGCTCCTCGTCGTCGACCATGTCGCTCTTGTTCAGCGCCACGACGATGTACGGCACGCCAACCTGGCGGGCCAGCAGCACGTGCTCGCGGGTCTGCGGCATCGGGCCGTCGGTCGCGGCGACCACCAGGATCGCGCCGTCCATCTGGGCGGCACCGGTGATCATGTTCTTGATGTAGTCAGCGTGACCGGGGCAGTCGACGTGCGCGTAGTGCCGCGCCTCGGTCTGGTACTCGACGTGCGCGATCGAGATCGTGATGCCGCGGGCCTTCTCCTCCGGCGCCTTGTCGATCTCGTCGAACGGCGTGTACGGGTTCAGGTCCGGGTACTGGTCGTGCAGGACCTTGGTGATGGCCGCCGTCAGCGTCGTCTTACCGTGGTCGATGTGACCAATGGTGCCGATGTTGACGTGCGGCTTAGTCCGCTCGAACTTCGCCTTCGCCACTGGTGTCCTCCTGTGGACTTCTTGGTTCGTTCGCCCCGGTGCGCCAGGAGCGGCGCTTAGGACTCTGTCGACAGCCTTTCCGGCCTGACGGCCGGGAAGCTTTTGTGGGTTCTGCGGCGATGAAGCCTACAGGCCCGGAATTCACACAATCCGACCGAGGTGGTCGCGGTCGGGGATCTCCTCCCGCGACCACCGTCGGATCAGCTCAAGCGAGCGTCACTCACCCGTCGCCTTGGCGATGATCTCCTTGGCCACCGAGGCCGGAACCTCGGCGTAGGAGTCGAACTGCATGCTGTAGCTAGCCCGGCCCTGGGTCTTCGACCGCAGGTCGCCGACGTAGCCGAACATCTCCGACAGCGGCACCAGAGCCCGGACGACGCGGGCGCCGCTGCGCTCCTCCATCGCCTGGATGATGCCACGACGGGAGTTGAGGTCACCGATGACGTCACCCATGTTCTCCTCAGGAGTGGTGACCTCAACGGCCATCATCGGCTCGAGCAGTGCGGGATCAGCCTTGCGGGCCGCGTCCTTCATCACCATCGAGCCGGCGATCTTGAATGCCATCTCGGACGAGTCGACCTCGTGGTACTGCCCGTCGAGCAGCGTCAGCTTGACGCCCACCAGCGGGAAGCCGGCGAGGATGCCGTACTGCATGGCGTCCTGCGCACCCGCGTCCACCGAGGGGATGAACTCCCGAGGGATACGGCCACCGGTGACCGCGTTGGCGAACTCGTAGGTCGGGGCGTCGTTGCCGAGCGGCAGCGGCTCCAGGCTGACGATCACCCGGGCGTACTGGCCGGACCCACCGGTCTGCTTCTTGTGGGTGTACTCGACCTTCTCCACCTTGCGGCGGATGGTCTCGCGGTACGCCACCTGCGGCTTACCGATGTTCGCCTCGACGTTGAACTCCCGGCGCATCCGGTCGACCAGGATGTCCAAGTGCAGCTCGCCCATGCCGGAGATGACCGTCTGGCCGGTCTGGTCGTCCAGCTTGACGCGGAAGGTCGGGTCCTCCTCGGCCAGCCGCTGGATGGCGGTGCTGAGCTTCTCCTGGTCGGCCTTGGTCTTCGGCTCGATGGCCACCTCGATGACCGGCTCCGGGAAGGTCATCGACTCCAGGATGACCGGGTTCGCCGGGTCGGACAGGGTGTCACCGGTCGTGGTCTGCTTCAGACCCTGCACCGCGATGATGTCGCCAGCCTGGGCCGAGCTGCGCTCTTCCCGCTTGTTGGCGTGCATCTGGTAGATCTTGCCGATCCGCTCCTTGCGGTCCTTGGTGGAGTTGACCACCTGGGAGCCGGACTCGAGCGTGCCGGAGTAGATCCGCACGTAGGTGAGCTTGCCAAGGTGCTTGTCCGTCTGGATCTTGAAGGCCAGGCCGGCGAACGGCTCGGACACCGACGGCTTGCGCTGCATCGGGGTCTCGCCGTCGGTGGCCGTACCCTCGATCGCCGGGACGTCCAGCGGCGACGGCAGGTAGGCGACGACCGCGTCCAGCATCGGCTGGATGCCCTTGTTCTTGAAGGCGGTGCCGGTGAGGACCGGGTTGGCCTTACCGGCGATGGTGGACCGACGGATGGCGGCCTTGATCTCCTCGACGGAGATCTCCTCGCCCTCCAGGTACTTCTCCATCACCGCGTCGTCGACGTCGGCCAGGGTCTCCATCAGCTTCTCGCGCCACTCGGCAGCGGAGTCGGCCAGGTCGGCCGGAATCTCCTCGACCGCGTAGTCCTCACCCTTCTGGGTCTCGCCACGCCAGGTGAGGGCGCGCATCTCGACCAGGTCGACCACGCCGATGAAGTCACTCTCGGCGCCGATCGGGATCTGAAGCACCAGCGGAGTGGCGTTCAGCCGGTCGATCATCATCTGCACGCAGCGGAAGAAGTCGGCACCGGTGCGGTCGAGCTTGTTGACGAAACACATCCGGGGGACGTTGTACTTGTCCGCCTGGCGCCAGACGTTCTCCGTCTGCGGCTCCACGCCGGCCACACCGTCGTAGACCGCGACGGCACCGTCCAGGACTCGAAGCGACCGCTCCACCTCGACCGTGAAGTCGACGTGGCCGGGCGTGTCGATGATCTGGATCGTGTGGCCCTTCCACTCGCACTTCGTGGCGGCGGAAGTGATGGTGATACCGCGCTCCTGCTCCTGCTCCATCCAGTCCATGACGGCGCCGCCCTCATGAACTTCACCGATCTTGTACGTGATACCGGTGTAGAACAGGATCCGCTCGGTGGTAGTGGTCTTACCGGCATCGATGTGCGCCATGATGCCGATGTTGCGTACGTTGGCGAGCGCGTCTGCGGCGGCCACTTCAATCCCTACTTATCGTCGTCCCGACACAACTGGTGGCGGCCCCGGCGCCGGTTGGGCGCCGGGACCTCAGGTGTTACCAGCGGTAGTGCGCGAAGGCCTTGTTGGACTCCGCCATCTTGTGGGTGTCCTCACGCCGCTTGACGGCAGCGCCGAGGCCGTTGCTCGCGTCCAACAGCTCGTTCATCAGCCGCTCGATCATGGTCTTCTCACGCCGGGCGCGGGAGTAGGTGACCAGCCAGCGCAGCCCCAGGGTGGTCGCCCGGGCGGGGCGGACCTCGACCGGGACCTGGTAGGTCGCGCCACCGACACGGCGGCTGCGGACCTCAAGGGTCGGCTTGACGTTGTCCATGGCGCGCTTGAGCGTGACGACCGGATCGGTGCCGCTCTTCTCGCGGCAGCCTTCCAGGGCTGCGTACACGATGCGCTCGGCGAGCTGACGCTTGCCGCGAAGCAGGATCTTGTTTACCAGCTGGGTGACCAGCGGCGAGTTGTACACCGGGTCAGCGACCAGCGGCTTACGCGGGGCAGGTCCCTTACGCGGCATGTCAGCTCTTCTCCTTCTTCGCGCCGTAACGGCTGCGCGCCTGCTTGCGGTTGCGGACACCCTGGGTGTCCAGCGAGCCGCGGACGATCTTGTAACGCACGCCGGGGAGGTCCTTCACACGGCCACCGCGGACGAGCACGATCGAGTGCTCCTGCAGGTTGTGCCCGACACCCGGGATGTAGGCGGTCACCTCGACCTGGCTGCTGAGCTTGACACGAGCAACCTTGCGCAGCGCCGAGTTCGGCTTCTTCGGGGTGGTGGTGTACACGCGAGTGCACACACCGCGCCGCTGAGGGGATCCCTTCAGCGCCGGGGTCTTGGTCTTGGTGGTCTTCGCCTGGCGGCCCTTTCGGACCAGCTGTTGGATCGTGGGCACCGGGTTTCTCCGCTCCCTTCGGCCGCTTGTCGCGACCGCGCCGTCTGCCGTAGCCGACCTGATGACCGGCTCTCCTACATTCCGACCAGGGCCACCTCGCGGAGGTCCCGGCACCCGCGGTCGGGCGTGTCGCCCGCTCACGGTCCCGGTCCCGCGCGGTTGAGCGCAGCCCCGGGGGTTGTCACCGACACACGGACGACCGCGCGTCGGTTCCTTTGGCTCAGTCGTGGCGCCTTCCGGAACCGGATGCCGGAACCAGCGCACGCACGAGTTGCCCGGGCGAGCCCGGGCACAAGGGGAAAGAGTACCTACCACAGCCGCGCAGGTCAAAACGGGAGACCCGCCGAACTTCTCACCGCTCGGCGACCGGCTCCGTCGCTCTGCCCGCCCGTGATGGGCACCTACAGATACAAGTGTACCGGCTCCACCGGAAACCGCCCGCCGAGCCCCCTAGCCGACGTCACCAACGACGCCCAGCGTCGCCAGCCGGATCAGGCGGCATCAACCAGCCGGGTCAGGTCAGCGTCAACAGCAGGGCCAGGCCCACGCCCAGCAGGCTCAACAGCAGTCCGACGCCGCCACAACTGATCCCGGCGATGGCCAGACCACGACCGGTGAACCGCACCGCCGGCGGAGGTGCCGGCCGCCGGATCTGACGCGCGCCCAGCAGGCCGGCGACCACGGCGCCGGCCCCGGTGAGGCCGCCTAGGGCGGCGAATGAGCCGGAGGCCCAGACACCGTTCAACCCACCGCCCACCGCACCCACACAGATGACCAGAAACGACACGAGGATGGAGATGATTCCCGCGATCAGTGAGCCGACCGCCAGGCCCGAGGTGACCGGCGGCACGTCGAGGTGCACCATCGCAAACGAGGTACCCGGTACGGGCTCCACCCGGCTCGGCGGTCGGGGACGTTCCTGCGGCGGCGGGACGGAACCACCGCCGCGCCACCCCGAGCCGGCAGGCCAACCCGAGGGCACACCAGCACCCGGCCCACCCGGCGGTCCGGAGGGTACGGGCGCGAATGCGGCGGGTGGTGGCGGTGCGTACCCGGTCGGGAAGTTTGTCGCCGGCGGGCCCGATGGTGTCCACCTGGCCGGTTCCGCCGCTTCGGCCTCCGGACGCCCGGCGCTTGGCCGAGCGGGTTCGCCGCTCTCGGGACGCGCCGGTTCCGTCACAGGATCCTCCTCATCGGCCGCGTCCACCGCCGTGCGGCGGACAACGTCAGGCTACCGTCGCCGGTCAGCTCACCGATGTGCGGCGCGGGAGACGACGCCACGTCAGGTGAGTGCCCGAACGCCTCCCGGACGGGGCGGTGATACCCGCAGGCAGGTGAGACCTCAGTCCACGTTCGGCGCGAAATCGTGGCCGTAGGGTGCCTCGGCGAGCCGGATCACGCCCACCACCACCGCGACGACCACGCTCACCGCGACCAGCACCAGGCCCGCCCAGGCCAGGCTCTCCCCCCGCCGCAGCCACGCCGCGCCGGTGAGAAAACCCCCCGACGCGTACGCCTCGCGGCGCGCCTGTCGGGCCAGCTGAAGCGCCACCATGGCCGGCACAACTCCCCCGATGAACAGTCCGGTAAGCGCACCCATCAGACCGAGCGCGAAGACGGCCCGTGCTTTGGTGGCCCGGACCGGGTCCGGATCGAGCGGATGCCGGGGCGGCCCGGTCGGTGCAGCGACCGGCATCGGTCCGGCGGCGGTCGTCATGCCTCCATCATGCCCCGCGCACGGCGGATCGGTAGAACCATGACCACCGGTACCGACGACGAGGCCCCCGGCGCGGTGCCGGGGGCCTCGTCGTCAGAGCGAATGACTCAGCGGTACGACCCGAAGTCGAAGTCGTCCAGCGGAACCGCCTGGCCGCTGGCCGGCCCGAAGCCGTAGTCGGTTTCCGGGTAGCCGGTCATCGAGTAGACCTTGGCCTTCGCCTCCTCGGTCGGCTCGACCCGGACGTTGCGGTACTTGCTGATGCCCGTACCGGCCGGGATGAGCTTACCGATGATCACGTTCTCCTTGAGACCGATCAGCGAGTCGCTGCGGGCGTGGATCGCCGCGTCGGTCAGCACCCGGGTGGTCTCCTGGAAGGAGGCCGCCGAGAGCCAGGAGTCGGTGGCCAGCGAGGCCTTGGTGATACCCATCAGCACCGGACGACCCGCCGCGGGCTCGCCGCCCTCGGAGACGAGCCGGCGGTTCTCCGACTCGAACAGTGCCCGGTCGACCAGCACACCCGGCAGGAACTCGGTCGAGCCGGAGTCGATGACCGTCACCCGCTTGAGCATCTGGCGAATGATGATCTCGATGTGCTTGTCGTGGATGAGCACACCCTGCGAGCGGTAGACCTCCTGAACCTCCTGGGTCAGGTGGACCTGGACCGCCCGCGGGCCGAGGATGCGCAACAGCTCGTGCGGGTCGATGGTGCCCTCGGTGAGCTTTTCGCCGACCTCGACGTGGTCGCCGTCGTGCGCCCGCAGCCGGACCCGCTTCGAGATCTTGTCGTACACGATCTCCTCGCTGCCGTCGTCCGGGATCACGACGATCTTGCGCGACCGCTCGCCGTCCTCGATCCGGATCCGGCCGGGGGTGTCGGCGATCGGCGCCTTACCCTTCGGGATCCGGGCCTCGAAGATCTCCTGGACACGCGGCAGACCCTGGGTGATGTCCTCACCCGCGACACCACCGGTGTGGAAGGTACGCATCGTCAGCTGCGTACCCGGCTCACCGATCGACTGGGCGGCGATGATGCCGACCGCCTCGCCGACGTCCACGATCTTGCCGGTCGGCAGCGAACGGCCGTAGCACGCACCGCAGACGCCCAGCTTCGACTCGCAGGTGAGCACGCTGCGCACCCGGACGGTCTCGACCCCAGCGGCGACGATCTTGTCGACCAGGATCGAGTTGATGTCCGCGCCCCGCTCGGCGACGACGGTGCCGTCCGGCCCCTTGATGTCGTCGGCCAGGGTACGAGCGTGCACGCTGGTCTCGGCGTGCTCGTGCACCACCAGCCGACCGTCGAGCTGCTGACCGATCTGCATCGGGATGGCCCGGTCGGTGCCGCAGTCCTCCTCGCGGATGATGACGTCCTGCGAGACGTCCACCAGACGACGGGTCAGGTAACCCGAGTCGGCGGTACGCAGGGCGGTGTCCGCGAGGCCCTTACGGGCACCGTGCGTGGAGATGAAGTACTCCAGCACGGACAGACCCTCCCGGTAGCTGGCCTTGATCGGCCGCGGGATGATCTCACCCTTCGGGTTGGCCACCAGACCACGGATCGCCGCGATCTGCCGGAGCTGGAGCAGGTTACCGCGAGCACCCGAGTTGATCATCTTCCACAGCGGGTTCTCCTGCGGCAGCGCGGTGTCCATCTCCTTGGCGACCTCGTTGGTCGCCTTGGTCCAGATCTCGATGAGCTCGCCGCGACGCTCCTCGGCGGTCATCAGACCACGCTGGTACTGCTTGTCGATCCGGTCGGCTTCCTTCTCGTACCGCTCCAGGATCTCCCGCTTGCGCGGCGGAGCGATGACGTCCTCCATGCCGATGGTCACGCCGGACCAGGTGGCCCAGTGGAAACCGGCCTCCTTGAGCCCGTCGAGGGTGGCTGCCAGCGCCACCTTCGGGAACCGCTCGGCGAGGTCGTTGACGATCGCGGAGAGCTGACCCTTGCGGATCTCGTAGTTCACGTACCGGTAGCCCTGCGGCAGGGTCTCGTTGAACAGCACCCGACCGAGGGTGGTCTCCACGGTCAGCGGCTCACCCGGGGTCCAGTCCTCGGGGGCGGTCCACGGCTGCGCGCCGGCACCGTTGTCGACCTCGACCACGTTGCGCAGCCGGATCCTGACCGGTGCCTGCAGGTGCAGCTCACCGTTGTCGTACGCCATCCGCGCCTCGGCGTCCGAGCTGAACGCCCGGCCCTCGCCACGCTCACCGGTGGTGAGGTGGGTCAGGTGGTACAGGCCGATGACCATGTCCTGGGTGGGCATGGTGACCGGCTTGCCGTCGGCCGGCTTGAGGATGTTGTTCGACGACAGCATCAGGATCCGTGCCTCGGCCTGGGCCTCGGCGGACAGCGGCACGTGCACCGCCATCTGGTCACCGTCGAAGTCGGCGTTGAACGCGGTGCAGACCAGCGGGTGGATCTGGATGGCCTTGCCCTCGACCAGCTGCGGCTCGAAGGCCTGGATGCCGAGTCGGTGCAGGGTCGGCGCCCGGTTGAGCAGCACCGGGTGCTCGCCGATGACCTCTTCCAGCACGTCCCACACGACCGGCCGCTGCCGCTCGACCATCCGCTTGGCGGACTTGATGTTCTGTGCGTGGTTGAGGTCGACCAGCCGCTTCATCACGAACGGCTTGAACAGCTCCAGCGCCATCTGCTTGGGCAGGCCGCACTGGTGCAGCTTGAGCTTCGGGCCGACCACGATGACCGAACGGCCGGAGTAGTCGACGCGCTTGCCCAGCAGGTTCTGACGGAACCGACCCTGCTTGCCCTTGAGCATGTCGGACAGCGACTTCAGCGGACGGTTACCCGGACCGGTGACCGGTCGGCCCCGGCGGCCGTTGTCGAACAGCGCGTCGACGGCCTCCTGGAGCATCCGCTTCTCGTTGTTGACGATGATCTCGGGCGCGCCGAGGTCGATCAGTCGCTTGAGCCGGTTGTTCCGGTTGATCACCCGGCGGTACAGGTCGTTCAGGTCGCTGGTCGCGAACCGGCCACCATCGAGCTGCACCATCGGACGCAGGTCCGGCGGGATCACCGGTACGCAGTCCAGCACCATGCCCAGCGGCGAGTTGCGGGTGTTCTGGAACGCCGCCACGACCTTCAGCCGCTTGAGCGCCCGGATCTTCCGCTGACCCTTGCCGGTGCGGATGGTCTCCCGCAGGCTCTCCGCCTCGGCGTCGAGGTCCATGTTCTGCACCAGGGCCTTGATCGCCTCGGCGCCCATGCCACCGGTGAAGTACTCGCCGAACCGGTCGCGCAGCTCGCGGTAGAGCAGCTCGTCGGTGACCAGTTGCTTCGGCTCCAGCTTGCGGAAGGTGTCCAGCACCTCGTCCAGGCGGTCGATCTCGCGCTGGGCCCGGTCGCGGATCTGGCGCATCTCGCGCTCTCCGCCCTCCTTGACCTTGCGCCGGACGTCCGCCTTCGCGCCCTCGGCCTCCAGCTCGGCCAGGTCGGCCTCAAGCTTGGCGGCCCGCTTCTCGATCTCCGAGTCGCGGCTGTTCTCCGACTGCCGCTTCTCGGCCAGGATCTCGTTCTCGATGGTCGAGAGGTCACGGTGACGCGCTTCAGCGTCCACGCTCGTCACGACGTACGAGGCGAAGTAAATGATCTTTTCGAGGTCCTTCGGGGCGAGGTCCAGCAGGTAGCCCAGCCGGCTCGGCACGCCCTTGAAGTACCAGATGTGGGTCACCGGGGCGGCCAGCTCGATGTGGCCCATCCGCTCCCGGCGGACCTTCGAGCGGGTCACCTCGACGCCGCAGCGCTCACAGATGATGCCCTTGAAGCGGACCCGCTTGTACTTACCGCAGTAGCACTCCCAGTCCCGCTGCGGACCGAAGATCTTCTCGCAGAAGAGCCCGTCCTTCTCCGGCTTGAGGGTGCGGTAGTTGATCGTCTCGGGCTTCTTGACCTCGCCGTGCGACCACTGACGGATGTCGTCCGCGGTCGCCAGCCCAATTCGCAACTCGTCGAAAAAGTTGACGTCGAGCACGTTCAATTCCCTCACACGTCGCTTGTTGCGTCAGCAGCTCACCGGGTTCGGTTTCGGGACGGGGTGACCCTCGTAGGGATCAACCTGATCGCCCGGAGTGGGTCGCCCCGCCCCGAAACCCCAACGTCACACTTCCTCGACCGAGCTCGGCTCGCGCCGGGAAAGGTCGATGCCCAGTTCCTCCGCGGCCCGGAACACCTCGTCGTCGGTCTCGCGCATTTCCAGGGCCACACCGTCGCTGGAGAGCACCTCTACGTTGAGGCACAGCGACTGCAGCTCCTTGAGCAGCACCTTGAACGACTCCGGAATGCCCGGCTCGGGGATGTTCTCGCCCTTGACGATGGCCTCATAGACCTTCACCCGGCCGAGGACGTCGTCGGACTTGATCGTCAACAGCTCCTGCAGGGCGTACGCGGCACCGTAGGCCTGCATCGCCCAGCACTCCATCTCACCGAAGCGCTGGCCACCGAACTGCGCCTTACCACCCAGCGGCTGCTGCGTGATCATCGAGTACGGACCGGTCGACCGAGCGTGGATCTTGTCGTCGACCAGGTGGTTGAGCTTCAGGATGTAGATGTAGCCGACCGCGATCGGGTCGGGCAGCGGCTCGCCGGAGCGGCCGTCGAACAGCTGCGCCTTGCCGCTGGCCCCGATCAGCTGCTTGCCGTCCCGGTTGGGCAGGGTCGACGCGAGCAGACCGGAGATCTCCTCCTCACGGGCACCGTCGAAGACCGGAGTGGCCACGTTGGTGTCCGGCTCGGAGGAGTCAGCGCTGATGCTCTGGAGCTGACGCTTCCACTCCGCGTCGTCGCCCTCGACCTTCCAACCGGTCTTGGCCACCCAGCCCAGGTGGGTCTCCAGCACCTGGCCGATGTTCATCCGGCTCGGCACACCCAGCGGGTTGAGCACGATGTCGACCGGGGTGCCGTCCTCCAGGAACGGCATGTCCTCGACCGGCAGGATCTTGGAGATGACGCCCTTGTTGCCGTGCCGGCCGGCGAGCTTGTCACCGTCCTGGATCTTCCGCTTCTGGGCGACGTAGACCCGGACCAGCTCGTTGACGCCCGGCGGCAGCTCGTCGCCGTCCTCCCGGGAGAAGGTACGCACGCCGATGACCGTGCCGGTCTCACCGTGCGGCACCTTCAGCGAGGTGTCCCGGACCTCACGCGCCTTCTCACCGAAGATCGCGCGGAGCAGCCGCTCCTCCGGAGTCAGCTCGGTCTCACCCTTCGGAGTGACCTTGCCGACCAGGATGTCGCCAGGGACGACCTCGGCACCGATCCGGATGATCCCGCGCTCGTCGAGGTCGGCGAGCATCTCCTCGCTGACGTTCGGGATGTCGCGGGTGATCTCCTCCGGGCCGAGCTTGGTGTCCCGGGCGTCGACCTCGTGCTCCTCGATGTGGATCGAGGTGAGCACGTCCTGCTGCACGAGGCGCTGCGACAGGATGATCGCGTCCTCGTAGTTGTGGCCCTCCCAGCACATGAACGCCACGAGCAGGTTGCGCCCGAGCGCCATCTCACCTTCGTCGGTGCACGGACCGTCGGCGATGACCTGGCCGGCCTCGACCCGGTCGCCCTCGAAGACCACCGGCTTCTGGTTGACGCAGGAGCCGGCGTTGGAGCGGCGGAACTTGTGCAGCAGGTACGTACGGCGGTGGCCGTCGTCCTGGTGGACGGTGATGTAGTCGGCGCAGAGGTCCTCGACCACGCCACCGACCTCAGCCACCACCACGTCACCGGCGTCGACGGCGGCACGGTACTCCATGCCGGTGCCGACGAGCGGAGACTCGGCCTTGACCAGCGGCACCGCCTGACGCTGCATGTTCGCGCCCATCAGGGCCCGGTTGGCGTCGTCGTGCTCAAGGAACGGGATCATCGCGGTCGCGACCGAGGTCATCTGCCGCGGCGACACGTCCATGTAGTCCACGGCCGCCGGCGGGACGTCCTCGGTCTCGCCGCCCTTACGACGGACCAGGACGCGGTCCTCGGCGAACGTGCCGTCGGCCCGCAGCGGCGCGTTGGCCTGGGCCTTGACGAACCGGTCCTCCTCGTCCGCGGTCAGGTAGTCGATCTGGTCGGTGACCCGACCGTCGACGACCTTCCGGTACGGCGTCTCGATGAAGCCGAACGGGTTGACCCGGGCGAAGGTGGACAGCGCGCCGATCAGGCCGATGTTCGGGCCTTCCGGCGTCTCGATCGGGCACATCCGGCCGTAGTGCGACGGGTGCACGTCGCGGACCTCGAAGCCGGCCCGCTCCCGGGACAGACCACCTGGGCCGAGTGCGCTCAGCCGGCGCCGGTGGGTCAGGCCCGCCAGCGGGTTGGTCTGGTCCATGAACTGGGACAGCTGCGAGGTGCCGAAGAACTCCCGGATCGCGGCCACCACCGGGCGGATGTTGATCAGGGTCTGCGGCGTGATCGCCTCGACGTCCTGAGTCGTCATCCGCTCGCGGACGACCCGCTCCATCCGGGAAAGGCCGACCCGAACCTGGTTCTGGATCAGCTCGCCCACGGTACGCAGCCGCCGGTTGCCGAAGTGGTCGATGTCGTCGGCCTCGTAGCCGTCCTCACCGGCGTGCAGCCGGCAGAGGTACTCCACGGTGGCGACGATGTCGTCCTCGGTCAGCGTGCCGGTGGTGATCGGCACGCCCAGCTCGAGCTTCTTGTTGAACTTGTACCGACCGACCTTGGCGACGTCGTACCGCTTCGGGTTGAAGAAGAGGTTGTCGAGCAGGGTCTGGGCGTTCTCGCGGGTCGGCGGCTCGCCAGGGCGCAGCTTCCGGTAGATGTCGAGTAGCGCCTCGTCCTGGCCGGCGATGTGGTCCTTCTCGAGCGTGGTCATCATCAGCTCGGACCAGCCGAACTTCTCACGGATCCGCTCGGCCGACCATCCGATGGCCTTGAGCAGCACCGTGACGGCCTGCCGACGCTTGCGGTCGATGCGGACGCCGACCGTGTCGCGCTTGTCGATGTCGAACTCCAGCCAGGCACCCCGACTCGGGATGACCTTGACGCTGGAGAGGTCGCGGTCGGAGGTCTTGTCCGGCTGCTTGTCGAAGTAGACGCCCGGCGAACGGACGAGCTGGCTGACCACCACACGCTCGGTGCCGTTGATGATGAAGGTGCCCTTCGGCGTCATCATCGGGAAGTCACCCATGAACACCGTCTGGCTCTTGATCTCGCCGGTGGTGTTGTTGGTGAACTCAGCGGTCACGAACAGTGGCGCACAGTAAGTGAGGTCCTTCTCCTTGCACTCCTCGATCGAGGCCTTGACCTCGTCGAAGCGCGGAGCCGAGAAGGAAAGCGACATGGTGCCGGAAAAGTCCTCAATGGGACTGATCTCGTCGAGAATTTCCGCGAGACCCGAGCGTGCGTGCGGGTCGTCCGCCGACCGGCCCTGCCAAGCCTCGTTGCCGACGAGCCAGTCGAAGGACTCGTTCTGAATGGCGAGGAGGTTGGGGACCTCGAGGTGTTCGGTGATCCGGCCGAAGGAAACTCGGCGGGGAGCGAATGCGCTCGACGTACGACTGGTCTTCGCAGGGCGGGAAGCTGCCAAGATGCGTCCTTCCGAGGACCGGTGCTGCAGAACGGCTGGTACGCGTGCACTCCAATGACCCCACCAGAAAATATCCATAACCGGACATTTCCGAGCAGGGGTCAAGTCGGAAGGCAGCGCAAACTAGCAGTGTAGCCGAGAGGCTAACCGCTGTCCAGCCCATCCCGCAGGACGTTGCGGAACTGGCCTCGGGACCCGTGGAACAGGTCGTACCGGACCGCTCGGAACGCAACGTTCCCGCAGGGCCGCTTCGGGTGTCTGCGACAGGTGGGTGCTGCCGCTGATCTACCCACGCAGTGGCCGTCGCAAGCGCGGAAGGTCTTGCTGATGTCAGCGTGCCTGTCAGCCCATGGTCGCGTCAAGGGCCGAGATTGCCATCCGCTGCTCTTTCCCACCAACGGACCAATCCGCCTGACGCGTCGACAGATCCGAACGCCAGTTCCACGGCCTGCTCATGCCCGCTGCGCCCGCGTCCACCAGCACGGCGGGCGGCAATCCGTCAGATCGGATCGCCGCCCGCCGCGACATGGTGTGCCCCGGCTCACGTGAGTCAGGACGGCCAGGTGGTGCTCAGGTCACTTGAGGGTGACCTTGGCGCCCTCACCCTCAAGCTTGGCCTTGGCCTTGTCCGCGGTCTCCTTGTTGACCTTCTCCAGGACGGCCTTGGGGGCAGCCTCGACCAGGTCCTTGGCCTCCTTGAGGCCCAGGCCGGTCAGCTCACGCACGACCTTGATGACCTGGATCTTCTTGCCACCGTCGGCGTCGAGGACGACGTCGAACTCGTCCTTCTCCGGCTCGGCCTCGGCGGCGGCGCCACCGCCGGCCGGGGCAGCGGCCATGGCGACCGGGGCGGCGGCGGTGACCTCGAAGGTCTCCTCGAACTGCTTCACGAACTCGGAGAGCTCGATCAGCGTCATCTCCTTGAACGCGTCGAGCAGCTCGTCAGTGCTGAGCTTCGCCATGTCTGGCGTCCTTTCCTAAAGGTTTGACTAAGAACGTGGGTGCGCCGTGGGCCCTCAGGCCGCCTCGGCGCCTTCCTTCTCGCGCTTGTCCTGAAGCGCAGCCGCCAGACGGGCGGTCTTCGACAACGGGGCCTGGAACAGGGCCGCGGCCTTGCTCAGGTTGCCCTTCATCGCGCCGGCCAGCTTGGCCAGCAGCACCTCACGGGACTCCAGGTCGGCGAGCTTCGTGACCTCGGCCGCGGAAATGGCCTTGCCCTCGAAGACACCGCCCTTGATGACGAGCTTCGGGTTGGCCTTCGCGAAGTCGCGAAGGCCCTTCGCCGCCTCGACGACGTCGCCCGAAACGAAAGTCAGCGCGGTAGGACCGGTGAACAGCTCGTCGAGGCCGGAGATGCCCGCGTCCGCCGCAGCACGCTTGGCCAGCGTGTTCTTGGCAACCGTGTAGCTGGTCTCCTTACCGAGCGAGCGCCGCAGCTGGGTGAGCTGGGAAACCGTCAGGCCGCGGTACTCGGTCAGCACGGTGGCACCCGCGCTGCGGAAGCTCTCGGTCAGCTCAGCAACAGCCGTGGCCTTGTCGGCCCGGATCGGCTTGTCCGCCATGTCCCTCCTCTCTCGTTACTCGAGGCTGGTCGCCAGCACAGGCGGGCGCCTGCGACTGGAGCGAGGGCATCGCGACAAACAGAAAGCCCCGGCGCAGGGCGCACGGGGCGAGATGGGCAACGCTCACCGCAGTCGGCGGACCACGGGATGCTGCCGATGTTCGCTTACCGCCCTGCGCGGGTCGCCCGTCTTCGCGGAACCTTCGACCGTGCCAGGGCACGGTGACCAGCGGTCTCTGGGTGGAACTTCACGCACGACAGAATCGTGCGACGTCAACAGGCTACGCGACCCCACCTGTACTCGCCAAATCGCCCCACCTTCGCCCCACCCCGCCCCGTTGATCATCAGGTTAGCCCGATCTCCTCCGGCACCACCTCGCCGGCCCCCGCCGTATCGCCGAAACAGCGGGGTACGCCGTGACTGGACATCGCCGCTTCGGCGATCCGGTGTCGATCACCGCGCTGACCGTCACCGCCGTGCGTCTGTGTAGAGCCGAAGCGCGCGAGCCCCGGCACGCCTGCGACGACGGAAGGGGCCCCGCCATGTCGTGGCGGGGCCCCTTCCGGGCGCTCGTGCTCAGCTGTCGGCCGAGCCTTCCTGCAGGTTCTTCACCACGTTCGGGTCGACCGGGACACCCGGGCCCATGGTGGTGGTCAGGGTGACCTTCTTGAGGTACTTGCCCTTCGCCGCGGACGGCTTGGCCCGCAGCACCTCGTCCAGCACGGCCGCGTAGTTGTCGACCAGCTGGGCCTCCGAGAAGGAGGCCTTGCCGATGATCAGGTGCAGGTTCGAGTGCTTGTCCACCCGGAAGGTGATCTTGCCGCCCTTGATGTCGGACACCGCCTTGGTGACGTCCATGGTCACCGTGCCGGTCTTCGGGTTCGGCATCAGACCGCGCGGGCCCAGGATCCGCGCGATCCGGCCGATCTTGGCCATCTGGTCCGGCGTGGCAATGGCCGCGTCGAAGTCCAGCCAACCACCCTGAATCCGAGCGACCAGCTCGTCGGTGCCCACCTCGTCGGCACCGGCGGCGACGGCCTCCTCGGCCTTCGCGCCGGCGGCGAACACGATCACGCGGGCGGTCTTACCGGTGCCGTGCGGCAGGTTGACCGTGCCGCGGACCATCTGGTCCGCCTTGCGGGGGTCGACGCCGAGGCGCATCGCGACCTCGACCGTGGCGTCGAACTTGACGTTGGTCGTCTCCTTGGCCAGCTTCACGGCCTCGGCGGGGGTGTAGAGCTTGGACCGGTCGATGACCTCGGCGGCCTTGCGGTAGCTCTTGCTGCGCTGCATTTCTGTCTACTCCTGTGGTTTCTGGCGGGCCGCGATGCTCGCGCGCCCTCCCACGATCCGTACGGGTCGGTGGTGGCCGAGGTCAGTCGGTGACGTTCAGGCCCATCGACCGGGCGGTGCCGGCGATGATCTTCTCAGCCTGGTCGAGGTCGTTGGCGTTGAGGTCAGCCATCTTCTTCTCGGCGATCTCCCGCACCTGGGCGCGGGTCACCGAGCCGACCTTCTCCTTGTGCGGGACGCCCGAGCCCTTCTGCACGCCGGCAGCCTTGATCAGCAGCCGGGCGGCGGGCGGGGTCTTCAGCACGAAGGTGAAGGACCGGTCCTCGTACACACTGATCTCGGCGGGGACGATGTCGCCCCGCTGCGACTCGGTCTGCGCGTTGTACGACTTGCAGAACTCCATGATGTTCACGCCGTGCTGGCCGAGCGCGGGACCGACCGGCGGCGCCGGAGTGGCCTGGCCCGCCGGCAGCTGAAGCGTGAACGTCTTGACGAGCTTCTTCTTCTTCGGAGGCATGTCTCTTCCTGGGGCTTGGAACTGGGAATGGTTCGCACCTACACCGCCGCCGGGGGCGCGCACGGTCAGCGCGGGTACGGCGGCAGCGACGTTCTAGGGTAGCGCAGGCCGAGGGCGGCTCACCCACGGAGGTTGGCCGGACGGGCGAACCGAACGAAAACACCGCTGGTGACGACCCCGGGAGGGCCGTCACCAGCGGTCGGTGAATCAGATCTTCGCGACCTGGTTGAAGTTCAGTTCCACCGGCGTCTCGCGGCCGAAGATCGACACCAGCACCTTGAGCTTCTGCTGGTCGGCGTTGATCTCGCTGATCGTGGCCGGCAACGAGGCGAAGGCACCGTCGGTGACCGTGACCGAGTCACCGACCTCGAAGTCGAGGACCTTGACCTCCGGCTTGGCCTTCTTCTGCTCCGTCTCCACGGTTGGCGCCAGCCACTTCAGCACCTCGTCGAGGCTCAGCGGCGCCGGACGGTCGGCCCGGTCCGTGGCGCCCACGAAGCCGGTGACGCCCGGCGTGTTGCGTACGCAGGAGTAAGACTCGGCGGTCAACTCCATCCGGACCAGGATGTAGCCGGGGAAGACCTTGGCCTGCACCTGGGACCGCTTGCCGTTCTTGACCTCGACCTCTTCCCGGGTCGGCACCTCGACCTGGTAGATGTAGTCCTCCATGTCGAGGGACGTGATCCGGGTTTCGAGGTTGGTCTTGACCTTGTTCTCGTAGCCGGCGTACGAGTGCACCACGTACCAGTCGCCGGGCGCGTAGCGCAGCTTCTGGCGCAGCTCGGCGACCGGGTCGTAGTCCTCGTCGGGCGCGGGCTCGGTCATCGCGAACTCCGGCTCGCTGGCGGCCTCGACCGACTCGTCGCCAGCCGCCGTCGCCACCGTGGACTGCTCGTCCGGGGTCTCGGCGGTCTCGTCGTACTCAGGCACGCTCGCTCACTTCCGTCACTATCGGCACAGTCAGCCGGTCAACTGGGGTTGCCGAAGACCCACAGCACGCCCTTCGCGAAGGCGAAGTCAAGGAGGGCCACGATCGCCAGCATCACCGAGACGAACGCGATCACCACGCCCGTGTAGGTCAGCAACTCCTTGCGGGTCGGCCAGATGACCTTACGCAGTTCAGCCACGACCTCGCGGATGAAACGCGCGATGCGACCGAACAGGCCCACCTTCTCGCCATCGGTACGCGTCTTCGACCGGCTGTCGGCGGAATCCGCCTTGGCCCGCTCCCGGGTGGCGGTACCACCCCGGGTAACCGGCTCGTCCGCGTCGGTGGCGTCGTCGTCGGCGCCGTCACTGACGACCTCGTCGTTCAGGCGGTCGTCGTCGGCGTCCTCGCCGCGCCGCTTGTTGTCGGCCACTTCGCCCTCCGTCGCGGGATATTGGGGTCGTACGCGGTTCGCGTACGCGGCGTTTGGTCACGCCAGCCGGACCCAACCGTCCCGGGACGAGCCGCGGCCGGCGGATCAACCGGAAGGCCCGATGCCTCGGAACCTCCCCGCCGATGCCACCACCACGGGCCGGACGCCACCTTTCGGTGGCGCGACCCACGGAACGGTCAGGCCTGAGGCGCAGGGGTGACAGGACTTGAACCTGCAGCCTGCGGTTTTGGAGACCGCTGCTCTGCCAATTGAGCTACACCCCTATGCGGCAACGCTCATCCCCCAGGTCACACGACCAGGCAGAATTCACTTGCCCCACGGCGGACCAGTGTACGGGTACGAACCCGAGTTTCCCAACCGGTCTAGCCATCGCGCCCTGCGGAGCAGGTCAGCCCGCCGTCCGGACGGTGGCCCGCGCCTGCGACAGCACCTTGTCTCCCTGACAGGTTGCGGTGATGTCGAGCCTGGTCAGACCCGTTTCGGTCACCTCACGGACCACCGCGGTCACGACGATCTCGGTGCCGGAATCGTCATCGGGAACCACCACCGGACGGGTGAACCGGACCCCGTAGTCGACGACGGCGTCGGGCGCGCCGGCCCAGGTGGTGACCGCGCGACCGACCAGCGCCATGGTGAACATGCCGTGCGCGATCACCCCGGGCAGGCCGACTCCGGTGGCGAAGCGGTCGCTCCAGTGGATCGGGTTGAAGTCGCCCGAGGCACCGGCGTAGCGGATCAGGTCCGCCCGGGTCACCCGGAACGTCTGGGTGGGCAGTTCCATCTCAGGCCTCCCCGCGTACGACGAGCTTCATCCAGGCAGTGACCACCGGCTCGCCGGCGGTCGTGTGGACCTCGGTCCGACTGGTCACGAAAACGTGGCCACCGCGGCTGGTGATCTCCTCGATGGCGTTGACACAGACCAGCTCGTCGCCGGCCACCACCGGGCGGGTGTACGCGAACCGCTGGTCGCCGTGGAGCACCCGGGTGTAGTCGATGCCGAGATCCGGGTCCTCGATCATCTGCTGATTGGCGGCCATGGTGAGCACGATCGGGAAGGTCGGCGGCGCGACCACGTCCGGGTGGCCCAGCGCTCGGGCGGCCTCCGGGTCGTGGTGGACGGAATCGGTCGCGCCGATCGCGCGCGCGAACTCACGGATCTTCTCTCGGCCCACCTGATAGGGGGCAGTCGGCGGATAGGTCTTGCCGACGAAGGAGTGGTCCAGGGACATGCCGCCGAACCTACACGCAGAACAAGATCGCCGATCCACGCGGTCGGGGCGGCCTGAAGCCGCGCCCTGCGCGTGAACCGGCGATCGTGGTGTCCAGAAGTGCCGGGGCGATGCCCGGCGACGCTCAGCGCGTCTCGCGGTGAACGGTGTGCCGCCCGTCCCGGGGGCAGAACTTCTTCAGCTCGATGCGGTCCGGGTCGTTACGGCGGTTCTTGCGCGTGATGTAGTTGCGCTCCTTGCACTCCACACACGCCAAAGTGATCTTCGGCCGGACATCGGTCGCCTTCGCCACGGCGGAGTGCCTTCCTCGCTAACGGATACAACTACGGCGTCAAAGCCTACGCGCCGCCAGGGCGGACACGCAAAGTGGGCGCCTATGGCGCCCGTCCCACTGACCACCGAGGAACACCCCGGCGGCGGAGAGTAGCGGTGGCCGGACTTGAACCGGCGACACAGCGATTATGAGCCGCTTGCTCTGCCATCTGAGCTACACCGCCGTGGTGGGCCCAGCCGGACCCTCTGAGCCCCCTTACGGAATCGAACCGTAGACCTTCTCCTTACCATGGAGACGCTCTGCCGACTGAGCTAAGGGGGCCTGCGCGATCACTCGGTGGCCGCGCAGAGGTAAGAGTACACGGCCATGCCGTGCTGGTGAAATCGGATCCCCGTTGCCGGCGTACGCCCAGCTCAGGGCACCGCGCGGAGGCGAGGAAGCTCTCGATTCGAGATCGACTCGGGGTCGACCTGGGCGCCGAACCAGGCCTCCAACCGCTCGAACGGCAGGGGCCGACTGAACAGGAATCCCTGCCCGATCTCACAGCCGATGTCCTGGAGCAGCTCCAGGGTCAGCTCGCTCTCCACCCCCTCGGCCACCACTGTCAGCCCGAACTGCTGGGAGAGGGTGACCACGGCGTTGACGATCGCTAGGTCCCCCGGATCGGTCGCCATGCCCTGCACGAAGGAGCGGTCCACCTTCACCTCGTGCACGGGTAGCCGACGCAGGTGGGCCAGCGACGAATTACCGGTGCCAAAGTCGTCCACCGACAACCGTACGCCGAGGTCACGCAGCCGGCGCAGGCTCGGGATCGGCCGGTCGGTGCCGTCGAGCACCCCGGCCTCCTCGATCTCCAACGTCAGCAACTGCGGTGGGACGTCGTACTCGGCGAGGAGTTCCCGGACCCGCTCGGGGAAATGCTCGTCGTTGAGCGTACGCGCGGACAGGTTGACCGCGACGGCGAGCGACTGGCCGCCGTGCGCCCAGTCGCGGCTGTGCCGCAGCCCCTCCCGGAGCACGAACTCGGTGAGCCGACCGAGCTGGCCGGTGTGCTCGGCGACCGCGACGAAGTCCGCCGGTGCGACCGTGCCGTGCGTTGGGTGCTCCCAGCGGGCCAGGCACTCCACCCCGACCAGCCGGCGTTCCCGCAACGTCACCTTGGGCTGGTAGTAGATCTCCAGTTCGCCGTTGTCGAGAGCGTTCCGCAGGTCGCCGGCGAGCCCGAGCCGGCGCAACGAACGCGACTCCAGCGCCGGGTTGTACAACTGCACGCTGCCCGGCACCGACTTCGCGGCGGTCGCCGCCACGTCCACCCGTTGCAGCAGGGTCGCCGGGTCGCTGCCGTGATCCGGGTGTACGACGACCCCGACGGCGGTGTCCACGTCGAGGGTTAGCGCGTCGAAGACCATCTCGTCGCGAATCTGCTCGCGGACCTGGCCCGCGAGTTCCACCGCTGCCTCGGCACTCTCCAGGCGCAGGGTCACCAGGAACTCGTCGCCACCGGCTCGGCCGACCAGGGCGGCCGACGGCACACAGCCCCGCAGCCGGTTCGCAACCTCGGCCAGGACCTTGTCTCCGGCGGCATGCCCCAGCGACTCGTTGACCTGACGCAGCCGGTCGACGTCGAACAGCAGCAGCGCGACCACCTCGCCCGGGGCCCGGATCCGGACCGCCTCGGCAAGCGCGCCGAGGATCCGGCGCCGGTTGGGCAACTTGGTGAGCCCGTCGTGGTACGCGTCGTGGCGCAGCCGGTCGACCAGTCGGGAGTTCTCCAGTGCGACCGCAGCGTGGGCGGTGACCGTCTGGAGGACCGGCACGTCCGCCGGACGGAACGAGTTGACGTCGCCGAGGCGGTTCGCCACCTCCAGCGTGCCGATGATCGCCTTGCCCGAACGCAGCGGCACCACAATCACGTCCTTGGCCGTCCGCCCCAACGACTCCCGCAGCGCCGGGTCGGCGCCGAACCGGCTGCCCACCGCCACCGTCGCCTGACGGGCCACCGCCGCGTCCCGCAGCGCCGGCGGGGTGAGCGCCGAGTCGAGCAGACCGGGCTTGCCCTCCTGGGCGGTCAGCAGAACCTCCGGATGACGCCCCTGGGCGGGCAGCCAGAGAGTGGCGTACTCGGCCTGCATCAAACCGCGGATGCGGACCAGCAGTGCGTCGATGAGGTTGCCGTCCGACCCGCTCTCGGTGATCGCCTTGGTCAGCTCGTACATCTCCGTCAGCGTGCGGTGCTGCCGAATGACCTGTGTGTACGTGTCGTAGACGAGCGCGAACGCCACGGCGAGACCGGCGAAGAGGAGAAGCGCCCACGGCGTGCTCTCCAGGCAGATGATGATCAGGATGCCGATGGAGAGGTTGATCGCGACGGTGAGCGACATCGGCGGGACCGCCCGGATCAACTCCCGGCCGGACTGCCAACCCTGCACGACGGAGATCACCGCGACCACCGCGACGAACCCGACGAGAGCATGCGTGCCGATCGCCGCGAGCAGCAACCCCCAGGTAGCGGGCCCGGGACCGTCCGGGGTCGGCAGGACCGTGTAGACCGTCGTGGCCAGGGCGGTCGCCGCCGCCGCGAGGGCCACATTGAACCAGAGCTTCGGCGGTAGCAACTTGCGGCGCAACTGCACCACAAGCGTGGCCACGGTGTACGCCAGCACCACCGACAGCGGTGGCAGCACGTAAAGCGCGACGACGAGCGGAATCTCGGTGAAGGTGGTGCCGAGCGCCTGCCGGCGTACCACCACGTTGATGGTGGGGATCGCGGCAACGATCATCGCCACCGTGAGCAGCAGCGTAAGCAGCCAGTCACCCAGTGCGGGCCGAACGGTCAGGCCCAGCAGAAGTGCGAAGAGGACCGCACAGAGCGCGAGCGGAGCCGTGATCAGCCAGGCCCGCTCGGTCCGTCCGCGAGAAGAGCCAGACCTCGGCGACGTCATGGCTCTCCTCGCGACGTGGGGTGCTGGAGGTGGCGAGCCCGGTCAGGACGGGAAGCGCGTCAGCGCACCTGCGTGCCCAACTTCGGCATCTGCCATTCGATGCCGTGGGTCCGAACCTCGAACTCGCTGGCGACGCCGGCCGCGACCACCAGACCGGAGACAAGCAGAAGGGAGCCGAATAGCCGGCCCAGACGGTGAGCAGACATGTGCGCTCCTGGCGGGGTGACGGTTGTGCGTGACGGGGCTCTCCGATGGTGCCACAGCCAGCCCGGCAGTGGAAAGTTCACGAACCCGATGTTGGTGGGGTTATCGCTTGGCGCGACTTGTCCACACCCCTCCGCACCACATCCGGCCAGGTCAGGGCCGCCAAGACGAGCGCCTGACTGGAAGAAAGCACTAACCGCGCATACGCCGCTTAGACGGCTTAGCGGGTCTAGCGGACAATGGCGAGAAACCTTCCTGACCAGCCAAAATGGATGGCAGTGCCATAGCACCACCGCGAGCACCCAGTCAACGCGCCCCGGCGACCGCCTCCCCCAGTCGCCGCCCACCCCACCACGCGTCCAACGGCCAGCTCTCATTCCAACATCCCCGCAGACGACAGGAGTCGGAGCCGCACCACGACCAGAGTAGGCGCGACATACCAGTTCAGTCACCCCCATGAATGGATGATTCAGCCGCTCAGTCAGGACAGACACCGCTGACGAGGCCGTGAACATGTGCCGAGGCCCAGCAAGGACCCCCTCGCCCACCTACCGGACACCGCCATCGGTGTGAAGTGTCGGATCACGTACGCCGCGTCGACAGCGTGCTTGCCTGCGACGGAGCATCGAGAAGTTCGGGTGGCTCCCACACGCTGAGGCAGTTACCGCCGCTGGACGCAGTCGGACTCCGCGGGAACGAATGAGAACGGCCCCTGATCAGCATCTCTGCTGGTCAGGGGCCGCATCTGCACCTGGTGGCGGGTAGAGGATTCGAACCTCTGTAGCTTTCGCGACGGATTTACAGTCCGCTCCCATTGGCCGCTCGGGCAACCCGCCAGGGCGTACCCCCGCACCGTGGTGCGGCGGCGGAAGCAAGGATAGCGGCTCCTCCCGGCTTCGGCGCAACCGGGTACCGTCAGGGAGTCGCACCCCTGGTCATCCGGGGGCAAACGATCACAAACCAGCCGGACAGCAGGAGTATGAGCATGGCAGCGAACCCGTCGTTCGACATCGTGAGCAAGGTTGACCGCCAGGAGGTCGACAACGCCCTTCGTCAGGCGGAGAAGGAGCTTGCGACGCGGTTCGACTTCCGGGGTACGGGCGCGGAGATCTCCTGGTCGGGTGAGGAGGCGATCAGCCTCCAGGCGGAGACCGAGGAGCGGGTGCGGGCCGCGCTGGAGGTCTTCAAGGAGAAGCTGATCAAGCGGAACATCTCGCTGAAGTCGCTGGACGCTGGTGACCCTCGTTCGTCGGGAAAGATCTTCAAAATCGATGCCAAGGTGGTGCAGGGCATCAACCAGGAGAAGGCCAAGGCGATCAGCAAGAAGATCCGCGACGAGGGCCCGAAGGGCGTACAGGCACAGATCCAGGGCGACCAGTTGCGCGTCACAGGCAAGAAGAAGGACGACCTTCAGGCCGTCATCACCCTGCTCAAGGCGGAGGACTTCGGCGTCGCCCTCCAGTTCACCAACTACCGGTAGGCAGGGCCCGACCGTCCGTGGAAGCTGCGCCCGAGGCCGACCCTCGGTCGGTACGACGCCCCGGTGGGCGCGCCGTATCGCCGAAACGGCGGGGTGCGCGGCGGCGGGAAACCGCCATTACGTCGTAACGGAGTCGATCACCGCGCTTCGGTCAACCACCAGCCCAATCGTCGCCCTGTCGTCGCCCACCCGGGCAGCCGTCCGCCAGCAGCGGCGTCAGCCGTTGAAGATCAGCAGGAGCACGATGGTGCCGATGGCGCTGACCAGGATCGAGCCGAGGCAGCCGAGGCGGTTCGAGAAGAAGGCGAACATGCCTCGGTGATACCCACCGGGAGCGCGGTCAGACCGGGGCTGGGGTTTCGACGCGTACGGTGGCGGCTTCTGCGCGGGCGATGGGGCCGGCGGGCAGGGCGGCGATGGCGGCCCCGGCGGCGACCGCCGCACCGGCGAACAGGAAGGCCCAGGGCACGCCGCCGGCGTGGTCGACGATCAGGCCGGCGACCGCGCCACCGGCGGCGCTCGCGCCGACGGACATGGTGACCACCCAGGTGTACGCCTCGTTCAGCATGCCGGCCGGCGAGATCCGCCCGACCAGGGTGTTCTCCAGGGTCAGGGCCGGTGCGATGGTGGCCCCGCCGACCACCAGTGCGGCGCCGAGCGCGACGGGGGTGGGCATCATGGCGAAGACGACGAAGCTGCCTGCCACCCCGGCGAGCAGCCAGGCGAACTGTCGGGTCATGTTGCGGGCGGGGCGGCGGACACCGAACCAGAAGCCGCCGACGGCGCTGCCGATACCCCAGACGGCCAGGAGTACGCCGGCCAGGCTGTCCGGGTCGTCGGGGGTGTAGCGGGTGGCGAAGGCGGGCACGGTCACGCCGGCCGCGCCGAAGGCGATGCCGAGGCTGGCCACGCAGAGCAGCAGCGCCGGGAAGCCGGCGACCCGCAGCGGGCCCAGGCCCTTGGTGTGGTGTTCCCCGGAGTGGCGCTGCCAGCCGCGCATGGTCTGGCCGAGCGCCACCGCCACGGTGCCGACCAGGGTGACCACTGCCGCGCCGATCAGCGCGGCACCCGCATCGGCGAACAGGACGAAGCCGGCGACGAGCAGTGGGCCGAGCACGAAGACGACTTCGAACAGGGTGGTCTCGGCGGCCAGGGCGGTGTTGCGCAGGTGGTACCGGCCGGAGGCGACGCTGGTCAGGTCGTTCCACGCGCCGCGGATCGCGGCGGTCAACGGTGGGTAGGTGGCGCCGGCCACGGAGGCGGCCACCAGCACCAGGGCGAAAGGGGCCGATTCTGAGCGGGCCGCCCAGAGCAGGCCGATCAGGGCCAACGGGTGGGCGACTGCGGTGCCGAGCAGTACCGGGGTGGGGCCGATCCGGTCGGCGATCCGCCCGGCTACCGGGCTGAGCGCGGCACCGGCGAGGGCGTAGCAGCCGCCGGCGACGGCGGCCAGTGAGTAGCGGCCGGTGACCTGCTCGATGACGAGCAGCAGCGCCAGCGGGGTCATGCCGATCCCGAGCCGCCCGATGATGCCGGTGATCAGCAGCGTCGGTGCCCCCGGAAGCTGCCAGACACCCAGGTAACGGCGCAGACCAGCCACCGACGACCTCCACGTATGTAATGAGCGAGAACCGTTTAGACCCTAACGCTGCCCCGATGCGCAACCGAACAGGGTGCCGCCCGCGCCGATTGGACATCGGCGCGGGCGGCGAAGGGTTGGTGCTGGTCAGCGCTGGTAGCGGACCGGGCCCATGTTGAGCGCCATTTGCTCCAGGCGGGCGACGCGCTCCTCCATCTTCGGGTGGGTGGCGAACAGCGCCGCAACCCCGCCGCCCTTGAACGGGTTGGCGATCATCAGGTGCGCGGTGCTGGTGAGCTGTCCCTCGGCCGGCAGCGGCCGACGCTGGGCGCCCATGTGGATCTTCCGCAGCGCACTGGCCAGCGCCAGCGGGTCACGGGTGAGTTCGGCGCCGGAGGCGTCCGCCTGGAACTCCCGGCTGCGGCTGATCGCCAGCTGGATGATGCTCGCGGCGATCGGGCCCAGGATGATGGTGAGTAGCAGCACGGCCGGGTTCGGGCCGTCCTCGTCACTGTTGCCGCCCAGCGGGATGAACAGGGCGAGGTTCGCCACCATGGTGATGATGCCGGCCAGGCCGGCCGCCACGCTGGAGATCAGGATGTCCCGGTTGTAGACGTGTGACAACTCGTGTCCGATGACGCCCCGCAACTCCCGGTAGTCGAGCAGTTCGACGATCCCCTGGGTCACGCAGACCGCCGCGTTCTGCGGGTTACGACCCGTGGCGAACGCGTTGGGCTGGGCGGTCGGGCTGATGTAGAGCCGGGGCATCGGCTGCCGTGCCTCGGCGGCCAACTCCCGCACCATGTGGTACAGCTCGGGGAACTGTGCCTCGCTGACCGGTTGCGCCCGCATCGAGCGGAGCGCCAGCTTGTCGGAGTAGAAGTAGGTGACGCCGTTCATCACCAACGAGACGACGACGGCGATGACCAGGCCGCCACTGCCGCCGAACCAGTAGCCCACCGCCAGGATCAGCGAGGTGAGCAGGCCGAGCAGCGCGGCGGTCTTCAGACGGTTGTGGTGCACGATCACTCCTTCGGTGCACGGATGCGCGGATCCGCTGACCGGTACAACAACCCGGTACCCGTCAACCATCCGTCTCATGACTGAGAGTTACCTGAGTGACAGTCATGGTTGGGAATGAACCGGCAGGTCGGGCCGGGTTCAGCTCCCGGCGAGATCGAGCACCAGTTGCGGTGCGAAGCCGACGATCACGGCGATCGCGGTCGCCACGGCCAGCGCGGCAGCCACCACGCGGGCCGGTCGGATCGGCACGGCAGGGGCGTCACCGGCCGGGGCGCTGTCGGCCGGGGTGTAGAGCAGCGCGGCGAACCGCAGGTAGTAGGCCAGGCCGATGACCGCGTTCAGCGCCACCAGCAGGGCGAGCCACGCCGCGTCCCCGCCGAGCAGCGACCGCACAACCGTCACCTTGGCGAACAGCCCGGCCAGCCCCGGTGGCAGACCGGCCAGCCCGATCAGCGCGAACGCCAGACCCGCGCCGACCCACGGGTGCCGTCGGGCCGCGCCGCGCAGGTCGTCGAGGTGCCCGCCGTCCGCGCCGGCCGGGCGCAGGGCCACCACCCCCGCGAAGGCGGCCAACTCCAACAACACGAAGAAGACGGCGTACGCCAGGGCGGCGGCGTACGCGGCGGAGCGGGCGTCGACGTCGGCCAGGGCCAAGGCACCGAGGGGGGCGAGGATGTAGCCCGCCTGGGCCACCGAGGACCAGGCCAGCAGCCGCACGGTACGCCGCTGGCGCAGGGCCACCAGGTTGCCCACGGTCATGGTCAGCGCGGCGACCACGGCCAGCACCGGCCCCGCCACGCTCAGCGGCAGCGCGTGCTGCACCACGGCCAGCAGGGCGACCACACCACCGAGCTTCGACGCGGTCGACAGGTACGCGGCCACCGGCAGCGGTGCCCCGTCGTACGTGGCCGGCGCCCAGGCGTGGAACGGCACCGCCGCCACCTTGAACGCCAGCCCGGCCAGCACCAGCGTCACCGCGACCGTGGTCAGCGGCAGGTCCAGCAGCTCAGACCGGTCGGCCAGGATCGCGCCCAGCCGTTCCAGGTGCAGGCTGCCGGTGACCGCGTAGAGCAGTGCGGCGCCGAGCAGGGTGAGCGTGGTGGCCACCACGCTGACCACGAAGAAGGTCACCGCCGCCTCGGCGCTGGCCAGGCTCCCCCGGCGCAGCCCGACCAGGATGTACAGCGGCAGGGTGAGAGCCTCCACCGCCACGATCAGGGTGATCAGGTCGCCGGCCGCACCGAGCACCACGCCACCGGTCATCGAACAGGCGAGCAGGAAACAGAACTCCCCCACCGGGGTCACGCCGTCGCGCAGCAGTGGCCCGGACAACGCCAACACCCCGAGCACCAGCAGCGCCACCAGCCCGGCCACCAGCGCGGCCCGCCCACCGAAGACGTACGAGCAGTCGGCACCGACGCAGAAGGTACGGCGTTCGCCTCCGGCACCGACCGCCACGGCCGCGACGATGGTGGCGAGTGCACCGGTGGCCGCCGCGACGATCGTCGCCGCCCTGCGGGCCAGCACCAGGTCGACCAGGAGCGCCAGCACGGCCGTCCCGGCCGCCAGGTACGCCGGCAGCAGCGCCACGCTGTCGACGCTCTGCACCCTGCTCACGGCTGCCTCCCGTCGGCACGGTCGCGGATCGTCGTCATCGCAGGACCTCCACCAGGGCCGTCACCGGTGCCTCGGCGACGCCCAGCACCAGGGTCGGTGCCAGCCCGACGGCCAGCGCGAGCAGCACCAGTGGCGCCCAGGCGGCCAGTTCGGCCCCGGCCAGCCCCGGTTTCAACCCGGCCACCGCGGCGCTCGGCCGACCGTGGGTCACCTGCCGCAACAACCGCAGCAGGTACGCCGCCGTCAGCGCACCACCGAGCGCGGCCAGCACCGCCAGCGTGATCCACAGCGTGCCGCCCACCTCGACGGCGGCGACCACGGCGAACGCCTCACCCCAGAACCCGGCCAAACCCGGCAGCCCCAGCGAGGCGACCGCCGCGAAGGCGAGCAGCCCGGACAGCCGGGGCGCGGTCTCCCGCAATCCGGACAGTTCGCGCAGCGCGCCGGTGTGGGCGCGGTCCTTGATCGCTCCGGCGAGGAAGAACAGCAGGCCGGTGATGATGCCGTGCGCGACGTTGCCGATCAGCGCCGCCTGGATCCCGGTGGCGGTCAGCGTGGCGATCCCGAGGAGCACGAAACCCATGTGCCCCACGCTGGAGTACGCGATGAGCCGCTTCAGCTCCGTCTGCGCCAGGCACACGAGTGAACCGATCAGGATCGCCGCGACGGCGAGTACGCCGAGCACCGGTGCCGCCCAGCGGGCGCCTTCCGGGGCGACCCCGACGGCGACCCGGATCAGGCCGTAGGTGCCCATCTTGAGCAGCACCCCGGCGAGCAGCACGCTGCCGACGGTGGGGGCCTGGGTGTGCGCGTCGGGCAGCCAGGAGTGCAGCGGCCAGAGCGGACTCTTCACCGCGAAGGCCACCGCGAGCAGCGTGAACGCGGCCAGTTGGGTGCCCCGGGACAACCCGGTGCCGCCGGTCAACGCGACGATGTCGGCGGTACCGGCGGCGGCCACCACCACGTAGACCCCGACCAGCAGCAGCACCGAGCCGAACAGGGTGTAGAGAGCGAATTTGCGGGCCGCCCGACGCCGTGCCGCCACCGCCGCCGGGTCGGTGCCGTCGCCGCCCCAGCCGACGATGATGGCGTACATCGGCAGCAGGACGACCTCGAAGAAGAGGAAGAACAACACCAGGTCGAGGGCGAGGAAGGTGCCCAGGATGCCGACCTCGACCACCAGCAGCAGAGCCACCAGGGCCCGTCCGCTGCCGCCGGCCGGCACCCGCCAGCAGGTGTACCCGCAGCAGAGCAGGGTGAGCAGGGCGGTCAGCACCACCAGCGGCCAGGAGATGCCGTCCACCCCGAGGTGGAAGCGCAGATCCAGGCCGGGAACCCAGGCCACGTCGAGGGCGTGCCAGGGGCGTACGGCCGGCGGGGTCGCCGAGTAGGCGGTCCAGGTGCCGGACCGGTCGACGGCCAGCGCGAGGGCCGCGACCAGGGTCAGCGCGGCGGCCACCGTACCCGCCACCCGGGCGGGCAGGTCACGGGGGATCGCCGCCACGGCCAGGGCGCCGAACGCCGGCACCGCAAGCACCGCGACCAGCAGGAACTCCCCGAGGCTCATGGCGCCCCTCCGGACCGCGACCGCCTCGCCCGCGATGTGCTGCGGCTCATGACATGACTCCGATCAGGGCGGCGGCCAAGGCGATCAGCAGCGCACCGGCGAGCACTGCGGCGACGGCTCGGGGCAGCGCCGCCCGGTGCAGGGTGGCGAGGCCGCCGCCGAGGGCACCGGCGCCGTGTCCGGTGCCGGTGACCGCCCCGTCGACGACCCGCTCGTCGGCCACCCGCGCCGCTTTGCCGAGCGCGGTCGTGGGGCGTACCACCAAGGCTTGCTGGACGTCGTCGAGGCGGAACGCGCGGGCGAAGACCGGCCGCAGCGGACCCAGCGCCACCGCCGGATCGGCGGCGGTGTCCCGCCGCCACCCGGCCCAGGCCAGGCCCGCTCCGAGCAGCAGCAACGCCAGGGGAAGCAGGACGGTCGGGGTGAGGTGGATCAGCCCGTCCGGCGGCATCAGATCCGACACCCCCTCGGCGTCGGACGGCGTCGTGCTCTGCAACTGGGTGGCGAACCAGCCGGGGAAGCCGGCCAGGCCGAGCAGCGCCGCCGGCACGGCCAGCGCCAGCCCCGGCCAGCGCAGCAGGGCGGGCGGGTCGTGCGGGTGGGTCAGCGGGGTGCGCGG
This sequence comes from Micromonospora sp. NPDC051196, assembly GCF_040682415.1. NCBI lineage: Bacteria > Bacillati > Actinomycetota > Actinomycetes > Micromonosporales > Micromonosporaceae > Micromonospora > Micromonospora sp. NPDC051196. Next base: position 282,472 of record NZ_JBFBAY010000003.1, read on the forward strand.
CGCGCCGAAGAAGGTACGCAGCAGCAGCCGGGTGGCGTACCAGGCGGTGACCGCGACGCCGACCAGCCCGGCCAGCCAGACCAGCCAGCCCACCCAGGCCGGGGCCGGGCCGTCGCCGTGCAGGGCGGCACCCTCGGCGGCGGCAAGCACGCCCTCCTTGCTCCAGAAGCCCGACAGCGGCGGTACGCCGGCCAGCGCGCCCAGCCCGATCAGCGTGCACCAGAAGGTGACCGGCATGCTGTGCCGCAGCCCGCCCATCCGGGACATCGCCGCGGTGCCGACAGCGTGGATCACCACACCGGCGGCGAGGAACAGCAGCGCCTTGAACGCGGCGTGGGTGAGCAGGTGGAACAGCGCGGCCGGCGGCGAGCCGACGGCCAGCGCACCGGTCATGTAGCCGAGTTGGGAGACCGTCGACCAGGCGAGAACCCGCTTGATGTCGTCCTGCGCGGTGGCCGCTAACGCGCCGAGCAGCACCGTCACCGACGCCATCACCCCGAGCACCGCCAGCGCGGTGGGGGTGGCCGCGAACAGCGGCCACAGCCGGGTCAGCACGTAAACCCCGGCGGCCACCATGGTGGCGGCGTGGATCAACGCGGAGATCGGGGTGGGGCCGGCCATCGCGTCCGGCAGCCAGGTGTGCAGCGGGAACTGGGCGCTCTTGCCGGCCACCCCGGCGAGCAGCAGCAGACCGGCGGCGGTGAGCGTGCCGGTGCCGTGGTCGTGGGCGAGCACGTCGGCGATGCGGAAGCTGCCCGCCGAGACGCCGAGCAGGGCGATGCCGAGCAGGAACCCGACGTCGCCGACCCGGGTCACCAGGAACGCCTTCTGCGCGGCGGCCGGCGCCTGCGGCAGCCACCGGTCATGGGCGATCAGCAGGTACGAGCAGATCCCCATCACCTCCCAACCGACCAGCAGCATGATCAGGTCCCCGGAGACCACCACCAGCAGCATGGCGGCGGTGAAGAGGCTGATCTGAGCCGCGTACGGCGGGTAGCGATGATCGACGTCCACGTCGTCGTGCGGACCCCGCCTGAGGTAGCCGACCGAGTAGACCTGCACGGCCAGGGCCACGGCGGCGACCGCCACGGCGACCAGGGCGGCGGCGCCGTCGAGGCGTACCCCGAGGGTGACGGTGAGCTCGCCGAAGCGGATCCAGGTGGCCGAGGACTCCGCCGGGCCGTCCAGGGTGACCAGCAGCGCCACCGCCAGCACGAGAGCGCCCGCCGCGCCGGCCACGCCGAGCGCAATGGCCGCGCGCCGAGCCGTGTCCCGGTCGGTGGCCGCGCCCCGCGCAGCCGGTGGCAGCAGCAGACCGACCAGACCGGCAACCAACGGTACGACCGGCAGCAGCGCGCCGAGCAGCGTCGTGGTGCTCACCGCTGACCCTCCAACGGCACCTTGTCCAGCGGCACCTCGTTCAGTGGCACCTCGTTCAGTGGCACCTCGTTCAGTGGCACCTCGTCGACGGCGACGCTGGCCCGCATCCGGTAGAGCTGGAGCACGATCGCCAGCCCCACCCCGATCTCGGCCGCCGCCAGCACGATCACGAAGAGCGCGAAGACCTGACCACTGTGCGGCAGCAACGCCCGCGTCGTGGTGTCGGCGGTGATCAGGATCAGGTTCACCGCGTTGAGCATCAACTCGACGCCCATCAGCACCAGCACCGCGTTGCGTCGCCGCAGCACGCCGTACACGCCGAGGCCGAACAGCAACGCGGCGGTGACGTACGGGATGACCGGTCTCACCGGGCCCCTCCCTCGCCGCCGGAGCCGGCCCGCTCGGCCGTCTGGTCCCCGGATGCCGGGGTGCGGCCGATGTCGGGGCGGGACAGCACGATGGCGCCGACCAGCGCCGACAGCAGCAGGATCGAGAGCACCTCGAACGGCAGCACCCAGCTGGCGAAGACCTGTTCGCCGATGCGCTCGGCGGTGCCCGCCTCGGGCAGCTCCACCTTCGTCCAGCGGTACGCGTCGACCAGCAGCGCCGCCAGGCCCAGGCCGACTCCGCCACCGATCAGCGCGGCCGGCCAACCGGGACGGTCCAGATCGTCCGAGGCGCCGATCGGCGCGCGGGTGAGCATCACCGCGAACAGCAGCAGCACCACCACCGCGCCCACGTAGATCAGCACCTGCACCCAGGCCACCAGTTCGGCGGTGAGTACCAGGTACATCCCGGCCACCGCACCGAGACAGACCACCAGGTAGAGCCCGGCGCGCACCAGATGCCTGGTCGACACCACCAGCACCGCCGACCCGACCGCCACCGCACCCAGGGCGAGCAGCAGCGCGTCCACGCCGGTCACTCGGAAGCACCTTCCCCGTCACCGGGCTCGGCGGCACCCGTACCACCGGTCGCGGGCTTGGGGCGTACCGGCGGGACGGTCGGGCGGGCGGCGGGCGCGGCGGGGATCGCGGCCTTGCGTGCGGCGGCGGTCTCCTCCTTGGCCGGCTCGCCGTTGGGATCGTGCGCCGGTGGCGGCGGTACGGTCGCCATCCACTCGCCGAGATGATCCTTGTCGTGCAGCAGGTCCTTGATGTCGTACTCGGCGTACTCGAACTCGGGTGACCAGTAGAGCGCATCGAACGGGCAGACCTCGATGCAGATGCCGCAGTACATGCAGAGCGAGAAGTCGATGTCGAACCGGTCGAGCACGTTGCGCTGGCGGGGGCGGGCGGCGCCGGGCACCGCCACCTCCTCCTTGTGCGAGTCGATGTAGATGCACCAGTCCGGACATTCGCGGGAGCAGAGCATGCAGACCGTGCAGTTCTCCTCCAGCAGCGCGATCACCCCACGTGAGCGGGGCGGCAGCTCGGGGGCGACGTCCGGATACTGCTGGGTGGTGGAGCGCTTCGTCATCGTCTTGAGCGTGACCGCCAGGCCCTTGACCAGCCCGCTGCCCGGCACACCCGCCGGCTCGCTTCGCTCGCTCATGTCGACCATCCTGCCCTGTGGCCACGGCGCGCGCGACCACCACCCGGGCTCTGCCGGTAGTACCGTGACCACGGGGAGAGAACGACACATCGGAAAGGACCCGTCAGATGACCGCCGCGCTGCACGACGACCAACCGCCGTCGGGCGAGTGGACGACCGACGACCTCGACGCCCTGCCCGACGACGGCCGCCGCCGCGAACTGCTCGATGGAGTGCTGCTCGTGTCCCCCTCCCCCACCGCCGCCCACCAGACCATCGCAGGCCGACTCATGGTCGCGCTCGAAGCGGAGTGCCCGGACGAGTACGAGGTGACCCAGGGCGTCGAGGTGCGGATCAACCGCACCCGTTCCTTCATCCCGGACGTCCTGGTCATCACCGCACCGGCGGCGCAACGCCGGCCCGCGCGGTACGAGCCGCACGAGGTGGTGCTCGCCGTCGAGATCGTGTCGCCGAGCACCCGCTCGATCGACCGGGTGCTCAAGCCGGCGCTCTACGCCCAGGCCGGCATCCCCTACTACTGGCGGATCGAGACCGATCCGACCGGTCTCGTGGTGCACACGCACCGGATCGATCCGGTGCACGAGGTCTACACCGAGACCGGACGGTGGACCAAGTTCGTCGACACCGGCGAGCCGTTCCCAGTGAACCTGTCACTGGCCCACCTGACACCCAGATACCTCTGACCGGCCCGACGGCCACCGCGGCGGCCCGTCCAGGAGATCAGCCAGGACCTCGTCGCTTCCGCTCGATCACCGGCCCTTCTGCCAAGCCAGCAGGCGAGGCGTCAGCCATGATGGGACCGGGACGGCAGGCGGCACGGGCGAGGAGCGAGACGATGACGGCAGACAACGGCGTGGGCCAGAGACAGACCGGCGGGAAGTATGTGGAGCCGGGCGGGGAGTTCAACCGGGACCAGAACTACATCACCACCCGGATCACCGCCGACGGACGGGACGGCTATCCGGTCGAGCCCGGGCGCTACCGGCTGGTGGTCAGTCGCGCCTGCCCCTGGGCGAACCGGCTGATCATCGTACGGCGGCTGTTGGGTCTTGAGGACGTCCTGTCGATGGGCGTCACCGGGCCGACCCACGACGCGCGAAGCTGGACCTTCGACCTGGACCCGGGCGGGCGGGACCCGGTGCTCGGCATCGAACGCATCCAGGAGGCGTACTTCGCCCGCTACCCCGACTACCCGCGCGGCATCACCGTGCCGGCGATCGTCGACGTGCCGAGCGGGCAGGTGGTGACCAACGACTACGCCCAGATGAGCCTGGATCTCTCCACCGAGTGGACCGCCTACCACCGACCCGGTGCCCCGGACCTGTATCCCGAGCACCTGCGGGCCGAGATCGACGAGGTCAACGCGGTGGTCTTCAGCGACGTCAACAACGGCGTGTACCGGTGTGGCTTCGCCGGCAGCCAGGAGGCGTACGACAAGGCGTACCACCGGCTTTTCGACCGACTGGACTGGCTCAGCGAGCGGCTCGCCGGGCAGCGCTATCTGGTCGGGGACACCATCACCGAGGCCGACGTACGGCTGTTCACCACGCTGGTCCGCTTCGACCCGGTGTACCACGGGCACTTCAAGTGCAACCGGCAGAAGCTCACCGAGATGCCGGTGCTGTGGGCGTACGCCCGGGACCTGTTCACCACCCCCGGCTTCGGCGACACGGTCGACTTCGACCACATCAAGCGGCACTACTACGAGGTGCACCGGGACATCAACCCGACCGGGATCGTGCCCCTGGGCCCTGACCTGTCGAACTGGCTCACCCCGCACGGCCGCGAAGCCCTCGGCGGCCGCCCCTTCGGCAACGGCACACCCCCACCACCCCCCTCCCCCACCGAACAGGTCACCCCCACCCACACCCCCCTGCCCTAACCCCCACCCCGTCCCCCGCCCGCCCTGTGCGCCCAGCGCACCCACGCGCTGCGCACCGTGCGTAGGCTGCCCGCGCCTCGCACAGCCCACGCCCCGCGCTCGCCCCACGCTCGCCCACGCTCGCCCGCCTCGGCTCCGCGATCTTGCACTTCTTGTCGCCACAAAAGGGGGCATAAGAGGCATAACAGCGACCAAAAGTGCAAGATCGCGAGGGCGAGAGCGCGTGGGGCGGGGCGAGGGCGAGAGCGCGTGGGGCGGGGCGCGTGGGGCGGGGGGCGTGGGGGGCGGGGGGCGTGGGGGGCGGGGGGCGGGGGGCGAGGGAGGGTGGGGTTTAGAGGGCTAGGCGGACGGTGGCGGTGAGGACTAGTTGGGCCAGGGCGGTGGGGACGAGGATCAGCCAGCAGAGGCGTTGGAGTTGGTCCTCGCGGAGGCGGGGGTAGGAGACCCGCAGCCAGATGATCACGAAGCTGACGGCGGCGACCTTGAGCAAGGTCCAGAGCCAACCGAGCTGCGCGTCGGCGAACGGCCCCTGCCAGCCACCGAGGAACAGCACGGTGGTCAGCGCGGCGATCACCACGATGCCGACGTACTCGGCGAGCAGCAGGAAGGCGAACCGTAGGCCGGTGTACTCGGTCATGTACCCGAAGACCAGCTCCGAGTCGGCTACCGGCATGTCGAACGGCGGCCGACGGATCTCGGCCAGACCGGCCAGGAAGAAGACCACCATCGCAGGGGCCTGCCAGATCAGCCACCACGGCTGCCACGCCTCGACGATGCCGGACAGACTCAGTGTGCCGGCGGCCATCGCCACCGACGCGGCGGCCAACACCAGCGGCAGCTCGTAGCCGAGCAGTTGGGCGGCACCGCGTACCCCGCCGAGCAGGCTGTACTTGTTGGCCGACGCCCAGGCCGACATCAGCACCGCGAGCACGCCCACGCCGACCACCGCGAGCACGAAGAACAGACCGACGTCGAGCGGCTGCCCCACCATGTCGTTCGGGCCCAGCGGGATGACCAGCAGGGCCAGCAGGTACGGCACCAGGGCCACCGCCGGAGCAAGCCGGAACACCGGCCGGTCCGCCGCGCGCGGAGTGATGTCCTCCTTCTGCACGAACTTCACCCCGTCGGCGACGAGCTGCGCCCAGCCGTGGAACCCGCCCGCGTACATCGGCCCGAGCCGGCCCTGCATGTGTGCCATCACCTTGTGTTCCGCCTGCCCCACCAGCAGCGGCAGCACGAGAAAGGCGACCAGTACTCCACCGATCCGGATCACCAGTTCCAGCCACAGTGGCATCAGGGCGTACCCCCCTCGTCAGGCTGAGCGCTCCCGGCCGCGGCCTCCGGGCTCTCGCCGACCGTCCCGGGCGCCGGGTCCGCGTCGGCCGGCGCGGCGGACGGGCCGGCGGCCGGGGGCGGCGTGGTGGCGGTCCCGGGGGTACGGGCGACGCGTGCCCCCGGGGCCGGGCGGGCGGGGCGTTCCCGGGCGGGTCGGGCCGGGGTGCCGCCGCGCGGTCCCTCCCCGGCGCCACCTGCACCGGCCGGGGTCGGTGTCGTCCCCCACTCGCCCGGGGCGGGTACGCCGGGTGGCCGGATCGGCCGTCGGCCACCGCCGGCCTCCGACTCGCCCGGTTCCTTCGCACCCGGCCAGGGCTTGGCCACCCGTGAGGCGAGCACGAACTCCTTGCGCAGCGGATGCCCCTCGAACTCCGGTGGCAGCAGCAGCGGCCGCAGGCCGTCGTGCCCGGCGAAGTCGATGCCGAACATCTCGTGGGTTTCCCGCTCATGCCAGGCCGCACCGGGATAGACCGCCACCACCGAGTCGATTGTCGGTGTCGCCCGGGGCATCCGCGCCCGCAGCAGCAGACCGTGCCGGTGGGTGGTGGACCACAGGTGGGCCACCAGGTCGAAACCCTCGGCCAGTTCGTCGACAGCGGAGAGCCAGTCGAAGAAGTCGCAGGCCAGCTCGGTGTCGTCACGCGCGGCCAGCAGCGCCGCCCGCCACGCCTGCGCAGGTACGTCGACGGTGGCCCGAGCGTGTGCCTGACCTCCGGAGACCGTCGCGGTGGCCTCGACGGGTGCAAGCAGCGTGACGAGTCGCTGGCCGGCCTCTTCCGGTGTCATGACGCTGATCCTATGGCCGCGCCCGGCGCCACGCGCCCACCCGGTACGACGCCGACGCCATCCCGGTTGCGAACGTCGACGTGGGCCGGGTGCACGCGGCCGAGTGGAGATCCGGGCTTTGCCGGCGAGCGTCGGTGCTTGCCCGCCAGGATGGGCCCGTGCGCGCTGTGACTGTCATTCCAGGGGTACCCGGCTCGCTGCGGCTGCTCGACGACTACCCGGAGCCGACCACCGAGGAGGGTTCGATCCTGGTGGAGGCCGTCGCGGTGGGGATCTGCGGCACGGACCTCGAAATCATCGAGGGGAAGTACGGCGAGGCCCCGCCCGGCACGGATCATCTGGTTCTCGGGCACGAGTCGCTGGGCCGGGTGATCGAGGACCCGACCGGCACCCTGCAACCCGGCGAGCTGGTGGCCGGGATCGTCCGGCATCCGGACCCGGTACCCTGCCCGAACTGCGCGGTCGACGAGTGGGACATGTGCCGCAACGGGATGTTCACCGAGCACGGCATCAAGGCGCTGCCCGGCTTCGCCCGGCAACGCTGGCGGCTCCAGCCCCGCTTCGCCGTCGGGCTGGACGCGACCCTGAGCGAGGTCGGGGTGCTGCTCGAACCGACCAGTGTGGTGGTCAAGGCGTGGGACCACATCTTCCGGATCGGTCAGCGGGCCGAGTGGCAGCCGCGTACCGCATTGATCACCGGAGCCGGTCCGATCGGCCTGTTGGCCGCCCTGCTGGCCAGTCAGCGGGGCCTCTCCGTACACGTGCTCGATCTGGCCACCGAGGGTCCGAAGCCGGCGCTGGCCGGCGCGCTCGGCGCCACCTACCACGCCGGCTCGATCGACCAGCTCGACTTCGAACCGGACGTCATCGTCGAGTGCACCGGCGCACCGGCGGTCGTCCTCGAAGCGATGTACAAGGTCGCGCCCACCGGGATCGTCTGCCTGGCCGGGGTCTCCAGTGGCGGCCGGACCGTCGACCTCGACGCCGGCTCCCTCAACCGCACCCTGGTCCTGGAGAACAATGTCGTGTTCGGCTCGGTCAACGCCAACCGGCGGCACTGGGACGCCGCCGCCGAGGCGCTGTCCCAGGCCGACCGGTCCTGGCTCGCCTCGCTGATCACCCGCCGGGTGCCGCTGTCGGAGTACGCCGCCGCGTACTCCCCCGGCCCGCAGGACATCAAGGTGATCCTCGACTTCACCGCCTGATCCGCACCGGCCGGGGGAGGGCAGCGCTCAGATGCCGGGCAACTGGCCGTTGCGGAACAGGTCGACGAAGAGCTGGTGATCCTGGCGGGCGCGGACGCCGTACGCGTGGGCGAAGTCGACCAGGTGCTCGACGAAGCCGGCCTGGTCGGCGACGGCGGCGACGATCGCCTCCTCGGTGGAGTAGTCGACCAGGTCGTGGCTGGACTCGTCGTCGGCGACCGAGTGCATCCGGGCGACCGCCCGACCCAGGTCGGCCAGGACCCCCGACAACTCCTCGGGCTCGTTGACGTCGGCCCAGTCGAGGTCGGCGGCGTACGGAGAGACCTCCGCGACGAGTTGGCCCACCCCGTCCAGCTCGGTGAAACCCACCCAGGGGTCGGCGTGCGCCTGCAAGGCCCGCTGCGACTCCGCGGTGCGGTGGCCCTGGTGCCGGAAGTAGTTGCGGACCCGCTCGTCGTCGACGTACCGGGCCACCGCCGGCACCTGAGCCTGCTTCATGTAGATGACCACGTCGTTCTCCAGCGCCTGGGTGTGCCCCTCCAACAGGAGGTTGTACGACGGCAACCCGGCCGAGCCGATGCCCACACCCTTGCGCAGCACCACATCCTTGATCTGCGCCGCCAGGGGCCGGGCCTGCGCGGTCGCCGCAGGCAGCGTGCCCAGGTACGCCTCGAACGCGGCGCAGACCTGGGCCCGCACCTCGCCGTCGACCTCGTACACCCCGTCGCGCAGCGAGAACCGCCGCTCGTACGCGTCGATGGTGGTCTGCTCCCGCAGCAGGTCGACCCGGGTGTTGAGCCGGGCCTGCTGGAGCACCCGGCGCAGCACACCGTCGGCGTTGTCGAGGGTGATCGACCCGATGGCGTCGTCACCGCCCGCGGCGATGGCTCGCAGCTCGGTCAGGTAGCTCTCGGCGAAGCCGGTGACCAGGTCGCTGATCACCCGGTCGGAGAGCGCCTTGGTGTAGCCGATCAGCGCCACGCTGGCGACGAAGCGCCGCAGGTCCCAGGTGAACGGCCCGACGTACGCCTCGTCGAAGTCGTTGACGTTGAACACGAGTTGGCCGGAACCGTTCATGTACGTGCCGAAGTTCTCCGCGTGCAGGTCACCGTGGATCCACACTCGGCTGGTCTGGGCATCGAGGTAGCGGTCGTCGGCGAAGTCGCCGCGCTGGTCGGCGTAGAAGAGGCTGGCGCTGCCCCGGTAGAAGGCGAACGGGGAGGCGGCCATCTTACGGAACTTGCGCCGGAAGGCGGCCGGGTCGAGCGCCATCAGGGTGCCGAACTCCTGGGTCAGCACCTCGACGATGAAGGCGGAACGTTTCTCCGCGAGGTCGGTCATGATCCGTACGCTAATCCCTGGCCGCCACTGAAACGCCCTGCCCGATCGAGTCGGCCGAGGGCCGGTCCGGTTCGGTCATCCCCGGACCGACCATCGGACTCGATCACGGTGCCGGGCGGCTAGTGACGCCCGTCCATATAGGAGATCGTCCAGGCGGTGCCGCCACCACTACGGTTGCGGCTTGGCCGGAGCGCGACGCTCGGCGGCTCGGTACGCCGGATTTCAGGTGCTCGGCGGGCGTACCGGTGGGGCGGTCAGCGAGGCAGCGGAGCGGGGCGCCACGCCCTCGCCGGACGGGGCGTCAGCGAGCGGGGCGTCAGTGGGCGGGGCGAGCAGGTCGGGGCGGGATACCCCGCCGGGGCCGGACTGCTCGGCGGCGATCTTCTCCTGAAGGCGGAGGATGCCGTGCAGCAGCGCCTCCGGCCGGGGCGGGCAGCCCGGCACGTAGACGTCGACCGGGATGAGCTGGTCGACGCCCTTGGTCACCGAGTACGAGTCCCAGTACGGGCCGCCGCAGTTGGAGCAGGCGCCGAAGGAGATGACGTACTTGGGCTCGGGCATCTGGTCGTAGAGCCGCTTGATGGCCGGGGCCATCTTGTCGGTGACCGTGCCGGAGACCACCATCAGGTCGGCCTGCCGAGGACCGTGCGCGAACGGGATGACGCCGAGGCGCATGAAGTCGTGCCGGGACATGCTGGTCGCGATGAACTCGATGGCGCAGCAGGCCAGCCCGAAGTTGAAGACCCAGAGCGAGTACCGCCGGCCCCAGTTGAGCACGAACCGGATCGGCTCGCCGAGCACCGCCGGCAGCTGCACGACCGTCCCCTTCCCGTCCCCGACAGTCAACCACAGCCCATTCGGCAAGGAAGGGCCCCCTGTTAACGCCTAGCGTTGTATAGGGCCCCCCTCTTAACGAGAACGAGCAGCGCCGATGCGGCCGGTCAGTAGGACGGGCGTTGCAGCAGGCTGACGAACTCCACCAGCAGCCGCTCGCGGAGCGCCGGTGGCGCGACGTCGAGCAGGGTGTTCACCGGTGCCATCCGCTCCGGCAGCCCGCCGCCCGAGCCGAGGCCCAGCCCGGCGGCCAGTCCGGCGACCAGTTCACCGGTGAGCGCCTCCGGGGAGAGCGCACCGGCCAGCGCGAGCAACTCCGGCGGCAGCGCGACCGGCCCGGCGACACCCGCCACCGCGACCGCCTCGGCCAGGTCGACGGTGAACTCGGCCGCCCTGGGGGCCACCGCCGCAGTCACCGTCAGGTGCACGCTGCGCGGCAGTCCGGCGTACGTGAGCTGGGGTTGGGTGTGCCAACCCCGCGCCGCCAGCTCGTCGACCAGGACGAACAGGTCGGGCCCGGAGTCGGTGGTGGTGAAGCAGACCACGGTCGACTCCGGCTCGGTGACCAGCCGCAACCCGTCGACACCGCGCACCGCGTCGGCCAGCACCCGCACCGCCTCCCGCGTCCGCCGGGTCAGCTCCAGGTAGCCGTCGTCACCGAGGTGCCGCAGGGTCGCGTACGCGGCGGCGATCGGCCCGCCCGAGCGGGTGGAGGAGATCACCGGGTTGATCATCGTGTACCCGGGCCAGTCGGCGTACGCGAAGTACTGCGGAGCCCGTAGCGCCGCATCGCGGTGCAGCAGGACCGAGACGCCCTTCGGGGCGTACGCGTACTTGTGCAGGTCCACGGAGATCGAGGTGACCCCGGGTACGGCGAAGTCGAACGCGGGCACCGGTTCGCCGAGGCGGCGCAGGTACGGCAGGGTCCAGCCGCCGAAGCAGGCGTCGACGTGGCACCGTACCCCGGCCGCGGCGGCCACCTCGGCGATCTGTTCGACCGGGTCGATGACGCCGTGTGCGTACGAGGGGGCGGAGCAGACCACCAGCACCGTCTCAGGGCGGATCGCGGCGGCCACGTCGGCGACCGCCGGTCGGAGCGTGTCGGGATGAATCGGCACCGGGTCGAGTTCCACCCGCAGGTAGTGCGCCGCCTTGGCGAACGCCGCGTGCGCGCTGGCCGGTACCACGATCCGGGGCGTGTCGACCTCCGGCCGGGCGTCCCGGGCCGTCTTCACGGCCAGGATCAGCGACTCGGTGCCGCCGCTGGTGACGCTGCCGACCACCTCCGGCGCACTCGTGCCCGGCCCACCGCCGAGCACCCGAGCCGCCGCCCCCACCAGCGCGTTCTCCATCGCCAACAGCGACGGAAAAGCAGTCGGATCGAGCCCGTTGACATGAGCACTCTCCGCGTACGCGGCGGCAGCCAACTCGTCCAGCCCCGCCACCCCCGGGTCGTACACATAGGCGAACAACCGCCCCCCATGCGTAGGCCGATCCAGCCCCCGCAGCTCCCGGATCTCCCCCAACACCCGCTCCGCCGGCACTCCACGCGCAGGCAGGGCCCCCATACTCTCGTCGATCATGGACTTGTGGTCCCCTTTTCGTACTGGTTCGCGGCTTCCGTTCCGACCACAACTCCATGATCGGCGGCGGAAGGGGTGAGGGTGACGAGGCGAGCCTCGGTGAGGTCGTAGGGGCGGAGGAGGAGGGTGGCCAGGGCGATCAGGAGGGCGGGCAGCACGGTGAAGCCGAGCAGGACGCCGAGGCGGGCGGTGTCGGACTGGGCGGCGGCGGTGCCGGTGGTGGAGGAGACGTAGCCGGTGAGGGCGAGCACCAGGCCGTAGATGCCGGGGCCGAGCGCCAGGCCGAAGGTCTCACCGGCGGTCCAGACGCCGGTGAATACGCCGGCCTGACGGCGGCCGGTGCGGGCGGTGTCGTACGCGATGCAGTCCGGGAGCATGGCCAGCGCGAACACCTGCTGCCCGGCGTACCCGACGCCGAGCAGCGCGACCAGCAGGTAGATCACGGCGGCGGGCAACATCGGCGCGGCGACCAGCGCCAGGCCGCCGATCGACAGCATCAGCGACGCGATCACCAGGGCGGCGAGCTTGCCGAGCCGGGCGCCCACCCGCGACCACAGTGGCATCACCACCAGCGCGGGCCCGACGAAGCAGGCGAACAGCAGGGTCGGGCCGGTCTTCGAGTCGCGCAGGATCTGGTCGGCGAAGTACTGCACCCCGGCGAGAATCGTGGCCACCCCGGCGGACTGCACCACGAAGCAGAGCAGCAGCGCCCGGAACGGCCGGTTGCGGCTGGCCACCGCGAGTTGGGCGCGCAGGCTGGGCTCGCTCTCGGTGACCACCTGTTGCGGAGCGGACCGGGTACCCAGGAAGGCGCCGACCGCACCGACCGCGATCAGCGCGGCGACGAACACCCCCATCCAGCGGTGTCCCGGCACGCCACCGCCGGCGGCGTCGCGGACCAACGGGGCCACCGCGCCGGCGACCAGGATGGCCAGCGCCAGCACCGCGATCCGCCAGGTCATCATCCGGGTACGTTCGGCGTAGTCGCTGGTCAACTCGGCCGGCATGGCCACGTACGGCACCTGGAAGAAGGCGAACGCGGTCGCCGTGGCCAGGAAGGCGATGGCGACGTACGCCCCGGCCGCCGACCCGGCGCCGAACGGCGCGGCGAAGATCGACCCGAACAGTACGGCCAGCGCCAGTCCACCGATGAGCAGGTACGGCCGGCGGGCGCCCCAGCGGGAGCGAGTCCGGTCGGAGATCCGCCCGGCGACCGGGTTGACCAGCACGTCCCAGGCCTTTGGCAGGAGCACCAGCAGCGCCGCGACGCCGGCCGCCACGCCGAGCGTGTCGGTGAGGTACGGCAGCAGCAACAGCCCCGGTACGGTGCCGAACGCCCCGGTGGCCAGCGAGCCGAGCGCATAGCCGGCGTGCACCTTGCGGGGCAGGGATGGTGCGCCGGGTCCACTCGGCGGTGCGGTCATGGCGCCGAATGCTACTCACGTTATGGCCCTCGTCACACCCCCTCACCGGGCCACCAACTCGCGGCCCGCATGTCCACCCGGTCCTGGCGCAGCGGCGTACCCTCGGCGAGCCAACGTGCCCGCGCCTCGGCTGCCAGCCGGGGCGGCATCGCACCGGAGGCGTTGACGACCCGGTGCCATCGGACGGCACCGCCATGCCGGGCCATGATCGAGCCGACCAGCCGGGCGGACGCCCGACCTGAGCGTTCGGTGAGCGCGTCGGCCACCGCCCCGTACGACATCACCCGTCCGGACGGAATCCGGTCGACCAGTTCCAGTACCGCCTCGACGTACTCGTCTGGTGTCATGACCAGCCAGAGTATGGGAACGCCGACGGGTGGCTCGACGGTGACAGCGCAGAATAGGCGGGTGCGCGACGCAGTCACCACGGCCCGGCGGGTCGTCGTCAAGATCGGATCTTCCTCGTTGACCACCGCGACCGGCGGGCTGGACGACGAACGCCTCGACGCGCTGGTCGACGCGCTCGACACGCGCGCCGCCGACGGCCGCGAGGTGGTGCTCGTCTCCTCCGGCGCGATCGCCGCGGGCCTGACGCCGCTCGGGTTGGCCCGGCGACCGCGCGACCTGGCCACCCAGCAGGCCGCCGCGAGCGTCGGGCAGGGCCTGCTGATCGGGCGGTACGCCGCCGCGTTCGCGCGGCACGGTCGCACCGTCGGCCAGGTGCTGCTGACCGTCGACGACGTGACCCGACGGGCGCACTACCGCAACGCGTACCGCACCTTGCGCAAGCTGCTCGACCTGCGGGCCGTGCCGATCGTCAACGAGAACGACACGGTCGCCACCGAGGAGATCCGGTTCGGCGACAACGACCGGCTGGCCGCCCTGGTGGCCGCGCTGGTCGACGCCGACCTGCTGGTGCTGCTCTCCGACGTCGACGCCCTCTGGACGGGCGACCCGTCGCGACCCGGTTCACGCCGCATCGCCGAGGTACGCGACGAGGCGGACCTGGCCGGCGTCGACATCGGCGGCACCGGTCGCTCCGGCGTCGGCACCGGCGGCATGGTGACCAAGGTCGAGGCGGCCCGGATCGCCACCGGGTTCGGCATCCCGGTGGTGCTCACCTCTGCCACGCAGGCCGGCGCGGCGCTGGCCGGTGAGCCGGTCGGCACCTTCTTCCACCCCAGCCTCCGGCGACCGGCGGCCCGCCTGTTCTGGCTCGCCCACGCGACCTCGCCCAGAGGTCGGCTGCACCTCGATCCGGGGGCGGTGGCCGCCGTGGTGGGCCGGCGCAAGTCGCTGCTGCCGGCCGGGATCACCGCCGTCGACGGGGTGTTCACCGCCGGCGACCCCGTCGACCTGGTCGACACCTCCGGCGCCCCGGTCGCCCGGGGACTGGTCAACTACGACGCGGTCGAGCTGCCCGGCCTGCTGGGTCGCTCCACTGCGGACCTTGCCGCGGCGCTCGGCCCGGCCTACGAACGGGAGGTCGTCCACCGCGACGACCTGGTGCTGCTGTGAGCCCGAACGACGTGATAACAAGGGGCCCTTCCTATACGCGAGGCGTTAACAGGGGGCCCTTCCTTACCACCCGAAGGAGCATGGGATGAGCGTGAGCGAGCAGGCGCGTCGGGCGCGGACGGCAGCGGAGACGCTGGCCGTCGCGACGCGTACCGTCAAGGACGCCGCGCTGAACGCGATGGCCGACGCGCTGGTCGCGCGTACGCCGGAGATCCTCACCGCGAACGAGGCGGACCTGGCGGCCGGGCGTGAAGCCGGGCTGAGCGCGGCCGTGCTGGACCGGCTCGCCCTCGACGAGGGCCGGATGGTCGGCATCGCCGACGCGCTGCGCCAGATGGCCGCGCTGCCCGACCCGGTGGGTGAGGTGGTACGCGGCTCGACCTTGCCCAACGGGCTGGAGTTGCGGCAGATCCGGGTCCCGTTCGGCGTGGTCGGCATCGTCTACGAAGGTCGGCCGAACGTGACCGTGGACGCCGCCGGCATCTGTCTGAAGTCCGGTAACGCGGCGTTGCTGCGCGGCTCGTCGTCGGCCGCGCACTCCAACGCGGCGCTGGTGGCCGTGCTGCGGGACGCGATCACCGGCGCCGGCCTGCCGGCGGACGCGGTGCAACTGCTCGACTCCAGCACCCGCGACTCGGTCAAGGAGCTGATGCGCGCCCGGGGCCTGGTGGACGTGCTGATCCCGCGCGGCGGTGCGTCGCTGATCCGGACCGTGGTTGAGGAGTCCACCGTGCCGGTGATCGAGACCGGGGTGGGCAACTGCCACGTCTACGTCGACGCCGGTGCCGACCTGTCGATGGCCGTGTCGATCACCCTGAACGCCAAGACGCAACGGCTGTCGACCTGCAACACCGCCGAGTCGCTGCTGGTGCACGCGGCTGTCGCCGACGAGTTCCTGCCGACGATGCTGGCCGCCTTCGCCGAGGCCGGGGTGACCGTGCACGGCGATGCCCGGACCGCGACGTACTCCGACGCCGTGGTCCCGGCCACCGACGAGGACTTCGCCACCGAGTACCTCTCGAAGGACATCTCGGTCGCCGTCGTCGACTCGCTCGACGCGGCGGTCACGCACATCCGGCAGTACGGCAGCGGCCACACCGAGGCCATTGTCACCGACTCGCAGTCGGCCGCCCGGGAGTTCGTGGCCCGGGTCGACTCGGCCGCAGTGATGGTGAACGCCTCGACCCGGTTCACCGACGGCGGCGAGTTCGGCTTCGGTGCCGAGATCGGCATCTCCACCCAGAAGCTGCACGCCCGCGGCCCCATGGGCCTCCCCGAACTGACCAGCACCAAATACGTAGTAACCGGCACCGGCCACCTCCGCTAACCACCCACCCCACTCCCACTCCCACTCCCGCTCCCCGCTCCCCGCTCCCCGCTCCCCGCTCCCCGCTCCCCGCTCCCCGCTCCCCGCACCCGCACCCGCACCCGCACCCGCACCCGCACCCGCACCCGCACCCGCACCCGCGATCTTGCACTTTTCGTCGGCAGTTTGCCCGTTATGGCATTTATTGTCGCGACGAAAAGTGCAAGATCTGTGCGCGCGCGCGGTGGGGTGGGTGCGGCGCGGCGGGATGCGTGGGGTGGGGTGGGGTCGGGTGGGGGTGGGGGTGGGGTTAGCGGAAGGCGCGGATTACGGCGAGGGTGGTGTGGACGTCGAACTGGTGGCCGTCGTCGCTGGTCCAGCCGCCGTCGGTGCGCTGGGTTTCGGCAAGTCGGCGGCGGGCCGCGACGAGGGTCCATTCCTGCTCGTCGACGCCGACACGGCGCAGCGTCGAGGCGAGCCAGGCGGCGTCGGCGGGTGAGGCCTGCGGAAGCCGCTCGGCGAGCACCGCCTTGATCCGCGCCGACTCGTAGAACAGTTGCTGCCGGTGCAGCACCGCAGCGGTCAGCCAACCGGTGGCCAGGAACGACGGCCAACTGCCGTCCGGGTTGAGGTGAGCGGCGAGCGCCTGCCCGGCGGCGTGCACCACCCCGGCGTACGCCCCACCGACCCGGTGGTCCAGCGGCCCGGCAGCACGGGCGTCCAGCCCGGCCACGGTGAGCCAGAAGGCCGCGTTGGCGGTCAGGTAGAGCCGCGCTTCCGGATCACCCGGCCGGGCCCACTCGGGGGCGACGTCGGCCAGGGCCTCGTCCTCCTCCCAGCAGCCGTCCCGCCGCTGGGCGGCGGCCAGCCAGTCCAGGGCCCGGCGGGCGGCCGGACGGCTCAGCGCGCCGAGATCGTCCAGTTCGGCGAGGCGAAAGCAGGTGGCGTCGACCGAAGCAACCTCTTCGCCCCAGGAGGCCGGCCAGCCGCCGCCGAGCGTCTGCCCGATCTCGGCGCTGTCGAGCGTCTCGGGCGATGGCGGCGCGCCGGTGCGCAACCAGGAGAGGCGGGCACGTTCCACCGCGTCTCCGTGTGCCACCACGAACCCGATCGCGGCGTCGATGTCGACCACGGCGGTCAGGCTACCGGCGCAAACGTGATCTCGCCTCGGTGAATCGGGCAGCCGACACCGGCCCGACGGCAGGTGTGAGCAGGGCGTTGCGGCCGATGTTAAGAAGGGGCCCCTCCTCTACCGGAGGCGTTAAGAAGGGCCCCTTCCTTACACCTCAGTAGGCCGGGAGCGAGGGGTCGATCTGCTTGATCCAGGAGAGCACGCCGCCCTGGACGTGCACGGCGTCGCGGAACCCGGCCGCCTTGAGCGCGGCCAGCGCCTCGGCGGAGCGGACGCCGGACTTGCAGTGCAGCACGATCTGCTTGTCCTGCGGCAGTTTGACCAACGCCTCGCCGGAGAGGATCTCGCCCTTGGGAATCAGCGTGGCGCCGGGGATGCGGACGATCTCGTACTCGGCCGGCTCCCGCACGTCGACCAGGAAGATGTCCTTGCCGGCGTCCTGCCACTCCTTCAGCTCGGCTGCGGTGATGGTGGCGTCGACCACCGCCTCCTGGGCCTCGACCGACACCGCGCCGCAGAAGTCCTCGTAGTCCTCCAGCAGGTCGGTCACCGTCGGGTTCTCGCCGCAGAGCACGCAGTTCGGGTCCTTGCGAACCTTGATCTTGCGGTAGCTCATCTCCAGGGCGTCGTAGACCATCAGCCGGCCGACCAAGGGCTCACCGACACCGGCGAGCAGCTTGATCGCCTCGTTGACCTGGATCGAGCCGATCGAGGCGCAGAGCACGCCGAGCACGCCGCCCTCGGCGCAGGAGGGGACCATGCCGGGCGGCGGGGGCTCCGGGTAGAGGCAGCGGTAGCAGGGACCGTGCTCGGCCCAGAACACCGACGCCTGGCCGTCGAACCGGTAGATCGAACCCCAGACGTACGGCTTGCCGAGCAGCACCGCCGCGTCGTTGACCATGTACCGGGTGGCGAAGTTGTCCGTACCGTCGACGATCAGGTCGTACTGGGCGAAGATCTCGCGGACGTTGTCCCGGTCCAGCGCGGTGTTGTGAATCTCGACGTTGACCAGCGGGTTGATCTCGCGGATGCTCGCCGCGGCCGACTCGGCCTTGGACCGGCCGATATCGGAGACACCGTGGATGATCTGCCGCTGGAGGTTCGACTCGTCGACGGTGTCGAAGTCGATGATGCCGAGGGTGCCGACCCCCGCGGCGGCGAGGTACATCAGGGCGGGGGAACCGAGGCCACCGGCGCCGACACAGAGCACCCGGGCGTTCTTCAGCCGCTTCTGACCGGTCACCCCGACGTCCGGAATGATCAGGTGACGGGAGTAGCGGCGGATCTCGTCAACGGTCAGCTCGGCGGCGGGTTCGACGAGCGGGGGCAACGACACGGTGAACTCCCCGGAATCGATGTGGTGGACAACCGAGCCATTGTTGCTCGCCGACGCAGCCGTCGGCCATGAGCAGGGACACGTCGCCCGGCATGCGGGAGGGGAATATCCGGCTGCCGGGTAAGAGCCGGGCCGGCGGCATGGGCCGACCAGCGGGTAGGCAGCCGGGGGCACTCACGGGACCAGGTCGCCGGCGTATCGGTGGCCGTCGAGGTAGGGCCAGGCGTTGGCCAGGCAGCCGGCCAGGCCGTACGTCTGTTGCTGCATGACCGGCGCCGGGCGCCCCGGGCCCGGGCACTCCTCGTGCCACTGACCGAACTCGTGCCCGACCTCGTGGTTGATCACGTAGGCCCGATAGACCTCCAGCGGCGCCCCGTAATCCGGCACCGCCTCCAACCACCGCGCCAAATTGATGATCACCTGACCGGGTAGGCGACAGGAGGTGTAACCCTCGGTGCTCAGGCCGCCCTCGGCACACATCGCCTCCGAGGTCAGCGGGGTGGCCAGGTAGACGGTGAAGTCGGCCCGGTCGAACTCGGCGACCCGCTGCACCCGCAGCTCACCCGAGCCGATCCAGCTGCGCGGGTCGGACAGCACCGCGTCGACTTCGGCTGCGAACCCCGCCGGATCCTGCCCGGTGCCCTGCTCGACGGCCACCCGGTAGCGCACGACCGGGCCGTCCAGCCCGTGCACCGGTGAGGCCTCACCGGCCGTCAGGAAACGTCCGGCACCGGCACTCGGGTACCCGGTCGGCTGCGGGCGCTGATCCAGCACACCCTGCGCGGCCCTGCTCCGGTCGTCGGGCTCCCGCACCGCCCGGTCACCGGACTGGGCCACCAACAGCACCGTGACGGCGACCGCGAGCACCATCAGGCCGACGAGCACCGCGAGCGTACGAAGCCAGGACGGGAACAGCCGTCGGGAGGGCGTGTGTCGAGCCGAGCCCGTCGGGCGCCCATAAAGGGGTGAAGAGGGCATGACCTCATCGTCGCACCCAAATCGCCACTAACGCCGCATAATCGAAGCAGCTGTCAGCGCAGCCGGCCAGGTCACAGCGGTGGACCGGCGTACCGCCGGCCATCGAGGTACGGCCAGGGATTCGCGATGCACCCCTTGAGGAAGAGGGTCTGCTGCATCATCACCGGCGCCGGTCTGCCCGGCCCGGGGCAGCGCTCGTGGCGGTTGCCGAGCTGGTGCCCGACCTCATGGTTGATCACGTACGTGCGGTAGACCGACAGCGGCACCTCCGCCTCGACGAAGTGCGGCACGGACCGCCGCCACCGTTCCAGGTTGATGATCACCTTCCCGGGGGCACGGCAGGAGGTGTAGGGCCGCCCACCGACCCGGATGTCGACCCCGCCGGCCGCGCACATCCGGCCCGCCGTCGGCGCGGTGGCCAGGTAGACGGTGAAGTCGTACCGAGACGTCGTCTCCACCTGCCGCAACCGCAGCCGTCCACTGTCCACCCAACTACCCGGCCCGGTCAGCGCCTCCTGCACTGCCAGACCGAACTCGCCCGGCTCGACGCCCGCGCCGGACTCCACCGCCACCCGGTACCGCTGAATCCCGCCAGCCTTCCCCAGCACCGGGCCCGTCCGCTCGTCGTAGTCGAAGCGGCCCCGCCCGGCCGACGGCACCCGCCCGGGCTGCTGCAACATCGGCGCTTCGGGCGACGGCCTCGCCGCAGGTGGCTCGGGCGACCGCGTCGCCAGGGACGGCTCGGACGACGGCGTCACCACGGGCGGAACGACGGCCGACACCGGCGGCGGGATCGCCGGCACCTCGTCGGCATCGGCGGCACCGGGCAACCAACCCGTCCACCCAGCCACCAGCGCCACCGCAGCGCCGACCGCCACCAGCACGGCCACCCGGGCAACGACCTTGGGCCGATGGCCGGCACCTCCGCCGACGCCACCAGCGTCGTCTCCCGACGAACCCGCGCGACGGGTGTGCCGGCCAGGCTGTCGGCGGTGGCTACGGGGGATGACCATCCCGGTCATCCTGCCAGGCCAGCCCCGTGCCTCGCGTCCCCCGTCTCGGTGAGCAGCCCGATCACGGCCCGAGCCACCAGGCGTGGCACCTCCAGTTGCGCCACATGGCCCACGCCGTCGAGCATCAACAGTCGGCTGTCCGGGATCACCCGGGCGGTCTGTGGCGCCACCCGGACGTCGACCAGTCGGTCCCGCCGACCACCGACGACCAGCGTCGGCGCCTGCACCGAACGGGCCAGCCGCCACAGCGAGCCCGATCCCGGCAGGTACGACCGTAGGAAGCTGTAGACCAGCCCACGAAACGTACGCACGTAGGCCGCCGCATAATGCTCCGCCTGGTAACGCACCCGGATCTCCTCCAGCGCCTCCTGCCGGCGCTGGTCGCAGATCCGGCTGAGGTCGGCCACGCAAGCCTCCATCACCTGCTGCGCCATCACCTCCGGTGCCATCCGGGCCAGCCGCCAGGCGGCCAGCCGCTCGCCTCGGGGGGTCGCCAGCAGCGGCAGCATCCGACCCTGCAACGACCGACGGAAGTCGAGGAACGGCAGAGCGGGCGACACCAGCGTCAGCGTCCGGACCAGATCCGGCCGTAGCGCGGCCACCCGCACCGAGATGGCCCCGCCCAACGAGTTGCCGAACAGGTGCACCGGCCCCCGGTCGGAGTACTCAAGCCAGCGGATCACCCGTTGCGCGAAGACCGGCACGGTGTACCGCCGGCCCGGCTCGCTGCGCCCGAAACCCGGCAGGTCGATCGCCTGGCCGTCGAGCCGGTCGGCGAGCAGGCCGGCCAGGTCGGTCCAGTTCTGCGAGGAGCCACCCAGCCCGTGCACGTACAACGCCGGTTCCGCGTCCGGCCTGGTGGCCGGGGTGTCGCGCACGTAGGTGACCAAGCCGTCGAGTCGTACCTGACGGCCCGGCCACGGGGGCGGAACCGAGTGGGCGGGCAGCAGCCGGTCGGATGAGAGGATGGCAGGCTTCACCGTTCCAGTCTGCCCGGGTCCGCTCAGGCCAGCAGGGCCTCCAGCCGACGATTGACCGCAGCCAGTGTGGCGCGTACCACCGCCTGCCGGGGGTCGCCCGCGACCAGCGCGGAACCGGCGAGTTGCTCGACCCACCCGTCGCACACCAGCAGCACCACGACGGTGGCCACCTCGCAGTTACCGAACGGCACCACGGCGGCATGCTCGACGAAGCACCGTCCACGGTCGGCGGTGGTGCCGGCGCTCCGCAACAACTCGTCGATCGCGGCCGCAGCGGCGACCGCGCAGAGTCGCAGCACGTAACCGTCCACGGCAGGGCCGGTGGCGTAACCGGCGGCACTCTGCTCACCGGCGATCAGCCGGACCTCGACGGTGGCGTCGAGCCCGAACGTGCTCACCTGCACGTGGTCGAGCACGACCCGGGGGCCGGGTCGGCCGCCGGTGTCCAACGGCCGTGACGGCGCGGACTCGGTGGTGGTCAGTTGCCCGCCGGAGTACGAGGCGCCGAGGGTCGCCGGGCTCCCCGTCGAACCGGTCTCCTCAACGGTGGCCCGGCCGCGTTGCGGTGCAGGTGCCGGACGTCTCCGCCGCGACTGGTCCGGCGCCGGTTCAGCTCGGGTCGCCACCGTTTCCGCACGGGCTCCCGCCGGCCGGTTGGTCGGGCGCCGAGGCTCCCCGGCAGGCCGGCTCTCACCGCCGTCGCCGCCCCGGTTGTCGGCGGACCGGCGCCGGACGGGTGCGGCCGGCACACCCGGAACGCCGCGCGGCGCGGCGGCCAGACCCATCCGCTCCTGTAACAGGCGGGCCACCTGCCGGCTCACCTCGGCCGGGTCGGCACCATCGGCGAGGTCGAGACGCAGGCTGTGCGCACCCGCCGGGGTACGGCGCAGCGCGGCGTCGCGTACGCCCTCGACACCCCGGACCGCATCGAGGATCGCGTTGACGTCGAAACCCTCAGGCCGCTCGCGCAACGGTGCCGGCTCGTCATCGCGGCGCAGGTGGGTGGCGATCCGGGCGAGTTCCGGAGTTTCGGCAGGTGGCTCCACGGCAGGCGGCTCCGGCACGACGGGCACGTCCGGCTCGGCGGGGACGCGCTGCGGCAACACCGCCGACGTGCTGTCCGGCGACCGGCCGTTGCCCGGTTCCGCCGACGGTACGGGTTCAGGCGCGGACCGACGTGCCGCGTACGGGGCCGCGTTCGTCGAACCGTTCGCGGCAGGGGTGTGCTCGTGGCGTCCCGGCCCTCCGGCGGTCACACCGGACGCGGACAGGCCGTGTTCGTGCCGATCCGAACCGCTGGCGCGAGGGGCGGAGGGCGTCTGCTCGTGGCGACCCGTTCCGCTGGTGCTCGCACCGGTCGGCGGATCGACTGTGGCCGGCGCCGGGACCGGGTCAGGCTGACCGGCTGTCGGTGCGGGACGGGTCAGGGCCGGCTCGCTGGGCACCGGCCGAAGCCGGAACGGCCGATGGGCGGCCAGGTCGGACGACATCCGGGTATCCGAGACCGATCCGGCCTCAGCGGTCGGCCTGGCCTCAGCGGCGGGCCTGGGATCGGCAGCGGGCCTGGCCTCAGCAGCTGGCCTGGGGTCGGCGGTCGGCCCGGCATCGGGGTCGACCGACGCCGAGCGGGGCTCGGGTGGAGCCTCCCAGTAGGTCGGCGCGCTGGCCGGTGGGGCGCTGGCCGGGCCGAGGGCCCAGGGCAGCCGCTCCTCTGCCGATGGCTGGCTGGCCGCTCGTGAGCCCCAGGGCAGAGCCTCGTCGGCCGGCGCCGCGCTGACCGGACGGGCCCATGCCGGACGATCGTCCGGCACCCCGGTCGGGTTGGCTGCCGGCCGCTCGTCGGCCGGTCGAGGAACCCACGTCGGCCGCTCCGCAGCCGGCGGCGTGCTCGTCGGCGCCATCGCCCAGTCCGGCCGCTCGGGTGCACTCTGCTCAGCCCAACCAGGTCCGGTCTGGTCAGCCCAACCGGGTGCGGTCTGGTCAGCCCAGTGCGGCGGGGCCTGCTCAACCCGACCGGGTGCATTCTGCTCAGCCCAATCGGGCGCAGTCTGCTCAGCCCAGCCGGGCGGGGTCTGCTCACGTCGATCGGGCGGGGTCTGCTCAGGCCGACCGGGCGGGGTCTGTTGTGCCGCGACATCCGGCCCTTGGCCGGGCCGGGACGCCTCGTACGGTCGGGGCTGTTCCACGCGTACCGCCTCGTAGGGCCGAGTCGGCTCGGCGCGCACCGGCTCGTACGGCCGGCTTGGTTCGTGGGCCCAGGTCTGGGCCGGCGTCTCGCGCGAGCGTCGGCCGGGCGAGTCGCCCTCGCCCCGGGCCCACGCCGGAGCCCAGTCGCTGGCCGGACCCGGCCGCGCCCAGTCCGGCTGCTCGGATTCGGCTGGCGGCTCCGGGGGCCGGGGCCCGGGCGTGTCGGTCGGCGGCTGGTCAGCGGTGCCCGCTGCGGTGACGGGGTCGGACGGCACCCATCGGGAATCCGGGGGCGACGCGGGGCCGAAGTGGTCCTCCCACCCGCGCGGCGGGCCGCCCGCCGACTCGTCCCCGCTCCGCTCGGCGCTGGGCGCGTGCAGGCCGGGCGGCATCTCGAAGCCCGATGCGGCGGTCCCGACCGGCGGCACCTGCATCGCCGGGGGCGCAGAAGTCGGCAAACCGCCCATCGGCGGCGCAGAAGTCGGCAAACCGCTCACCGGCGGCGCAGAAGTCGGTAAACCAGCCGGCGGCGCAGAAGTCGGCAAACCGCTCACCGGCGGCGCGGAGGTCGGCAACTCGGGGCGCTCACTGGCTGGTACGGGGCGCGGAGCGGGCAGGACGAGACGCTCGTGGCCGGGATCGTGGCCGGAATCACGTGACCCGGGCGGAGCGCTCACCGGAGCATGCCAACCGGCCGGATGATCATCCGACCCGTGCTGCAGCCCGTTGACCCGATGGCCGTTGACCTGTTCCGATCGCTGCTGCGTCGGCTCACCGGCCGGAGCAGGCAGATCGGCGTAGCGTGGCGACGCGGTGGACCATCCCGACGGCGGGGGGATCACCCGCCAGCTCTCCCCGGTCTCCTGGGGGGCCTGTGCGCTCCAGGACCAGTCACCCGATGGCGGGGCCCACCCGTTGCCGGAACGGGCCAGGTCATCCCGCTGACCCGTACCGTCGCCGTGCTCTCCCGGGGTGGCAGCACCGGGCTGTCCTGTTTCACTCACCGCGCGCTCCTTGGTCGCCCCCGCTGAGGCTACCGTGTGGCGACAGTGGCGATAAGTTACAGCGGCGGGCCAATTCCGCGAAGGGCCACCCAGGCCCTAGCCGGTTTGGGTGAAATGCCGGTCCGTACGACAATCTCGGAGGTTCCCATGACCGCTGTGGGGAACGGCGCCCAGACCGCCGGCCGGCCCACGCGCCTACCTCGTTCGGCGCGCCGCAAGCAGCTGCTCGCCGCAGCTCAGGAGGTGTTCGTCGCGCAGGGCTACCACGCCGCAGCCATGGACGACATCGCTGAGCGGGCGGGAGTCTCCAAGCCTGTGCTGTACCAGCACTTCCCGGGAAAGATGGAGCTGTACCTGGCGTTGCTCGACACGCACTGTGACGCCATCGTCGCCAAGGTGCACGACGCCATGGCCAGCACCACCGACAACAAGGAGCGGGTCAGCGCGTCGGTGCGGGCCTACTTCGACTTCGTCGACCACGAGAGCGAAGCCTTCCGGCTGGTCTTCGAGTCCGACCTACGCAACGAACCGGCCGTACGGCAGCGGGTCGAACGGGTCGAGCAGGGCTGCATCGCGGCGATCACGGACACCATCATCTCCGACACGGGGGTGAGCCGCGCTCACGCCGAACTGCTCGCCTCCGGCCTGGTCGGTGCCGCCGAGACCGCCGCGCAGTTCTGGCTGGCCGGGGGCCGTCAGGTGCCCAAGGCCGAGGCGGAGGCGCTGGTGGCCGCGCTCTCCTGGCGGGGCATCGCCAGCTTTCCGCTGCAAGGTGAGTCAGCCTGAACTACCACCTTGTGATCGGATAGCCTTCGCACGGCGGCCATTTCGCCCGACGGAGGAGGCACAGTGGAGGTCAAGATCGGCGTGCAGTACGCGCCCCGCGAACTGGTTCTGGAGAGCGCGCAGTCGCCGGCCGAGATCGAGCGGATCGTGACCGACGCCGTCGCCAGGGGCGAGGGCACGCTGTCCCTGACCGACGAGAAGGGCCGGCGGATCATTGTGCCGGTCAGCAAGGTCGCCTACGTCGAGATCGCCGAGGCGTCTCCCCGGGCGGTGGGTTTCACCGTCCGCTGACGGTCAGTTGTTGAGTCCGGCGGCGGCCATCCGCGCGGTATGCGCGTCGGTCAGCCGCCGGATCAATCCGGTCACCTCCGCCAGCTCGCCCTGGGTGTGATCAAGGTGTTGAGCGCCCCACGATCGACGGCGGCCACCCGCCCCACCTGGGAGAGCGCCGCACCGACCAGGCGCCGGTAGCTCGCGATCTCGGCGGCGGCCATCTCGCTCAGTACCGCGCAGCGCCGCAGATGCGGGGCGAGTCGGGCGTCGGCCGCCATCCGTTCGAAGGACGAGCAGCACACCGAGGGTCACAGGCCGAGCAGGTCGACCACAGCGAAGTTGGCGCCGGGGCGGACACTCGCGCAGATTACCGCCCGACGGGGACGCAGCGGGATGTGCGGCAGGTCGCTAACGCCGCCCCGAATCGGTCGACAGAGCGACGAGCTGGTGATACACATCACTCATGAGTCTGCCCGGTGACGCTTGCCGGCTCGGAATCAGGACGGCGTATGGCCCGTTCAGGTAGCATGGAGGAGTTGCCGTAGGCGCCGATCCGGCCGGAGTCGCAGTTGATACGGGGTGGCATTCCATCCCGAGTCGCGGTCGACCCCGAGTCGAAGTCCGACCCACGGCGCGCGTGCGGCCCGGTCCGCTCGGCTTTCTGCCGCCGACCGTGTGGCCCGCGCCATACCGAACGCGCCCTGAGGACATGACGGGGCGCACCCACGAGAGGGCACCCCCAAATCCATATGAGTGAGCTGACTCAAGACCTCACAGACGGCCAGGAACTGGCCCCCACCGCCCCGGTCCGACCGGAGGCACCGACCTTCGCCGAGCTCGGCGCCCGCGCCGAGACCGTCGACGCGCTGGCCGCGGCCGGCATCACCCGCGCCTTCGCCATCCAGGAGTACGCGCTGCCGATCGCGCTGCGCGGCGCCGACCTGATCGGGCAGGCCCCGACCGGCACCGGCAAGACCCTCGGCTTCGGCGTACCGCTGCTGGAGCGGGTCTTCGCACCCGCCGAGGGTGGCGACGGTCTGCCTCAGGCGCTGGTCGTGGTACCCACCCGTGAGCTGGGCATCCAGGTCGCCAAGGACATCGCCGCCGCCGGCCGCACCCGCGGCGTACGCGTGCTGCCGATCTACGGTGGCGTGGCGTACGAGCCGCAGGTCGAGGCGCTGCGTAAGGGCGTGGAGATCCTCGTCGGCACGCCGGGCCGCCTGCTGGACCTCGCCAAGCAGAAGCACCTGCGCCTGCACGGCGTACGCGCACTGGTGTTGGACGAGGCCGACCGGATGCTCGACCTAGGCTTCCTCGACGACGTCGAGCGGATCCTGGCGATGCTGCCCGAGGACCGGCAGACCATGCTGTTCTCGGCGACCATGCCCGATCCGATCGTGACGCTGTCCCGGCGGTTCCTGCGTCACCCGATCACGATCCACGCCGGGCACACCGCGGAGACCGGCCCGTCGCCGCAGACCGAGCAGCTGGTCTACCGCACCCACTCGATGAACAAGGTCGAGATCGTCGCCCGGATCCTCCAGGCGGAGAGCCGCGGCCTGACGATGATCTTCACGCGGACCAAGCGTGCCGCCGACCGGGTCGCCGAGGATCTCGACTTCCGCGGCTTCGCCGTCGCCGCCGTACACGGTGACCTCGGCCAGGGCGCCCGCGAGCGGGCCCTGCGGGCCTTCCGCGCCGGGAAGATCGACACCCTGGTCGCCACCGACGTCGCGGCCCGGGGCATCGACGTCACCGGCGTCACCCACGTGATCAACTACGACTGCCCGGAAGACCAGGACACCTACACCCACCGCATCGGCCGCACCGGCCGGGCGGGCGCGAGCGGTGTCGCGGTGACCTTCGTCGACTGGGACGACATGCCCCGCTGGCGGATCATCGACAAGACTCTCGGGCTGGACATGCCCGAACCGCAGGAGACGTACCACACCTCCCCGCACCTCTACACCGACCTGCACATCTCGACCGAGGTCACCGGCACTCTGCCGACCGCCGAGCGCACCCGCGCCGGGCTGTCCGCCGAGGTCGAGGAGGACCTGGGCGGCGGCCGGTCACGCCGGGGCGAGTCGCGCGGCGGACACCGCCGGGAGCGCGGACGCGGCGAGGGTGGACGCAGCGATTCTGGTCGGGGCGAGAGTCGCGGGCGGGCCGCAGGCCGGTCCCGTCAGGACGGCGACACCGCGCCGGAGACCACCGAGTCCGCCGAACTGACCGGTGAGGGCAGCGGCCGTACCCCCCGCCGTCGCCGTCGCCGCCGGGCCGGCGAGGTCGTTGCCGGTGTCGTCGAGGCAGCCAACTCGGCCGGCGACACCATCGCAGTCGAGAGCAGCACCGGCACCGAGGGCACCGGGGGCGAGGCAGCGCGACCCCGTCGCCGCCGACGCCGCCGGAGCGCCGCATCCGCCGCCGGTACGGCAGCCGAAACGACCGACTGACCCACTCACACATGCCGCACCGTCCACGTCGGGCGGTGCGGCCGTGTGTCCGGCCCTGTCCGGCGACTTCGCAGTACCCGCGCCGCGCGGATCATCGCGGCCCAGGTCGCCGAGTGGCACCAGATCGACATGGAAGATGGAGTCATGCCCGAACCGTTGGACGCTGCCCTGGCCGAGGTCCGCTCGATGCTGCTCGGTTCCGGGCTGACCCGAGCCGTGGCCGCCGGTCGGCGGCGTGGTCAGCGTCCTTCGGTGGTCCGGGCCGAGCTACGGCCGGTTGTGCTCAAGGCCGGTCCCCGGTTGCAGATCGCCACCTCCGACGGCGTGCGGCCGTACACCCGCAACGTGGCACCGGGCCCGGAGTCGGACGCGGCGGTCGAGGCGCTGCTGGCCGAGCCGTTCGGCAACTGGCATGTCGAGACCGCGAACAGCACCCTGCAACTGCGGGTCACCAAGTCGGGTGAGGCGCAGGTGCACCGCGCGGCGGCGCAGCCCGTCCGGGCCAGCGGTGACCAGCCCGACGGCCAGCAGCAGACCGCCGCTGTGCCGGGTGGGCACGACCGGGCCAAGGAGTACCTGCTCGACCCCGGTGACCCGATCTTCGTCGAGATCGGTGGCTCGGCCGCCAAGCGCCGACAGGTGGACGCGTTCCTCCGAGCGCTGGTCGCCACGTTGCCCAGCGGGCTGACCGGCCCACTGCGGGTGGTCGATCTCGGTTGCGGCAACGCCTACCTGACCTTCACCGCGTACCGCTACCTTTCCCAGCACGGCCTGGACGTGGACCTGGTCGGCGTCGACGTACGCGAGGATCAGCGCCGCCGCAACACCGAGTTGGCCGAGCGGCTCGGCTGGGCGGATCGGGTGCGTTTCGTGGCCGGCACCATCGCCGACGCCGCCGTCGAGCCGGCGCCCGATCTCGTACTCGCCCTGCACGCGTGCGACACCGCCACCGACGAGGCGCTGGCCCGAGCGGTGCGCTGGGGCGCGCGGTGGGTGTTGGCCGCGCCGTGCTGCCATCACGACGTGGCGGCACAACTTCGCGCCGGCGGGGCGCCGACGCCGTACGGAATGCTGACCCGGCAGGGCATCCTGCGGGAGCGCTTCGCGGACGTCCTCACCGACGCGCTGCGCGCCGGGCTGCTGCGTCTGCACGGCTACCGGGCCGAGGTGGTCGAGTTCGTGGATTCCGCGCATACCCCGCGCAACCTGCTCATCCGAGCCCGGCGCACGGACGCCGTCCCCACCGACGAGCAGCGTACGGAATATCGACAGCTGGTCGAGCAGTGGCGAATCACACCCCGGCTGGAAACCCTGCTCAACCCGGCCACAGCGAGTCATTAGGGACGGGTTCGGTCCCGCCACCGAGACTGTCTGGTCGGTCAGTCAATTGCTTCCGGCTCATCCCGTACTAGTCTCGAAGAACGCACCGTCGGGTGCCGGTCGGGAGGGAAGACCCACCTGATGGGTTCGGCAGAAATATCGCCGCAGATGGCGTTCGCGCGCTTCGTGCGTCGGGCTATCGACGACGCCCGCGAGGAACGTGGGTGGACGGTCACCGACCTGGCCGCGCACACCGGAGTCGGTCGTTCCACCGTCTTCCGCTGGCTGGCCGGCGACTGGCAGGACTACCCGGAACTGGCCAAGGTCCGTGGTTTCTGTTCCGCCCTGGACCTGCCGGTCGCAGCGGCCTTCCGCGCGCTCGGCCTGCCGGACACCGGCTCGGGGCCGTCGCGACGTGGCAGTGAAGGCCCGGTCGAGGCGGACGTCCGGGTGATCCTGCAACGGCTGGCCGATCCCACGGTGCCGGCCGAGGAGAAACACCACATCCGTGACCTGTTGCGCTACCTCGCCCGCCGCCCGATCCGCCGCGCCGGCTGACCGCCGCCCGGTCCGGACTCGGCCGGTTACCGCACCAGCACCGTGAACTCGGCGGTGCGCACCGCACCGCCCGTGGCGAAGTCCAGGAAGAGGCGGTACCGCCCCGGTCCGGGGGTGGTCAGCCAGAACTGGATCGCGCCGTCCACCAGTTCCGGTTCCGGGTGTACGTGCAGGTAGCCGAGGTCACCCTCGCGCAGCGCGACGAGGTGGCCGTACGCCCCGAGGTAGTGCTCCAGTTTCGGGCTGCTGCCGTCCGCAGCGGTGACCCGGAAGCTCACCGGCACGGTCAGGCCGGGCTCCGGGTTGCCCTGGTAGCCCACGGTCAGGCCGTCGACCGTCGTGCTGGCCGCGGGGACGGGGAGGTCTCGTGGCGCGTACTCACCCGGCGCGACCAGGTCCACGCCGAGGGTCGTCGCGGTCTGCCGGCCGTCGTCGGCGAGGGCCGTGAAGTCGGCGTACGCCCGCCAGACGCCCGGCTGCGGCAAGGTCAACGGCACCGACCAGGTGCCGTCGGCCGCCATGCTCGGGTGCAGGTGCTGATAGCCGGTCAGGTCACGGCGTACCACGATGAGGTGCATCGGCTTGTCGTGCACCACCGCGAACCGGGTCACCGTCCGGCGTTGCCCGTCCTGGATCTGGAACCGCAGCTCACCGGTCTGGCCGGCGGCGAACTCGGCCGACCGTGGAGTGAGGGTGTAGCCGGCACGACTGACCGCCAGGCCGCCCGCCTCGGCCGCCTCCGCCTGTCCCGCCCCGTGCGAATGGGCACCGGTCCCCGGCGCGTGGGTGTGGCCGTTCAACGCGCTGTCCAGCGATCCGCCCGCCGCCATGGCCCCGCCGCTGTTGATCCGGCCGAGCCCGAAACCGAGCAGCACGGCCAGCACCAGCCCACCGACCACCAGCGCCAGCCGCAGGGTGCTCCGATCCGGGCCCCCCGCCGCACCGCCGCCGACCCCAACCTCCCCGGCACCCTGCTCAGCCGCTTGTTCATCCCCCCGCACCGACCCAAGCACCGCCACATTCCCCTCCCGCTCCCCCGGCACCCACCCACCGTAACCACCACCCCCTCCCCCTCCCCCACCCCACCTCCCCCTCACCCCCACCCCACCTCCGCCGCGATCTTGCACTTCATGTCGCCATGATGCGGCTTTTGACCGTTATGCCCCGACAGAAAGTGCAAGATCGCGGGAAGCGGGGCGGGGAGCGGGGCGGGGCGGGGTGGGGGTGGGGGTGGGGGTGGGGGTGGGGGTGGGGGTGGGTTAGGGGGAGAGGGCGAGGGTTAGGGGGAGGACGGCGGGGGTGCCGGCTCGGCGGAGTTCGCGGGCTGCCATGGTGAGGGTCCAGCCGGTCTCGACCAGGTCGTCGACGAGCAGGACGGGGCCGGTCAGCCCGGGGAGGGCCGCGGCGAGCGGGCCGGGGACGGTGAGGGTGTTGTGCAGGGCGCGTACCCGCTGGGCGCTGTTTCCACGCGGGGCACCGGACGGGCTGGCGACGGCCACCCGGCCCAGCAGCGGTATCCGTCCGACGGCGGCGATTCGCTCAGCGAGTGAGTTGATCAGTGCCGGATGACTGGTCGAGTCGACCGTGACCACCCCGACCGGGCGGCTGGGCCAGGGGTCGTCGCCGTGCGCCCACGCCTTGAGCACCTCGATGACGGCGGCGGCCACATCGTCGGGGACCGGCCCGTCGGAGGTGCCGGGCCCGACCAGGCCACGCAGCCGGTCACCCCAACCGAGATCGGAGAGCCGGCCCACGGCCCGGCCGGGAAGTGCCTGCTCCGCCGGGGCGATGCGCCCCTTCAGCGGTACGCCGACCGCCTCCAGCCCGGTCGGCCAGAGCTTCTTCGGTGCGATCTGCACGCCGGGGCGACCGAGGAAGGTCTGCGCGGCGGTCAGCGCGATCGGTGACACCTCCGGCGTGAACAGTGGCCCGGCACACCGGTCACATCGGCCGCAGCCGGTCGCCTCGGCGTCGTCCAGGCACTCGCGCAGGTAACGCAGCCGGCAACCGGTCGTCGAGGCGTACTCCAGCATGGCCTGTTGCTCGGCGACGCGGGCGGTGGCGACGCGGCGCAACCGGTCGGCGTCGTAGACCCACGGCTCGCCGGTGGCGAGCCAGCCGCCGCGCACCCGGCGGACGACGCCGTCGACGTCGAGCACCTTGAGCATCATCTCCAGACGGGCCCGGCGCAGGTCGACCAGTGGTTCCAGGGCCGGGGTGGAGAGCGGGCGGTCGGTGTGCAGGGCGGCGAGCACCGCGCGTACCTGGTCCTCCGGCGGGAAGGCGAGTGAGGCGAAGTACCGCCAGATGGCCACGTCCTCGGCGCCCGGCAGCAGCAGCACCTCGGCGTGTTCGACGGCCCGGCCGGCCCGGCCGACCTGCTGGTAGTAGGCGATCGGTGAGGGTGGGGCGCCCAGGTGCACCACGAACCCGAGGTCCGGCTTGTCGAAGCCCATGCCGAGCGCGCTGGTGGCCACCAGCGCCTTGATCTTGTTGTCGAGCAGGTCCTGCTCGGCGGCGCGACGGTCGGCGTCTTCGGCCTGCCCGGTGTACGCCGCCACCGACCAGCCCCGGCTCCGCAGGAATTCGGCGGTCTCGGTCGCCGACGCGACGGTCAACGTGTAGACGATGCCCGAGCCCGGCAACTGGTCCAGGTGGTCGGCGAGCCAGCCGAGCCGGTGCGCGGGGGTCGGCAGGTCGAGTACGGCCAGCCGCAGCGACTCGCGGTCCAGGCTGCCGCGCAGCACCAGTACGTCCGGCCGTTGCGCGGCCAGTTCGGTGCCGAGTTGCTCGGCCACGTCCTGGGTCACCCGGGCGTTGGCGGTGGCGGTGGTGGCCAGCACCGGCGTGTGCTCGGGCAGGTTGCCGAGGAAGGTACGCAACCGGCGGTAGTCCGGCCGGAAGTCGTGCCCCCAGTCGGAAACACAGTGCGCCTCGTCCACCACCAGCAGGCCGGTGGTGGCGGCGAGCTTCGGCAGTACACCGTCGCGGAAGTCCGGATTGTTGAGCCGTTCCGGGCTGATCAGCAGCACGTCCACCGACCCGGCGTGGATCTCGGCGGTGATCTCGTCCCACTCGTCGAGGTTGGCGGAGTTGATGGTGCGGGCCCGGATGCCGGCGCGGGCGGCGGCCTCGACCTGGTTACGCATCAGCGCCAGCAACGGCGAGACGATCACGGTCGGTCCGGCGGGGCTGGGCCGGTCGCGCAGCAGCGCGGTGGCCACGAAGTAGACCGCCGACTTGCCCCACCCGGTACGTTGCACGCAAAGCACCCGCCGCCGGTCGACCACCAGCGCCTCGATCGCCCGCCACTGGTCCTCGCGGAGTCGGGCGTGGTTGCCGGCCAGCCGCCGCAGCACCTCCTCGGCGCTGTCCCGGACCATGCTGCGTTCCTGGCTCATTCAGCCTTTCTACCAGCGCAGTCAGTACGGACCGTCACGCCCTCCGGCGCGACCCGACCGGCTGGCATACGATGCCGTTCGATCAGTGAGAGAGGACAAGATGACACAGCGAACCGGCACCACCGTCGCGAGCCGGCGGATCGCGGCCACCGTGGTCGCCCTGCTCACCGCCGCTCTGGTGGCCGGCTGCGACGACAAGGACTCGCCGGAGGCGGCTCCCCCGCCGCCGGACCCGAAGCAGGAACTGCTGGCGGCGGTGCCGACCGACGAGGATCCGGCCTTCCGCTTCACCACCAGTGACACCTCCGGCGACGTTTCCGGCGTGATCGATCCGGCGAACCGGGGCATGGACATCGAGACCGTCACCAAGGACAAGGACTTCACCCTGGAGATGTCCTTCCGGATGGTCGACT
Source organism: Micromonospora sp. NPDC051196 (assembly GCF_040682415.1). Lineage (NCBI taxonomy): Bacteria > Bacillati > Actinomycetota > Actinomycetes > Micromonosporales > Micromonosporaceae > Micromonospora > Micromonospora sp. NPDC051196. The sequence goes on from NZ_JBFBAY010000003.1 coordinate 316,457, forward strand.
CACGGACCTGGATGAAGGTCAACTTCAAGGGGTCGAAGGACATCCAGAGGCTGATGAAGCTGCCCACCAAGTGGATGGAGATGGACCCGACGAAGGTCGACAGCCCGGACACCCTGCCCACCTACCAGGGCACCGACCCCGGCAACGCCGAGGTGATCATTCGCGCCGCCACCGACATCCAGGCCGGCGAGGGCGGGACCTACACCGGTGTACTCGACCTGTCCACCCAGCCGGATCTGGTGGCCGCGCTGGAGGGCGTGGCCACGCTCGGCGACGCGTCCGGGCAGCTCCCGCTCAGCGCGGTGGTCGGCGCGGACGGCAACCTTTCCTCGCTGACCTTGGAGATCCCCGCAGCCGGCAAGCAGAAGGCGTCCGAGTACGTGGTCGAGTACTCCGACTACGGCACCACCCCCGCAGTCGTCGCCTTCACCGACACCCAGGCCCAGCAGGCCCCCACCGCCGCCTACGACCTGCTCAACGGCTGACCCACCCCACCTCTGCGCGTTGATCAAGAAGTTTGCGTCCAGTTCGGCTCATCTGGTGACGCAAACTTCTTGATCAACGCTTCTGGCGGTCGCCGAGGTGCAGGGAGTTGCGCAGGAGGGTCAGGCGGGGGGCGAGGCTGGCCAGGCCGCCGGGGAAGAAGTAGACGGCCAGAATGAAGACGGTGCCGAGGACGAAGAGGGGCTGGGACAGCGGGCGGCTGAGGAAGGCCGGTAGCGCGTCGATGGCACCCGAACTGCCCACCGAGATCAGGCGGTGGTCCAGGTACATGTAGAGGATGCCGCCCAGGACCGGACCCCAGCGCGTACCGGGGCCGCCGAGCACCACCATCACCAGCAGCGACAGGGTCAGCTCACTGCTGGTGATGTGCGGCGAGGCGCCGCCGACGATCAGGCAGTAGACCACCCCGCCCCCCGCCGCGAGGCCACCGGCCAGGGTGAAGGCGACCAGCTTGAAACGGTACGGGTCGAGCCCGAGCACGCCGATGCGCCGCTCGTCGTCGCGCAGCCCGGCCAGCACCCGCCCGGTCGGCGAACCACTGACCCGGTGCACCACGAAGACCACCACGACCAGGTACGCCAACGCCAGCCAGTACAGGTTGACCGTGTTGGCCACGCCGACCAGCCCGGACGGCACCCCGGCCACGTCCAGCGGTAGCCCCTCCTCGCCACCGGTGAGCCCACCGAAGTCGCGGGCCACCAGGATCGCCCCGACCTGGGCGAAGGCCAACGTCACCATGGCGAAGGCGATGCCGACCGTACGCAGGGCCACCGCACCGATCAGACCGGCCAGGATCGTCCCGCCGACGATCGCCAGCGGCGCGGCCTGCCACAGCGGCAGCCCGGCCCGGGTGATCAGAATGTCGGTGCCGTACACCCCGGCGGCGAAGTAGAGGGCGTGCCCGAAGGAGAGCATCCCGGTCCGCCCGTACAGCAGGTCGTAGCCGGCCGCCAGACCGCCGAAGACCAGGCAGACGGCGAGCAGTTGCAGCGTGCCGGGCGAGTTCAGGGCGCCCTCGAAGATGCCCGGCAGGTGCAGCGTCGAGTACGGCAGGAGCAGCGCCACGGCCAGCACGACCAGCGGCAGGAACGGGCGCAGCCGGGACCAGCGGGTCGACTCGGCGACCGACTCCGACGGCACCGCCGCCGCAGGCGCCCTTACCTCGGGACTCTTGACCTCGGTCATGCCGTAGCCACCTTTCCGGCGATGCCCTGCGGGCGCAGCAGCAGCACCACGGCCAGCAGCGCGACCACGCAGATGTCGCCCAGCCCGGAGGTGCCGTAGTAGTTGACGAACTGTTGCAGCAGCCCGACCGCGACCGCCGCGTACGCGGACCCGATCACCGAACCCATGCCGCCGATGACCACCACGATGAACGCGAAGATCAGCAGCGAGCCGCCCTGCTGGGGCGAGACGGTGCCGAAGTAGACACTGCCCAACGCGCCGGCCAGCGCCGCCGCCGCGCCGCCGATGGCGAAGACCAGGGTGAACGCCTTGCGGACGTCGATGCCCAGCGCGGTGACCATCTCCCGGTTCTCCACCCCGGCCCGAATGATCAGGCCGTACCGGGTCCACTGGAGGAAGGCCAGGATCGCGCCGAGCACCAGCAGTGCGGCGACGATCAGCAGCAACCCCCCGTTGGGCACCTGCGCACCGAGGATTGTCGTCACCTGGCGGGTCCACTCCGGACGCGGGAACGGCCGGGCATCGGCACCCCAGGTGGCCTGCAACAACGCCACCCCGGCCAGGGAGAGACCGACGGTGACCAGCACCTGCTCGATGGTGCGGGAGTAGAGCGGCCGGATCAGCACCAGCTCGACCAGCACCGCCATCAGCGTGCCGGCGGCCACCCCGAAGGCGACCGCGACCACGAAGCCGAACCCGTCGGGTCCGGCGCCGGGCAGGTTCCCGGCAGCCCACCAGGTGGCGTACGCCCCGACGCCGAGGAACAGCCCGTGCGCGAAGTTGAGCACGTCGGCCAGGCCGAAGACCAGTGACAGGCCGGAGGCCACCAGGAAGTAGAGGGCCGCCAGACCCAGTCCGGTCAGCGTCAACAGGATGACCGCGTCCATCAGTGGCCGTCCTTCCGCGCTGCGGCCGGTGCGACGGCCTGCTGCTGCGCCGAGTTCTTCGCCGCCGTGGCGGCGTGGTGGTGGCTGTCGGCCGAGCCGACGCCGAGCAGCGACCTGGTCAGCTCGGTCTCCGCCAGCAGTTGCTGCGCGTCGCCGGTCCAGGCCACCCGGCCGGCGGCCAGCACCACGGCGTCGCGGGCCAGCCGCCGGACCACGGCCAGGTTCTGCTCGACCAGCAGCACCGGCACGGATTCGGCGACCCGGGCCAACACCTCGGCCACCTCGGTCACCACCTTCGGCGCCAAACCCTTGGTCGGCTCGTCGACCAGCAGCAGCCGGTTGTCGTTGAGCAGCACCCGACCGATGGCGAGCATCTGCTGCTGCCCGCCGGAGAGCGAGCCGGCCCGCTGCCGGGCCCGCCGCTGCAACTCGGGGAAAAGTGCGAACACCCGGTCGTACGCCGCAGCGCTGCCCCGCCGCTCGGCGAGCCGCAGGTTCTCCGCGACGGTGAGTCCGGCGAAGACACAGCGGTCCTCCGGCACGTAGCCGAGCCCACCACGGACCAGCCGGTGGGTCGGTTGGGTCAGCAGGCCCTGCCCACCCATCCGGACCGTGCCGCTCACCTCGCCGTTGCGGGGGGTCAGCCCGACCACGGCCCGCAGGGTGGTGGTCTTGCCGACGCCGTTGCGGCCGAGCAGCACAGTGACCCCCGTCGGCGCGACCGTGAACGACACCCCTTGCAGGATGTGCAGCCCGGCGATCCGGACGGACAACTTCTCCACCGTCAACACCGGCTCGACGGTGCGCGCTCGCGAATCCGGCTCGGTCACAACTCCTCCCCCAGGTATGCCTCTTGCACCGTCGGGTTGGCCATCACCGTCTCCGGGGTGTCGCAGGCCAACAGGGCGCCGTGGTGCATCACGGCGATCCGGTCGGCCAGTTCGAGGATCACGTCCATGTGGTGCTCGACCATCAGCACCGACCGACCGCTGTCGCCGGTCAACGAGCGGATGACCTGGACCAGTTCCGGCACGTCCTCGGCGCTGACCCCGGCCATCGGCTCGTCGAGCAGCATCACCCGTGGCTCGCCGGCCAGCAGCAGCGCGATCTCCAGCTTGCGCTTCTCGCCGTGGGCGAGGGTGCCGGCCAACGCCGTACCCCGGTGGGCCAGGCCGACCCGCTCCAGCGCCGCGTCGGCGGCGGCGGCCACCTCCCGGTCGGCCGCCGCCCGCCGCCACAGCTTCATCGAGCCCCCGCGGTGTGCCTGCACGGCGAGCCGGACGTTCTCCCGCACGCTCAGCGAGCCGAAGACCGAGGACGCCTGGAAGGTACGCCCCAGCCCGAGCCGGGCCCGCCGATGCGGGGGCAGGGTGGAGATGTCCTGCCCGTCCAGGGTGACCTGGCCCTCGGTGGGCCGGCGCAGGCCGGTGATCAGGTTGAACAGTGAGGTCTTGCCGGCGCCGTTGGGCCCGATCACGCCGAGGAACTCCCCGGGCGCCAGGTCGAGTTCAACGGAGTCGACGATGGCGACCTCACCGATCCGCCAGGTCAGACCGCGGGTGGCGAGCATCTTCAGCCCTTCATCGCCTGGACCGGCGGGGCGGTCTCGTCACCGGCGAGCGCCTGCTGGGCGGTGGCGGTGAAGGCGTCACCGCTGCCGGTCAGGCTCGCCTGGTACATCGGCTGGAGCAGGGCGTGGTCCTCGGCGCGGATGGTCATGGTGCCCTTCACGCCCTCGAAGCTCCAGCCCTCCAGCGCAGTGATCATCTTGTCGACGTCGTCGCCGCCCTCCTGCGCGGCCCGGACCACCATCTGCGCGGCGGCGAAGCCGTCCGGGTGGAACAGGTCGAGGATGCCGCCGGGGATCTTCGCCTTCGCGGCTTTGGCCGCCTCGGTGTCGCTGGCCCCGTCGAAGTAGTGCGACAGGAAAGAGATCTTGCTGCCGGCCGCGCCGAAGGTGGGCCAGGAGGCGCGGATGTCCAGGCCGGTGACGACCGTGGTGGAGGTGAGTACGCCCTGCTGGTCGAGGGTCTGCCACATCGCCGGGGCGGTGGTGCCGGCCCAGGCGACGAAGAGCAGATCCGGCTTGGCGGACTTTATCTGGCTGGCGAACGGGGTGAACTCGGTGGCACTGGCCGGCGCCCGGACGGCGCTGACGGTCGCCCCGGCACCCCCGATGACGGCCTTGACCGCCGCCTCGTTGGCGTCGCCGAACGCACCGTCCTGGGCGAACACCACGACCTTCTTGCCGGTCGGGTCACCGATGAACGACCTGGCGGTCACCACGTCCTGGTACGACTGCCGGCCGGAGCGGAACGTGTACCTGTTCGCGCCGGTCACCGCGTCGGTGGCAGCCGGACCGGAGATGAACAGGACCTTGTTCTGGGCGGCGATCGGGGCGACCTGAAGCGCCACACCGGACGCCGTCGAGCCGGCGATGATCTTGTTGCCCTTGCCGATCAGATCCTTGGCCGCGGAGACCGCCTTCGCCGGGTCACCGGCGTCGTCGACCTCGGTGATCTCAATCGCCCGGTCACCGACCTTGTTGGTGCCGCCGGTGGCGAAGTCCAGACCAGCCCGAAACCCTTCGATGTACTGCTTGCCGTAACTGGCCAGCGCTCCCGACTGGGAGTAGACCAGGCCAACCTTCACCGGGGCGGCGCTGTCGCCACCGCCGTTGGCGGTGTCCTGCGGGCTGCCACAGGCCGTGGCGGCCATCGCCGCGGCCATCATCGTTGCGGCGGACAGGAACACCCGCCGTGTCGTCCGGACCGTCATTGCGACTCCACGTGAGGACTCAGAGGGAGAGAAACCTTATGTGTCGGCTCACGCTAGAAGTGACGTCACCCACGGGCTATGTGGCGGAAACACACAAGTAACCAGCATGGAGTGGCCGGTTGTTACAAGTGCCGGGCGAGGGTCACCCGCCCCCGCCCCTCCGACGGCCACCACCGCCATCCCCGCGCCCACCTATGTGTCGACCCCGGACACGCCGCGCCCGCCCCACGCATCCTTGATCGACTCCGTTTCGGTGGAATGGTGGCATCCTCCCGGGCCAGATGCCGCCGTTCCGACGATCTGGTGTCGATCACTACATGCCCAGCCGGAGGGCCTCCCACCGCCCTACTGCCGGCCTCTCTCAGTCGGAAGCCAGTTGCTTGGCCAGGCGGTCCAGTCCGTCCTTGATCAGCCGGCCATAGCCGTCGTCGCCGAGCGCGCCGATCCCCGCCTCTGCGTGCTGGAGGTGCACACGGGCCCGGTCGAAATCGCCGAGCTTGCGGTAGCACTCACCTAGGTTGAGGTGCAACGACGGATACAGACCGGCCACCGGCAATGCCACCCCAGCCTCGGCGACCCGAGCCTCGGTGAGTTGGTCGGCCGCGGCCAGCGCCCGTTGGTCCCAGAGCAACTCCTGGTGGACGTCGTCCTGCACATCGGCCATCGAGTGCGCGAGAACGCACACGTGCAAGGGGTCGCCGCCTTCCCCGCCGATCTCGTTCCAGATCTGTGCGAACAGGTCGCGAGCGGCCTCACGCTGACCTTCTTGATGATGCAACTGCACCCCTTCGTTGATGAGGGCAAGCGTTGCATCGGTGACCATCAGCTCTCCTGTCGACCCCGCTGACGACGATCACATGGATCGTACTTGCTTGAAGAGCATCAGCAGAGCTGTCGGATCACGGACATCCGGCAAGACGACAGGGGCCGTCTTGCCTGGGTGAACCCGTTGTTAGCGGACAATACAACGCACCACGCGGGACGAGAGAAGTACATTCATTCACACCCTCCGCTACCGTCACTTCACCTTTGGTGATTCCGATAGGGAGGGTGCGTTGTCTGCGAACGAGGACTTCTTCACCACTCGGAAGGCAGCCGCCGTGCTGAAACACGGCATCCTCAAGCGCTACCCGGTTATCTTCGCCTCGAAGACTGGCCAGGGCAATCCCGTCGTCTTCCTCGACGGCTACGCCGGTCGCGGCGAATACGACGACGGCAAGGAGGCGGGCTCGCCTCTTCTTTTGTCTCGTTGCGCAGACACGGTGCGGGACTTCCGGAACGTGACGCTCTTCTTCGTGGAGCAAAATCCGGACCACTTCGCCAACCTGCAACAGGTGCTCGCGGCGAAGGGCGGTACGACCCAACGCTTCCTGCGGCAGGGAGATGTCGCCGATCACCTGCCCGAGGTGCTGACCATTGCCCGCGGTGCCTCTCTCTTCGCGTTCCTGGACCCTTTCGGGCTCGCCCTGGACTTCGACTTAGTGCGCTCGAAGCTACTCGGCCGGGCATCTGGTCGCCCCACGGAAGTGCTCCTGCATTTCAGCGTGTCAGCGGTGGCTCGCATGGGCCGGGCGGTCCAGGCGGCTCGTGGTCGCAGCGGCCACCTCGCACTGGATCACCAGAAGACGGCCAACCATCTCACCAGGTTTCTCGGTGGCGACTGGTGGCAGGAACACTTCGCCAGTGTCGGCCGTGAGAACGATGACGAGCGAGCGACCGATATCGCGCTGCGGGTCGGTGCGGAGTACGACAAACGGCTCACCGCGGGCAGCACGTTCAGGGCGATCGCCATGCCCGTCCGTCCTCGCCCCGAGTTAGCTCCGAAATATGTCCTCACGCTCTTCACCACGCACCCCGACGGGGCCTGGCACTTTGTCAACGCGCTCGGGCAGGCCGGGCTCGATCTGGAGGAGGAGCACTACAACAGCCGGATGGGACCGGACACTCTCTTCGGCGGCATGACGCCCTTCGACCGTGAACGCCACATCAGCGCGACCATGCCCCGCATCTCCGCGATCATCGAACGCAACATCTTCCGCCTACTGAAAGAGTCGCAGCAGGTACGGCTCGCCGATCAGGTGTCCGAGGTGTATGCGGACGTCCTGGGGCAGGCCTGGGAGAGGCACGCTCGACGTGCCGTCAAGTCGTTGTACAAGCGCGGGTTGATCGATCACAAGGGCATCGGTGACTTCTGGAAATCGCCGATCTGCCGGCTCTGAGCCTGCGGTCGAGCAGTGTCATGCGACCACGGGCAGGCGCGGCTCGGGCAACTCGTCCCAGGTGCGGCCCTCGAGGGCCCGGCCGCCTGCCTTCGGAGTCCGCCCGCCCCACTGCTTGAAGAAGAAGGCCGTTCCAGAGCCCCTGCACTGGTCGCGCAGGTCCGTCACCCAGGCCGGCTCCATCGGGCGGCAGCTCGGCCCCGACTCGCCGCCCGCGATCAACCAGTCGATCCCGTCGAGATCGAGACTCGGCAGCGGGCCGAGCAGCGGCTCGGCCGAGATGAAGCGCACCACCGCCGGCACCGCACGCAGATGATCTACCCGGACACATTGGCTGTCGTTCTCGACGCTCACGCCCATCCAGACGTTCGATGGCCAGTCGATGTGCGGCGCGAGCTTGGCCAGCCGAGCGGCCCGTTTGGTGAGGATCTGGTAGGTGTGCCATGGCGTTTCGCGGATGACTTCGAACACCCGCTGCACGTAGCTGAGCGGTACCCGGGCGTGGAACAGGTCGGACATCGAGTTAACGAAGACCGTACGGGGCTCACGCCAGCGACGGGGCACGTCGAGCGCCTCCGGGTGCAGGGCCACACCGAACCCCGGGCCGGACGTACGCGGATCGCCGTCGGTCTGGTATTTCGCCGAGCCCATCGCTTTCAAGCGCTTCGCAAGCGTCATCGCGTAGCAGTTGTCGCAGCCGGTCGAGATTCGATCGCAACCTGTGGTGGGATTCCAGGTCGCCTCTGTCCACTCGATGGCGCTCTTGTCTGCCACGCGCTTCTCCTCCCACTCGAAGCGCCAATACTGTCGAACAACCGTACGTACGTGAAGGATCGCCACGCGTGTCGGGCCATATCTGTCAACCTATCGGACGGCTCGCCACCCCGGGCCGAGGTGATGGGCCGGCAAGGGTGGATCAGCGGTGGGGTCGGCCGGCGCGGGCGGCCACTGCGGTGTCGGGGTGGTCGGTGAAGACGCCGTCGAAGCCGAGGCGGTAGAACAACTCGTACTCGGACTGGATGTCGCCACGGGCGTTCGGGTCGGTGCCGATGCGGAGGTCGACCGAGAGGAACTGGTTCTCCGCCCGGAACGTCCAGGCATGCACGATCAGCTTCTCCTTGTGCGCGTCCCGCACGACCGTGGTCGGGGCGAGCAGCTTGCCGGCGGAGTCACGCGGCACGATCGAATTCTTGTTCGCGCCGGGCCGTCGGCATCCTCGGGATTCTGGTTTCCACGGTTCGAGAACATGTGAAATCGGAAGATTGTCTGGTGCGCCGGTTACTTCGTCACCCCGTACGGCTGGTGCCGCTCGCTTTCCTGGTGGCGATCGCAATCGGCACCGGCCTGCTGATGCTGCCCGCGATGACGATCCGCCACGAGCCGGCGCCGCTGCTCACCGCCCTGTTCACCGCCACCTCGGCGATCTCGGTCACCGGGCTGGCCGCGGTGAACACCCCGGACTTCTGGTCCACCCCCGGCCTGATCGTGATCACGGCACTCACGCAGATCGGCGGGCTGGGCATCCTCACCGGCGCCGCACTGGTGATCCTGACGGTCTCCCGGCGGCTCGGCCTGCACAACCGGATGCTGGTGCAGGCGGAGACCCTGGAGTACGGGATCGGCAACCTCCGTCGCCTGCTGCTGGGCATCGGCGGGACGGTGCTGGCCTGCGAGGCGGCGATGACGGCCATCGTCACCGTACGGCTCTGGCTGGGCTACGACTATCCGCTCGGCCGCGCCCTGTGGTCGGCCGGCTTCCACGCCGTCCAGGCGTTCAACAACTCCGGCTTCTCGCTCTATCCCCACGGTCTGCTGGCCTTCTCCCGCGACCCGTGGGTCAGCCTGCCGCTGGCACTGGGCAGCATCGTCGGCGGGCTCGGTTTCCCGGCCCTGTTCGAGGCGGTCCGCGAGTGGCGCCAGCCGATCCGTTGGGCGGTCGCCACCAAGTTGACCATCTGGGGCAGCGTCGCCCTGGTCGTCCTCGGTTCTCTGACGTTCCTGCTGATCGAGTGGGGCAACGCGCGCACCATCGGCCCGTACGCCGTCGGCGACAAGGTACTCGCCGCGTTCACCCAGATCGCACTGTCGCGTACCGGCGGGATCGAGGTGGTGCCCACCACCGGGCTGCGGGAGGAGAGCTATCCGCTGCTGACCGGGTTGATGTTCATCGGCGGTGGCAGCGCGAGCACCGCCGGAGGCATCAAGGTCACCACGTTCTTCCTGCTCGCCTTCGTGATCTGGACGGAGCTCCGGGGCGAGCCGGACGTCACCGTCGGGCATCGTCGGGTGGCCACCGCCAGCCAGCGGCAGGCACTCACGGTCGCCCTGCTGAGCGTCGCGATCGTGGCCGGCGGCACCACCCTGTTGATCGCCCTGACCAACCAGGTGCCGTTCTACGCGGCGCTGTTCGAGGTCACCTCGGCGTTCAGCACCACCGGCCTCTCGGTCGGCGTGACGTCGGCCCTGGCCGACAGCGGCCTTCTCGTGCTGACCGTGCTGATGTACGTCGGCCGGGTCGGGCCGCTCACCCTCGGCTCGGCGATCGCCCTGAACACACGTCATCGGCTGTACCGCTATCCGGAGGAGCAACCCATTGTCGGCTAAGAACCCGGACTCGGGCGGCATCGCCGTGATCGGCCTCGGCCGGTTCGGCTCCCGCCTGGCCGAATCGCTCAGCGCCCTCGGTCACGAGGTGCTCGCCATCGACCACGATTCCCGGCGGGTGCAGAAGTGGTCGGCTCAGCTCGATCAGGTGGCGCAGGCCGACTCCACCGACGATCAGGCGCTGCGTCAACTCGGGGTGGCCGACCTGAGCCGGGTCGTGGTGGCCATCGGTGCCTCGGTGGAGTCCAGCGTGCTCACCGTGCTCGCGCTGGTCGAACTGGGCGTGCCGCAGATCTGGGCGCGGGCCACCTCGATGCAGCACTCGAAGATCCTGGCCGCGGTCGGCGCCCACCACGTGATCTTCCCCGAGAAAGAGACCGGCGAGCGGCTGGCCCACCTGATCGCCAGCCGGATGCTCGACTTCATGGAGTTCGGTGACGCCTTCGCCATCGCGAAGATGCACGTACCCGAACCGTTGGCCGGACGCGGCATGAGCGAGGAACAACTGCTCGACCGCTACGGGGTACGGATCATCGGGATCAAGTCGCCGAGCGAGCAGCGGTATCACTTCGTGTCCGACGGCCTGGAACTCGGCCCCGACGACATCGTCATCGTCGAAGGCACCATCGAGCAGGTCCAGGCCTTCGCCTCGCTGTCCTGACCCACCTGACCCCACCTGACCGACCGCGCCGGTGTGATCGCCTCCGGTGCCCCTGTCGAGCCGACCCTCAGCCTCTCCTACCGGGGGGCGGCTTCGGCTTGCCCCGCTTACCCGCCTTGGTCTTCTCCGGCTTCCCCTTCGCCGCGGTGCCCTTGGCCGGCTGCTCCTTCTTTCCGGGCGCGTCCTTCTTGCCGTCCTTCTTCCCCGGTTCGGCCTTCTTCCCGGGCTTGGCCTTCTTCGGCTTGTCCGAGCCGCCGGAACCGGCCTTGTCAGCGGCGGCCTTCACCGGTTGCGCCGGAGTCGGTGCGCTGCCGGCGATGCCGGACACCTGCACCCCGCACAGCACGTCACCGAGGCGGAACTCGACTGGCAGCGGGTTCGTGCCGGTGTAGGTCCCGGTCAGGCGCAGCTTCTCGGTGGCACCGGGTGCCAGGGCGGGACGCTCCGGGGCGGCCTGCACCGCGACCGCGTGCCCCCGCTGACGGGCCGGCGCCGGGCTCGCATCGGTCACCTGCTGCTCGCCCGGGAAGGCGAAACGTACCGTCCAGTCCCGAAGTTCCCGGTCGCCGGTGTTGGTCAGGCTCAGCTCGGCGGTGAAGTCCTTGCCGGAATCCTTGCGCAACGCGTACGAGACCTGGCACGGAATCCGCTGCTCGCCGCCCATCCGTGCCTGGGTCGGTTGGTCGATGCCGCCGCTGGCCGGGCTGCGCGAGGTGACCCCCCACACCGCCGCGGTGACGGCCATCAGCGCGACGGCGGCCACCGCCGCCTCGGCCCGGCGTCGGCGGTCCAGCCGACGGCCGGTACGCAGACCGACGAGCGGCAACGCGTCGGTCGCCGCCGACCAGGACAGGATCGTGGTACCGGCGCTGGCCAGCAGCATCGGATCGGTTCGTTGGTCGGCCGACGGCACCGGCACGCTGGGCAGCTTCCCGATCGCCTCGGCGAGGGTTCGGGCCAGCTCGGCCGTGCCGGGCCGGTTCGCCGGCCGCTTAGCCAGGCAGCGGTGAACCAGCTCGGCCACCCCGGCCGGCAGTTCCGGCACCGGCGGCATCGGCTCGGGTTCGCGGTACATGTGCGCCCGCAGCATCTGCGTGGTGGTTTCCGCCTGCCAGGGCAGCCGGCCGGTCAGCATCCGGTAGAGCAGCAGCCCCACCGCGTACACGTCGGTGGCGGGGCTGACCTGGCCGTTGTCGAGGCGTTCCGGAGCGAGGTAGGCGGGCGTGCCGAGCAGGGTGCCGTCCGCACCCTTCTCGCTCTCCCCCACCAGCGCCGAGATGCCGAAGTCGACCACCTTCACGCCGGTGGGGGTGAGCATCACGTTGCCGGGGGTGACGTCACGGTGCACCACGCCGCGGGCGTGTGCGGTGGCCAGCGCGGAGGCGACCTCGGCCGCGATCGCCACCGCCTCCCGCCAGGGCAGGGTGCCCACACTGGCGAGTCGGGCGGTCAGCGGAGCACCGTCGATCAGCTCCATCACCACGTACGGCACGGTCAGCCCGACCTGCTGGGACTCGCCGTAGTCGTACACGTTGGTGATGTTGGGGTGGCAGAGCCGGGCCGCGGCCTGGGCCTCGCTGCGGATCCGGTGCCGGAACGCCCGGTCGCTGGCCAGCCGGGAGGCGAGGACCTTGACCGCCACCTGCCGGCCGAGCACCTCGTCGTAGCCGCGCCAGACCACGGACATCCCGCCCGTGCCGAGCTGCTCGATCAGCCGGTACCGCTCACCGAGCAGCTGCGCGCCCCTGCGTACCTCTGCACCCATGGTCGGCCTTGTTGCCCGAAGCGAACCCGGCTACACCTTTCTGAGCGGATTCGGTCAAGGATGTCACCCGATCAGGCGGTGGCGAGCAGTTGGTCCACCGGGGCGTAGTCGTCGGTGAGCACCAGCGCGTCACCGACGAAGTCGGTCAGGTCCCCGCTGCTGAGCAGGCTGACCGGCTCGTTGTCCGCGTCCAGCCGGGCACGGAGCGCGGCCAGCGGCAACGGCGCGTCGGAGGCGACGATGAGGAAGTTGGCGCCCCGCTCGCCGGCCAGCGCCTCCGGCGGGGCGATCAACGCGACATGCCGGAACTCGGCGGCGACGGTGGCCACCTCGCTGCGGATGAACCGCAGCGGCGGGTAGTCGATGACGTTCTGCACGTACACCCCACCGGGCCGGGTGACCCGGCGGATGTCGGCGGCCATCTCCCGGGTGGCCAGGTGCCAGGGCACCACCAGATGCCCGAACGCGTCGCCGACCACGAAGTCCCGGCTGTCGGTCCCCTGCCGGGCCGTCCACAGCCGGGCGTCGCCCACCATCACCTCAAGATCCGGCCCTTGGCGTACGCCGAGGTGCTGCTCGCCCAGGTCGACCAGCCCGCCGTCGAGCTCGAAGACCAGGTTGTCGGTGCCGGGTCGGGTGGCGGTCAGGTAGCGCGGCATGGTGAACCCACCCCCGCCCAGGTGCAGTGCGTCGAGCCGCTGCCCCTCGGGAGCGATCACGTCCGCCACCGCCCCGATCCACCGGGTGTACGCGTACTCCAGGTGCCTCGGGTCGGCGAGATCCACGTACGAGTGCTGGGCCGAGTTGAGCAGCAGCGTCCGCCCGGTCTCACGGCCGGGATCCGCCTCGACCCGGGCACAGTGGTACGCCGTCTCCACGTCGCACGGGTTCGGCGCGACCATCGTCAACCCGGCACCAGCCAGGCCGAGCACCGCCAGCGCGGCCTTGACCCGGGCCGGGCCGGGCAGCGTCGCCCGGTCCTGCCGGTGCAGGTACACGCCGAGAGCGATCCCGGTGATCCCGAGCGAAGCGGCCAACCCGAACAGGATGACCGTGCTGGGCAGCGCGGCGACGAGCACGAAGCCGGTGACCAGAGTGGCCGTGACGGCGCCCAGCGTGCCGATGCCGGAGAGCCGGCCGACCACCTGGCCGGTGCGGCGCAGGTCGGCGAGTTGGAGCTTGACCACCAGCGGGGTGACCGCCGACAGCAGCATCGCGGGCGCGAACACGGCGACCGCGACCAGCAGCAGGATGGCGCTGGCGGTGCCTCCCTGGAGCACCTCACCGGCGTACCGCACCGCCGGCAGGGTGATCGCGGTGGCGATGCCGGAGAGCACCAGCGCGGGCGCCAGCAGCGTGCGTGGGTTGCGCCTGTCGGCCAGCCAGCCGCCGGCCCACGCGCCGTACGCGATGGCGGCCAGCGCGATGCCGATGACCGAACTGGTCACCTGGAGCGTCACCCCGACGTACGGCCCGACCAGGCGCAACGCGGCGGTCTCCAGGACCAGGACGGCACCGCTGGAGTAGAAGACCAGGAACGCGGCGAGCCCGTTGGGCAGCGCCCGGGCGGCTGCCGGCTCGTCCGGCGCGGTCGGTGCCGTGACGTCAGGCGATGGAGAGTTCATCGTGGCGATGGTACGCAGCGCTGCGGCGGCCGCGGGTCAGTACATCGAGAGATGAACGTGGTTCGTGTGGTCGGCAGCGGGACTGCCACTGCCGCCGTACGCCCGCCAGCCGGTGCCTGGATGCCAGATCTGCCGGTACCAGATGACGTACAACACACCGAGCCGGTCCGCGTTGCGTACGTGCCAGGCGGCCAGGCTGTCCCCGTACGCCTTGTCACCGCCGGTGGCCGTGCGGTTCTCGAAGCCGTTGGTGGCGGCGGAGAAATCACAGGCCCGACCCTTGGGGTGCTCACCCGAGCCACCGCTGCGGAAGCAGGAGACGTACCGCTTGTAGCCGGCGGCCTGGGTCTGCTGGAGCGCGTGCAGGGTGCGCGGGGTGATGCAGCCGGAGGTGGTCGGGTCGTTCACCGAGCAGGACTCGGACGGCCAGGAGCCGTCGGAGTTGCGCGGCGCGGGCCGGGCCGACGTGGAACTGCCGCCGCTGAAGCCGCCGCTGCTACCCGAGCTGACCGCGGCCAACGCCGCCTCGGTCTCCTTCTTCTTCTTCGCGATCACGGCGAGCTGCTTCGTCTGCTCCCGCACCTCGGCGTTGATCGCGAGCTTGGCCTGCCGGGTCTGCTCGCGGGCCTCGGTCAGCTCACGTACCCGGCGGCCATCGCGCTGGGCCATCATGTCGAGGCTGGCGGCCCGCTGCACGAACGCCTCCGGGCTGCCGCTGTCCAGCAGCGCGGCGGCGGCGCTCAGCCGGCCGATCCGGTACGACTGCGCGGCCACCTCACCGACCATCAGGCTCAGCTCGTCCAGCCGCCCCTCCAACTCGGACAACTCCTTGGCCATCTGCTTCTGGCGCTTCTTGGAGCCGTCGAGCTTGCGCTTGGCCTCGATGTGCGCCTTGGCGGTGGCCTCCAGGGTGTCCCGCAGCTTCTTGCTGCCCCCCTCGTTGGGCTCGGCGTACGCCGGCACGGCACCGACACCGAACAGCAACGCCATGGCGGCGAGCAGTGCGATCAGCGGCTGCCGTAAGCGCCGCCGAACGGGCATGGACCTGCGCACGAAAGCATCCTTTCGTCGTCCGCCGGCCCCCCCGGTGAGATCACTGCGCGGCGGCGGTCCCCGCCGGCGCCGGTCGGCGGCCTGCTGGCGGTAGACCGCCGGTCAGGATACCGGAACCAACCTCCCCGACCAGTCCCCCGACTCCCACACCCATCGACAATCGACACACCGCAACCCCCACCTCACCCTCCGCCCACCCACCCCGCCCTCACCTGACGCCCGCCTCAGGCCGGGTGATCAAGAGCTTTTGGTCGAGATCCGGGCTGAGGGCGACCAGAACTGCTTGATCAACACGGCGGTGGGGTGGGGGCTAGGTGGGGGTGGGGAGGAGGGTGGACTGGACTTGGTGCCAGATCTGGTCGTTGGCGGCGACCAGGAGGCCGTGGGTGGTGTCGGCCGGGTGGTAATCCGTACCGTCGAAGCGGCGGGCCACTCCGCCTGCCGCCCGCACCAACAGCGTGCCCGGCCCGTGGTCCCAGGGCAGGGTGCGCCAGAAGAGTACGAACTGCTGGTCACCGGTGAGCAGGTCGAGATACTCGCGGCCGGCGCAGTGCTGGCCCGGCAGCAGTTCGCCGATGCGTGCGCCACCTGCCTCGACCGTCCGCCGCGACGACGGCGGCAGGAACCTGGTCATCGCCGCACCCCGCAACCCGCCGATCGGCGGCGTCTCGGTCGGCAGGCGCAGTTCACGACCGTCGAGGTAGGCACCGGTCTCCAGCCAGCCCGTCGCCAGGGTGTCCGCCAACGGGTCGAAGATCCAACCGGCCAGCGGTTCACCGTCGGAGAGCAGGGAGATCATCAGAGCGAACGGGCGACGACCGGCCGCGAAGTTGGCGGTGCCGTCGATCGGGTCGACCAGCCACACGTTCCCTGCGGAACGCAGATGGCGCAGCAGGCCCGGTTCCTCCGCCACGGCTTCCTCGCCCACCACGAGCGAGTTGGGCCGCAGCCGACGCAACCCGGCCGTGAGCGCCTCCTCGGCCCGGCGGTCGGCGACGGTGACCAGCTCACCAGGCGCCTTCTCGGTCACGTCGTCGTCGCCGAGATGTCGGAACAACGGCAGTACGATCCGGTCGGCGGTCTCCCGCAGCAGTCCGGCGACGTCGTCGAGCAGGGTGTCAGCCACGCGGCGGCAGCTTCACCACGCTGACGAAGAACTCGTCGATCTGTCGGACCACCGAGATGAACCGCTCGAAGTCCACCGGCTTGGTGACGTACGCGTTCGCGTGCAGTTGGTAGCTCCGCAGGATGTCCTCGTCGGCCTGGGACGTGGTCAGCACCACCACCGGGATCCGGCGGAACTGCTCGTCGTTCTTGATCTCCTCCAGCACCTCCCGGCCGTCCCGGCGGGGCAGGTTCAGGTCCAGCAGGATCAGATCCGGCAGCACCGCGTCGGCGTACTGGCCCTCGCGGCGCAGGTAGGCCAGCGCCTCGGCACCGTCGGAGACGACGTTGAGCCGGTTGCGCAGCTTGTGCTCCTCGAACGCCTCCCGGGTCATCAGCACGTCACCCGGGTCGTCCTCGACGAGCAGCACCTCGATCGGGCTGTTGCCGTCCGCTGGCGCGGTCATCTCACCGCCTCCTTCATCCCACCTGTGTCACCGCCGGATGCCTCGCCGGTGGAACCCTCCGCGTCGGCGTCCGCGCCGACCGTACCGTCACCGGCGGACTGCTTCCCCTCGGCCAGCGACCCGTCGTCGCCGGGGACGTCCGGATCCGGCTCCGCCGTGCCGGCCGGCTGGCCGGTGCGGCCCGCTGCCTCGACGTCACCGGGCAGGGCGGGCAGGGTGAACCGGATGGCCGTGCCCTCCGGTACGTCGGTGTCCACCCAGACCCGGCCACCGTGGTACTCCACGATCTTCTTGACGATGGCCAGCCCGATGCCGGTCCCGGGGTAGGCATCCTTCGCGTGCAACCGCTGGAAGATCACGAAAATCTTGTCGGCGAACTCGGGCTCGATCCCGATGCCGTTGTCCTGGCAGCTGATCTCCCATTCCTCGCCGACCAACCGGGCCGAGACATGCACCTTCGGTGCCACGTCGGGCCGGCGGAACTTGACCGAGTTGCTGACCAGGTTCACCAGCAGATTGGTCAACAGCGGTTCCTCGCCTCGGATCACCGGCAGGTTGTCCCAGGTCAGCTCGGCGTCGGCGTACTGCCGGGCCGGCTCGGTCTGCGCGGCGACCTCCGCCATCAGCTGGTTCAGGTCGACGTCGGCGAAGCCGGCGGTGAGCCGACCGATCCGGGAGAACGCCAACAGGTCGTTGATCAGCCGCTGCATCCGCTGCGCGCCGTCCACCGCGAAGGCGATGTACTGGTCGGCCCGCTCGTCGAGCCGGCCCGCGTACCGGCGTTGCAGCAACTGGCAGAAGCTGGCCACCTTGCGCAGCGGCTCCTGCAGGTCGTGCGAGGCGACGTAGGCGAACTGCTCCAGATCACGGTTGGACCGGGTCAACTCCTCGGCCTGCTTCTGCAACTGGGTGTTGACCCACTCGATCCGCTCCCGCGCCTCGCGTACCTCGGCAAGGTCCGCCGCGATCCGCTGGCGCATGGCGTCCACGTCCGCACCGAGGCGTTGGAACTCCGGCGGCCCGCCACCGACGATCCGGTGCGCGTAGTCACCGGTGACGACCTCTCTGACCTGCCCGGCCAGGGCGGTCAGCGGACGCAGCACCATCCGATCCAGTGCCAGCAGCAGGGCGATGCCGGCCGTGGCCACCACGAGCGCGGCGACGATGAGCAGGATGACCAGGAGGTTGCCGGTCCGCTCCACATTCCGAGCGGTGGCCTCCCGGGCGGTCAGGATCTCGTCCTGGAGCGCGGCGACCGCACCACGCACCTCGTCGAACCGCTGTCGAGCCTCGTCGGTCAGCAGCGCCTGGCCGGCTTCGGTGCCGTCGGTCCGGGTCGTCTCGATCACCGGCTGGGCGACGCCGCGCCGCCACTCGTCCGCCTGCTGCTCCACCGCCTCAAGGTCCGCCACGATCGCGGGGTACTTGGCGGACAACTGCCGGATCTCCCGCGCGGTTGCCCGCTCCTGGGCCAGCCCCTGCTCGTACGGGGCGAGGTCCTCGGGATCGGCGGTCACCACGTAACCGCGTACGGCGGTCTCCTGGTCGAGTAGCGCGTTGAGCATCTCCTGGCCCTGCACCCGCAGCGGGCCGACCTCTCCCAGCAGCACGTCGGTGTACTCGCGGTTCTTGGTGGCGACCACCGCCTCGGCCACCGCGACGCTGAGCAGCAGCACGCCGACCACACCGAGCAACGCCAGCACCCGGCGGCGCAGCGTCCACCAATCGGCCCCGACGCTCATCGGCCACCGCCCCGGGTGACCAGCAGCATCGCCACGTCGTCGGCGAACGGGCCGCCGTTGAGCTGCTCGGCGCGCCCCACCAGCCAGGCCGGCAGGTCGGGCAGCGCGACTTCGCGGCTGTCCGGCTCCTTGAGCAGTCGGGTCAGGCCGGGCACGTCGAGACGCTCGTCGCCCTCGCCCACCCGGCCTTCGATCAGACCGTCTGTGTACATCAGCAGAGACCAGTCCTCGGTGTCGAACTGCAGGTCGAAGGCGACCGGACGCCGTGGTCGTACGCCGAGCAGCAGGCCGCCCGGTGCCGGCACCGGCGCCACCTGACCCCCGGCGAGCAGGACCGGCGGAGGATGACCGGCCAGCCGTACGGTCGCCCGGTTCGCGTCGAGGTCGAGGCGCACCGTCGCGACCGTGGCGAAGATCTCCTGCAGCCGGCGCTCGCTCATCAGCACCTGCTCCAGCGCGGGCAGCACCTCGTCGTCGGGCACCCCGGCCAGGACCAGCGCCCGCCAGGCCACCCGAAGCTCGACCCCGAGCGCCGCCTCGTCCACCCCGTGCCCGCACACGTCACCGACGATCAGGTCGACTTGATCGGGACGGGTCTGCACAACATCGAAGAAATCGCCACCGATCAGGGCAGCGTGTCGCCCCGGTCGATAGAAGGTGTGCACGGCGATCTTGTCGGTCGACATCAGCGGCTGGGGCAGCAGCCCTCGTTCCAACCGGGCCGACTCGGCCTGCCGCAGCTCCACCTCGCGCAGCCGGCGGGCGTTCTCGTCGGCCCGTTTGCGCTCCACCGCGTAGCGCAGCGCCCTGGTCAGCAGCACTCCGTCGACCTGGCCCTTGACCAGGTAGTCCTGCGCGCCCTCAGCGACCGCGACGATGCCCAGGTGCTCGTCGGAGCGGCCGGTCAGTACGCAGACGGCCGCGCTGCCGGACATCTCCAACACCTGCCGCAGGCCGTCCAGCCCCTGCGCGTCGGGCAGGCCCAGGTCCAGCAGGACGCAGTCCACACCCGTCATCCGTCGGCGGGCCTCGCTGAGGCTGGTGGCGACCAGCAGGTCGATTCCCGAGTTCGTCTCGGCCAGCAGCTCACCGACCAGGAACGCGTCACCCTCGTCGTCCTCGACCAGCAGCACCCGCAGCCGCTCCCCCGGCGGCAGGTTGGGATTACCGCCCAGGCCACCTCGCGGGTACGGCCACGACACGACGGAGGGACCGGTCGTGCCGGTCCCCCGGTGTGGCCGGGCCACCGCCGCGACGGGCGGGAGATCGCTGGTGATGTCGGGCTCCTTCCGAGTGCCCTGCTGATCCTGTATTAGACAACGTTCGCACACAACACGACGGGGCGCCCTGGCGAGGCATAGAGGATGATGTGCACCCACATCCCACCCCGAGGAGCTTTCCGTGGGCGCATCCCCCAGCCCCGCCGATCGTGCCCTGTCCCGGCCACGCCACCGCCTGATCGCCGCGCTGACGGCCCTGCTCGCGCTCGCCGCCGTCGGCACGCTCGCGCTGCTCGACATCCGCCCCCCGACGCCCCGGCCACCCGACGCACCAGCCGGGGAGTTCAGCGCCGGCCGGGCGTACGCCCACGTGCCCGTCGTCGCCGGCCAGCGGCACGCCGCCGGCAGCCCGGCCAACGACGAGGTCCGGGCCTATCTGGAGGCCGAACTACGCAAGCTGGGCCTGAGCACCGAGGTGCAGGACACCGTCGCCGAGGAGGCCGGTCAGCTCAGCGGAGCGGCGGGTGGCGCCACGCTGGCCCGGGTCCGCAACGTGGTGGCACGGCTGGGCGGCACCGACCCGACCGGCACGGTATTCCTGGTCGCCCACTACGACGCGGTGCAGAGCGGGCCGGGCGGCAACGACAACGGGGCGGGCGTCGCCACCGTCCTGGAGGTGGCCCGGGCGCTGACCAGCGGTCCGACCCCTCGCAACGACCTTGTGTTCGTGCTCACCGACGCGGAGGAGGCATGCCTGTGCGGAGCGTCGGCGTTCGCTGCCGACCATCCGCTGGCCGCCGGCAAGGGCGTGGTGCTCAACCTGGAAGCCCGGGGCCGTACCGGACCGGTGATCATGTTCGAGACCTCGCCGGAGAACGCCGCGCTGGTCGACGTCTTCGGTCGGGCCGCACCGCATCCGGTGGGCACCTCGTTCGCCGTGGAGGTCTACCGAGCGCTGCCCAACGACACCGACTTCACCGCCTTCCTCGACCACGGCTTCAGCGGGCTGAACTCGGCCTACCTGGACGGCGGCGCGATCTACCACACCCCGCTGGACACGCCCGACTCGATGGATCGGGCCAGTCTCCAGCACCATGGCGACAACGCACTCGGCCTGGCCCGGGAGTTCGGTCGGATCGACCTGGGTGATCTGCAAGCCGGACACGACGCCACCTACTTCCCGGTCCCCGGCGGACTGGCCCGCTACCCGGGGCCGCTGGGGCTGCCGCTGGCGCTGCTCGCGCTGGCCGGGGTGATCCTCCTCGGCTGGTTGGCGCGGCGCCGGGGCCGGGTCACCGGTGGCCGGTTGGCCGCCGGGTTCGGGCTGGCTCTGCTGCCGATCGTGGTCGCCCCGCTGGGCGCGCAGTTGCTCTGGACGATGATCACCGCCATCCGGCCCGGCTACGCCATGCTGCTCGACCCGTACCGGCCGACCTGGTATCGACTGGCCGTGCTGGCGCTGGCCGCTGCCGTGCTGTTCGCCTGGTACGCGCTGACCCGTCGACGGGTCGGCCCCGCCGCGCTGGCCATCGGCGGACTGGGCTGGCTGGCACTGCTCGGCGTACTGCTCGCGGTGCTGGTGCCCGGTGGGGCGTACCTGGCGACCCTGCCTGCCCTGGCCGGCGCGCTCGCCGGGCTGATCGCGGTGGCCACCCGCGTCGACGGCCCGGTGCCGGTGATCGCAGTGACCCTGGCCGGCGCGGTGGCGGTGATCATCCTGTTGCCCATCGTGGTGCTGCTCTTTCCGGCGCTGGGCATGGAGATGGGCGGTGTCGCGGCACTGTTCGCGGTACTGCTCGGCCTGGCCGCGCTGCCGGTGGTGGACCTGCTGCACCCCGAGGCCGGTGGCCAGCGCGGCATGGTGGCGCTGCGGGCCCGCCGGCTCGGCGCGCTGCCCGCGGGTGCCGCCACGCTGGCGGCAGTGGTGCTCGCCGGGGTCGGGCTGGCCGTCGACCGGTTCGACGCCGCGCACCCCGCCCCCACCCACCTGATGTACGCGCTGGACGCCGACACCGGCCAGGCCCGCTGGCTCAGCATCGAGTCCGACCCACAGCCGTGGACGGCGGAGTACGTCGACGGGCCGGTCTCCATCGCCGACGACTTCCCCGGCTTCGGCCGCGACGAACTGCTCGGCGGCCCGGCACAGGCGGCCACCCTGCCCGCACCCCGGCTGGAGGTACTCGCCGACACCAGCACCGCCGGCCAGCGCACCCTGAGATTGCGGCTCACCCCACAACGTCAGGTACGCCTGACCGCCCTGCACGTGGACACCTCGACGGCGACGGTCCGCAGCGTCCAGGTGGCCGGCCGACCGGTGCCGATCGAGAAACGCGAGGGCCGGTGGGGATTCGGGGTGGTCTTCCACGCCCCGCCACCCGACGGCATCGAGATCACCCTGACCGTCGAACCCAAGGCGGCGCAGGTCGCGCTGCGCGCGACAGACGTCAGCGACGGCCTCGACGAGCTACCCGGATTCCGCCCGCGCCCCCCGGACGTCGGCGTGGTCGGCTCACACACCTCCGAAATGCTCGCCGTAACCCGCACCTACCCCCTATAACCCGCCCCCTGCCCTCGCCCCTCCCCCCCTCCCTCGCCCCCACCCCCCTCGCCCCGTCGATCTTGCACTTTCTGTCCCCGCAAAAGGTGCTATCTACCCGAATCGGCGACCGAAAGTGCAAGATCGACGGGCTGAGGGGGTGGGGTGGGGGCGTGCTACGCGTTTTGGGTTGCGGGCTTTTGTTTGCCGGCGTCCGGCCTTATTTCCAGCGGAAGTGGACGAAGAGGCGGCCGAAGTTCTTGGAGTCCTTTTCGACTCGGTGGTAGAGCTGCTTCACGTCCTTCTGGTCGAGGAAGCGCAGCACCCGCTTCTTGAGCTGGCCGGAGCCCTTGCCGGGGATGATCTCGACGAGGGTGGCCTTCTTCGCCACCGCCTCGTCCATGATCCCGCGCAGGGCGCGGTCGATGTCGTGGCCCTTGTTGAAGATGTCATGCAGGTCCAGCTTCAGCTTCATGCCGCGGCCACCGTCCGGTCGGTCTCCATGCGGCCATGGTAGGCAGGCAGGCCGCCCGGCCGACAAGACGACGATGGGCGGCCCGAATCAGGCCGCCCATCGTCCGTGTCCTGCGTCAGCGTCTGCCGCCGACCCGGGTCTCGACCCGCCGCAGGGCGGTCGTGTAGTCGTCGTTGGCGCCGTGCATGGCCGCCGCGATGCGCAGGTGACGCAGCGCGTCGGTGTGCCGGTTGAGCCGCTCCAGCGTCCGGCCCAGCACGTGGTGGGCGTAGTGGTCGCTGGGGTTGCGGTCGACCAGCTCCCGCAGGTGCTCCTCGGCGCGGCCGAGCTGGGCGGACTGGAAGTACGCCCGGGCCAGCAGTTGCCGTACGGCCGCGTTGTCCGGCTCGGCCTCGATGATCGGTTCGAGCAGCCGGGCCGCCCCGGTCGGGTCACCCGACTCGAAGAACAGGGTCGCCCGCCGGTACTCGGTCAGAAGATCCATTCCGCCCACCCCCTCCGTGTCGCAGCACTGTCCCGACGCTGGCAACAACACGAGGCGTACGCCGCCTGTTCCCGGCTCCCTTTTCCACCCGGTCGAGGTGTTAAGCAGGGGCCCTTCCTATACACGAGGCGTTAATAAGGTGCCCTTCCTTACACCGCGACGAGGTCCCAGGCGCGGACACCGCCTACTATTCCGGCGCTGTTGGGTACCACGACCACGTCGTCGCCCATCCGGGCGAGTTGTTCGGGGCGGATCAGTCGGGAGTTGCCACCGCCGAGGTAGAGCCGGTCCCAGCGGAACACCGGGCGCAGCCCCTCGACCACCTGTCGGATCCGCCGGGACCAGAACGCATCGCCCAGCCGGCGGCGTTCCGGCTCGCCGACGTAGGTGTCGTAGGTGGTGCCCCAGCGCACCGGGGCGTGCGACAACTCCAGGTGCGGGGCGAGCACCCCGCCGTCGAACAACGCGCTGCCCAGCCCGGTGCCCAGCGTCAGCACCAGCTCGCAACCGGTGCCTGCGACCACCCCCGCACCGTGCACCTCGGCATCGTTGAGCACCAGCGTGGGCAGCCCGAACGCGGTGGCGAGGGCGCTGCGCGCGTCGTACCCGGACCACTCGGCGAGCAGCGCCGGGTCGACTCGGCTGCGCGGGCCGGAGCGGGTCACGTAGTGCGGGGTGGCCACCACCACGCCGTGCCGGATCATGCCCGGCATCCCGACCGTCACCCGGTCGGCCGAGGGCAGCCGGGCGCCCAGGTCGAGCAGGGTCTTGACGAACAGTTCCGGCGGGAGAGGGTACGGCGTGGGCACCCGCAGCGGTTGCGCCCGCATCGTGCCGGCGCCGTCGAGGACGGACGCCTTGATCCCGCCGCCGCCGCAGTCGATCGCCAGAGTGGTCTGCACGACCGTGAGTCTGCCTCGTGCTCCCCCGTCCGGCACGACAGGTCGCCAGCAACCACGCCGACCGGCCCTCACCGCACCACCGGCCAGCCAGGCTGCGGGCGGCAGACGGCGAGGGCCGGCGGCGGGCAGCGAGACGGTGCAGCGGCGGACGGCAAAGCATCAGAGGGCACGCGCCGGACGGAGGTGGGCGATCAACCTGCGGACTGCGAGGGCGTCGACGGGTAGGCTCGGCTGTTTGTGAGCGCCACGCTGATCGTCAAAGACCTTGCCGCCGGCCACGGGGACCGGACGCTGTTCACCGGGCTGGACCTGGTGGTGGCTCCGGGCGACGTGATCGGCTTGGTCGGGCCCAACGGGGCGGGCAAGTCGACCTTGCTGCGTACCCTCGCCGGGCTGTTGCCGGTGGAGGCCGGCAGCGTCACGGTGAGCCCACCCGGCGCGAGCGTCGGGCACCTGCCGCAGGAGCCGGATCGGCGTCCCGGCGAGACGGTACGGGCGTTCCTGGCCCGGCGCACCGGAGTGACCGCTGCGCAGGCCGCCCTCGATGTGGCGACCGAGGCGCTGACCGCCGGTAGGCCGGGCGCCGACGACGCCTACGCCGAAGCCCTGGAGCGTTGGCTCGGCCTGGGCGGGGCGGATCTCGACGAACGCGCCGAGGAGGTGGTGGCCGAGTTGGGGCTCACCGTCGACCTCGACCACGAGATGACCGGCCTCTCCGGAGGCCAGGCGGCCCGCGCCGGGCTGGCGTCGCTGCTACTCAGCCGGTACGACGTGTTCCTGCTCGACGAGCCCACCAACGACCTGGACCTGGCTGGCCTGCACCGGTTGGAGCAGTTCGTCACCGGATTGCGGGCCGGCACGGTGCTGGTCAGCCACGACCGGGAGTTCCTGGCCCGCACGGTGACCCGGGTGCTGGAACTCGACCTGCACCAGCAGCAGGTCAACCAGTTCGGTGGTGGTTACGCGGCGTACCTGGAGGAGCGGGAGGTGGCGCGCCGCCAGGCACGCGCCGACTTCGAGGAGTACGCCGACACGAAGTCGACGTTGGAGGCGCGGGCCCGGACCCAGCGTGGCTGGATGGAGAAGGGCGTCCGCAACGCCCGGCGTAAGGCCACCGACAACGACAAGATCGGCCGCAAGTTCCGGTCCGAGTCGAGTGAGAAGCAGGCGGCGAAGGCCCGGCAGACCGAACGGCTGATCGAACGGCTGGAGGTGGTCGAGGAGCCCCGCAAGGAATGGGAACTGCGGATGGAGATCGCCGCCGCGCCCCGTGCCGGCGCCGTGGTGGCCACGCTCCGCGACGCCGTGGTACGCCGTGGCGAGTTCACCCTCGGACCGGTGAATCTCCAGATCGACTGGGCGGACCGGGTGGCGGTCACCGGGGCGAACGGATCCGGCAAGTCGACCCTGCTGGGTGCCCTGCTGGGCCGACTGCCGTTGGCCGACGGTCAGGCCGCGCTCGGTCCGGGGGTGGTGGTCGGCGAGGTGGATCAGGCTCGTGGGCTGTTCCTCGGGGACGTGCCACTGCTGGACGCCTTCCGGGCGGCCGTACCGGATCTGTCGCCCGCCGACGCGCGGACCCTGCTGGCCAAGTTCGGCCTGCGGGCGCAGCACGTACTGCGCCCGGCCGCCACGTTGTCCCCCGGTGAACGGACCCGGGCCGCGCTGGCGTTGTTGCAGGGGCGTGGGGTCAACCTGCTGGTGCTGGACGAGCCGACCAACCATCTGGATCTGCCGGCCATCGAGCAGTTGGAGTCGGCGTTGGACAGCTTTCCGGGCACGCTACTGCTGGTGACCCACGATCGGCGGATGCTCGACGCGGTACGCCTCGACCGCCGGCTGATGGTGGCTGCCGGGCGGATAACCGACGCATAACGGGCAGAGATCCGGGTAACGGGCGGCCGGAGGTGGCCCGGATGGTGGCGTTGGCACACACTCCGCCCTCGGCCGAGCGGCTGCGGGCGGTTGACGAATTCCTCGCCGAGGCGTGGGCGGACCAGGTCCGTCACGACGATCGGCTGCGCCCGATGCGAGTCGAGGTCCGCTTCGACCGGGGTGTCGCCCACCTGACCGGCGAGGTCGACGACCCGGCCCAGCTACGGCTGGTACGGGAGCAGGTCGGCCGACTGGCCGGAGTCTTCGGCATCTGGTGCCGGGTACGGGTGGGCGGACGCGACCCGGTGGTGGTGGACCTCGGGTGTGGGGCCACCAAGCAGTGGCCGGGCAACCTGGGACTGGACATCTTCCCGGCACCCGGAGTGGACGCGGTGGCCGACCTGTCCGGGTCGCTTCCGCTGGCCGACGACTCCGTGGACGTGCTGTTCGCGGTGCACATCCTGGAGCACCTGATCGACTTCCTGCCGTTGCTGGACGAATGCCACCGAGTGCTCCGCCCGGGCGGCGTACTGCATGTCATGAGCCCTTGGTGGGGGCATGTGAACGCGGTGGCCGATCCGACGCACGTCCGGCTGCTCGACGTGCAGACGGTCAAGGGCGTCTGCGTCATGCGCCCGCCGGGCACGCCACGTTGGTACCCGCTGCACGCCGGCACCGACGGCGCCTCGATCTTCGCGGATCTGACGCCACTCGGGCCCGACGACGTGGACCCCTCCTCGACCCACCTGGCCCGCTTCTTCGACTAGCCCCGCAGCGCCACGTCGGTGGCGAATGCCCCGGGAGCACCAGCTCCCGGGGCATTCGTCTGTTTCAGCGCGGGTCATCAATATTTCCCGCCAGTAACACCGGAGCGCCAATCCATTGATCGACACTGATGGCGCCGGTGACTCGCCGGTAACCACCCGTCCCACCGCACACCCCCAGCGGAGGTCCCCCTCGTGCCCAGACGATTCGCCACCCTCCTCGCCTCGGGCGTACTCGCGCTGCTCACGGCGCTCGCCGTCGCATCCCCCGCAGCAGCCGCCGTAACCCCGGCACAGAAGCTGTCCGTGCTGTCCAGTTGGACGCAGACCAGCGCCAGCAGCTACAACGCCTGGAACTCGGCCCGCCAGAACCGCGCCGCATGGGCGGAGTACAAGTTCGACTGGTCGACCGACTACTGCTCGTCCAGCCCGGACAACCCGCTCGGTTTCAACTTCTCCCTCTCCTGCTTCCGACACGACTTCGGCTACCGCAACTACAAGGCGGTCGGCCAGTTCAGCGCCAACAAGTCGCGCCTGGACAGTGCCTTCTACGAGGACCTGAAGCGGGTCTGCGCCACCTACAACTCCGTCGTGCGGCCGGCCTGCACCAGCCTCGCCTGGACCTACTACCAGGCGGTCTCCATCTTCGGCTCGGTCGCCGCCGTGCAGCAGGCCGACATCGACCGTGCCGCCCGGATGAAGGCCGAGGCCGAGCACCACGCCCGCGCCTGACCGCAGCGCCACCGGACGCCCCACCTGACCTCGGTCCAGGGCGTCCGGTGGTACGGGCAGGCGAGAGAACCTGTTCTCAGGCGTGTTCACCTGTGACGGTCGGCGCTGGCGCCCGACTGGCGGGAAGTGGCACGCCGAGCCTGGGCCGCGAACCGGGTGGAGTCGGCGGCCAGATCCGGATGCTCGACACCGAGCGCCAGCGCGACCGCCTCGTCGAGGCCGAGGTCGGCGCCTTCGCCGTACGCCTCGTCGAAGGCGGCATCGCCCAGGATGCGACGTAGGGCCACCTGCTGTTGCGCCCAGTAGGCGTCGTAGATCCCGGGCGTCGAACGCAGACTCGCCCGGGTCGCCTGCGCCGCGCCGAAGAGTCGGGCCGCCGTCAGCGGCTCATCCCCGACGGCGCACCGTACGGCGACGGCGTTCAGGGTGTCGCAGGCCCGTCCGTGGAAGCCGTGGTTCATCCGGGATCGCAGCGCCGCCAGCAGGTGCTCATGCGCCGCCACCAGGTCACCCCGGGCCAACGCGACCATACCGAGCAACATGTCCACCGACCGGCGGCCCCGCTCGACCGGCCGGGCCGCCTCGACCGGCCGGGCCGCGCCGAGCAACTCCGCCGCCTCGTCCAACGCACCACGCAGCCACAGCAACTCGGCGAGCCGGAACACGGCGAACAACGCCTCGGACTCGACCCCCTGGTCGTGCGCCCAGTCGATGACCTCCCGGCAGATCCGCTCGGCCTCGGCGAACTGCCCCATGTCGACCAGCGGTGCGGCCCGTCCGGCGAGCACCCGGGCCAGCAGCCCGACGTCGCCGGCCTGTCGGGCTGCCGCCTCCGCCCGCTGCGAGTAACGCAACTCCTCGGCGTACTCACCGTCGGCACCGGCGTGCAGTGAATGCAGGTGGTACGCCGCCGCCAACTCCCCTTCCGGAACCGCCTCGCCGGTCTCCGCGAGCCGACCGTAGAGCCGGAACAGCCACAGCCGACCCTCCCGCGCCAGCCCACGCTCGCGCCACCACTGTTCCAGGCCACCGGCCAACCGCAGCCCGATCCGGGCGCTGCCGCCGGTGGCGCACCAACGCAGGGCGGCGCGCAGTTCGCCGGCCAGGGGATCCAGCGCGTACAGCGACAGGGTCACCGGTTGCCCGTCCGGGCCGAGATGGGCCTGCTCCAGGGCGTGCGCGGACCAGGCCACGTGCCGGTTCCGGGCGGCCTGCTCCTCGCCGGCCTCGACGAGTCGGCGGGCCGCGTACGCCCGAATCGGATCGAGCATCCGGTAGGTGTAACCCGAGGCGTGCGGCTCGGCCAGGACCAGAGACTTGTCCACCAGCACCGAGAGCGGGTCGAGTGGATCGTCGCCCAGCAGCCACTCCACCGTCTCGAAATCGACCGGGCCGGCGAAGACCGCCAGCCAGCGCAGCAGCCGCGCGGCGCGCGGACCGAGCGTCCGGTACGACCACGTGACGGTGGCCTGCATGGTCAAATGCCGTTCGACCGCCGTACGCGCCAACAACTCCGGCTGGTCGCCCCCAGTCGGGTCGACGCGGTCGCCCTCGGTGCCAGCCGGCGCCCCGGTGGCCGGTGGCGGCGGGTCGTCCCGACCGGCGTCGAGGGTGCCGAGCACGTCGTCGAGGCGTTCGGCGAGCTGCCCGACCGAGAGCACCCGCAGCCGTGCGGCGGCCAACTCTATGGCCAGCGGCAGACCGTCCAGCCGGCGTACCACCCGACGCAGGTCGGCGGACTCGGCCTGATCCGGCTGTCGGCCTCCCCGGGCCGCCGCCGTGCGGTCCAGCAGCAACGCGACCGCGTCGCTCTCGGAACCGTCGGGGGACGGGTCGACCGACAGCGGCGGGATCCGCCACACCACCTCGCCGGGTAACGCCAGCGGCTCCCGGGTGGTGGCCAGCACCCGGACCCCACCCCCGCCGGCCAGCAGCCGGGTGACGGCGTCCGCGCAGGCGGCCGGCTGGGCGTCACAGGTGTCCAGCACGATCAGCATCCGGCGGTTGGCCGCGTACTCCACCAGCGTGTCGACCATCGGGCGGCCCGGCTCCGGACGCAGCCCGAGCACTGCGGCGATCGCGAAGGCCACCAGCCCCGGATCGGTGACCGAGGCGATGTCGACGAACCAGACGCCGTCCGGATATTCCTCGACCAGATCGGTGGCGAGTTCCACGGCCAGCCGGGTCTTGCCGCCGCCACCCGAGCCGAGCACGGTGACCAGCCGGTGCCGGGCGACAAGCTGCCGGAGTTCGGCTCGCTCCGCCTGCCGGCCGACGAACGAGGTGACCTGGACGGGCAGGTTGTGCGCCACCGCGTCGGCGGTACGCGGGCGCGGGAACTGCCGTTCCAGCCCGGGCGCGACGAGTTGGAAGAGTCGTTCCCGGTCGTCGAAGCCCCGCAACCGGTGCAGCCCGAGGTCGAGCAGGGACGCGCCCGCCGGCAGCGGATCGGCGCGCCGCGCGGTCGCCGCCGAGCAGAGCACCTGTCCACCGTGCGCGGCAGCGGCCACCCGTGCCGCCCGATGCACCTCGGGGCTGGCGTACTCACCGTCGCGTGGCTCGGCCCAGCCGGTGTGCAGGCCCATCCGCACTCGGGGCGCCGCCTCCGGGGTGGGCCACTCGTGCTCGCCGAGCGCACGTTGGGCGGTCAGGCACGCGGTCAGCGCGGCGCCGGCGTCGTCGAAGGCCAGGAAGAACGAATCGCCTTCGGTCAGCAGTTCCGCCCCCTCGGTGGCGGCGATCGTCCGGCGCAGCAGCCGGCGATGTTCCGCCAGCACCGGCCGGTAGCCGGGGCCGAGCAGCTGCGCCAGCCGGGTGGAACCCTCGATGTCGGTGAAGACGAAAGTCACCCAACCGGCCGGGAGGTGGATCCGTGACGACACGCGTGGCACCTCCCCCCTGGCCTCGAGCCCATACTCCACGAAGCCGGATCGTCACGCATCGCGAGAACGGCCAGCCGAGACTCCGCCCCAAGGTGCCATCAGACCCGGCATCCGGGCAAGACAACCACCCCCCCTCTCATCAACTGACTGTGCGGTAACCGGCCTAACAGCCGCAGCCACCACCGCAGCAGCCACCGCCGGACGGTGCGGTCGCGCCACCGGCAGCGCCCCCACCACGGCCGGTGACCGCGATCGTGGAGAGCAGCTTGACGGTGTCGGAGTGTCCCTGAGGACAGGACGCCGGCTCACCGGCCTGGGCCATCGGACGGTTGACCTCGAAGGTGTCGCCGCAGGCGCGGCAGCGGAACTCGTACCGGGGCATGACATCAGGGTACGACCGGACCTGACGTCCGCCGGACCATGGGTGATACTCGACGGGTGGCAGACGGCGAAGAGAGCATCCCCCTACGCCCCCTCCGGCCGGCCACGCCGCGTGCCGGCTCCGACGTCGTACCCGACGGCCCGACCAGCAGGCTGCCCCGACCTCGCCGGCCCTGGCTGCGCTCCACCGAGCCGGCCAGCGGTGCACCCGTGGCGGCGAGCGGCGATGCCGGCCCCAAGGCCGCCGACGCCCGCCCGCCCGCCGAGCCAGCAGCCGCGCCCGGCGAGTCCGAAAGCGACGATCCACAGACCACGGTCGACCCGGACTCCACCGAGGTCGAAGCCTCATCGACCAGCAAGGCCGAGGAAAAGCCGACGGCTAAGGCCGAAGAACAGCCGACGGTCAAGGCCGAAGAACAGCCGACCGACAAGGCCGACAGCAAGCAGACCGGCAACGCCGAGGGCGAGCCAGTCAGCGAGGCCGAGAGCAAGCAGACCGGCAAGGCCGAGGGCGAGCCGGCGGCGTCCGCACCGGACCCGGCGCCGTCGGGTGCTCGGCGACGCCGGACGCGGTTCGCGCACGCCGTACGCCTGCCGGGCCCGCGCACCGCAGCTCGGGCGACCCGGGACTGGTCGCGGCGGCCGAGCGGCCGGCTGACCCTGCCCGGGGTGTTCCTACTCGCGCTGGTGGCGGCGACCGCCACAGTCGGGGCGATGCTGGTACCGGCGACCATCGGCGCGTCGCGGCCGGTCGCCGCTGGCGAGTCCGGGGCTGCCGGTGACCGGCCGCCGTCCGATGAGGCACCCGGCGTCTTCCCGCCCCCCGACGCGACGCTGCCGCCGGGCATGGCACCGCCGACCGCGCCGGGCACCGCCGCGCCGACCGGTGCCGTGCCGATCGGTGGACGCCCCTCCGACGCACTCGCCGGCTGGGCCCGTGAGGTCGGCGCCAGGGCCGGCATCGACCCGATCGCCATGCAGGCGTACGGCTATGCCGAGCTGGTTCTCGCCGAGACCAACCGCAGCTGCGGTCTGAGCTGGACGACGCTGGCCGCGATCGGCTTCGTCGAATCGCGACACGGGCAGGCCAACAACGCCCGCCTGGGCCCGGACGGCCGGGCCATCCCGGAGATCATCGGCCTGCCGCTGGACGGCCAGGGCGGTCGGATGCGGATCGCTGACACCGATCGGGGTGAGCTGGACGGGGACACCACCTACGACCGGGCGATCGGGCCGATGCAGTTCATCCCCACGACCTGGCAGGAGATCGGCGCGGACGCCGACAACGACGGCCGCAAGGACCCGCACAACATCCACGATGCCGCGCTGGCCGCCGGGGCCTACCTGTGCAAAGGCAATCGCAACCTGACGATCCCCGGCGACTGGTGGAACGCCATCCTGTCGTACAACAACGTCCGACCATACGCCCAAGACGTGTTCAACACCGCCAACAGGTACGGACAGGCCAGTCGTACTTGATTTGATCGTCTCCAGACATTGGAGAACTGGACACTTCCCCCAGGCTGCTCTTGACGGCAAGCTAGACGGGTGATGGTGCGCGAGTGGGACCCCCGGAACGCGTCGTCCGCCGAGCTCGCGTCGCTACTGGACACGCTCAATGCGGTCCTGGCGACCGATCTTCCGCAGGATCCGCCATGGCGCGAGACCTGCATGCGGGAGTATCTCGCCGAGGTGATGCCGGGCGAGCGGCGGATTTCCTGGGTGGCTCAGGCCGAGCCGGCCGCCGACGGCACCCCCGGGCCGATCCTGGGGCATGTGCACGTGCTGCTGCTCGGCAGCATCGGCGTGCTTGAAGT
Organism: Micromonospora sp. NPDC051196; assembly: GCF_040682415.1. Taxonomy (NCBI): domain Bacteria; kingdom Bacillati; phylum Actinomycetota; class Actinomycetes; order Micromonosporales; family Micromonosporaceae; genus Micromonospora; species Micromonospora sp. NPDC051196. Next base: position 349,119 of record NZ_JBFBAY010000003.1, read on the forward strand.
GCTGGTACACCCCTCCGTCCGGCGCCTCGGGCTCGGCCGCGATCTCGTCCTGCGCGCCGCCCGCCGGGTCTATCAGGAGGGCTTCGAGTCGATCGGGGTGGAGGTGGTCGGCGGTACTCCCGCCGTCGCCTTCTACGAGTCGCTGGGTTTCGCCCGGGAGTACGTCGAGACCCGTAGCGTGCTCGACCTGGCCGCCGTCGACTGGACCGAGTTGGCCGAGATGTCCACCGGCGTCGGAACGGGTTACCACGTCCAGTTCCACCCGGGTGGGCCGCCGGACGAGCTGATCGAGGCGTACGCGCGGGCCAAGGCGGAGATCCGTGACGTCGAGGACGGCGAACTGCGGCCGAGTTCGTACGACCCGCAGCGACTGCGCGACAGCCTGGACTGCCTGCACCGGCGCGGCATGAAGCCCTACATCGTGCTGGCCCTGCACGAGCAGACCGGCGAGGTGGCTGGGCTGACCGAGGTGGTGGTGCCGGCTCAGCACCCCACCCGCGCCGACCAGTACGACACGATCGTGGTGCAGGATCACCGGGGCTACGGCATCGACCGGGCGATCAAGGCTCGGATGCTGCTGGAGTTGCGCTCGACCGAGCCGCAGCTGACCGAGGTGCAGACCTGGAACGCCCAGGCCAACGAGGCGATGCTCAAGGTGAACGCCGAGCTGGGATATCTACCGGACCGCGAGTGGTGTGAATACAGCGTGGACGTGGCCGAGCTGGTACACCGCCTGGACAACTCCCGCTGATCGGGGCGGGCTCAGTAGCCCAGGACCCGATGGCGGAGGGGACCGGCGGAAGCGGGTCAGTAGCGCTGGCGGAGCAGTTGGGCGGCTTCGACGGCCCAGTAGGTGAGGATGATCTGCGCGCCCGCACGCCGGATCGAGGTGAGGGTTTCCAACATCACCCGCTCACGATCGATCCAGCCGTTCGCGGCAGCCGCCTCGACCATCGCGTACTCGCCGGAGACCTGGTAGGCGGCGACCGGCACCTGCACGGCGGCACGGACCGCCGAAACCACGTCGAGGTAGGGCAGGGCCGGCTTGACCATCACCATGTCGGCGCCCTCGGCCACGTCCAGTTCCACCTCACGCAGCGACTCGCGCAGGTTCGCCGGGTCCTGCTGGTAGGTGCACCGGTCCCCCTCCAACGCCGACTCGACGGCGTCGCGGAAGGGGCCGAAGAACGCCGAGGCGTACTTGGCGGCGTACGCCAGCACCGCGACGTCGGTGTACCCGGCCGCGTCCAGCGCCCGGCGTACCACGCCGACCTGGCCGTCCATCATCCCGGACGGCCCGACCACCGACACCCCGGCGGCGGCCTGGGCGACCGCCAACTCGGCGTACGCGGCGAGCGTGGCGTCGTTGTCCACCGAGCCGTCGGGGGCGAGCAGCCCACAGTGCCCGTGCGAGGTGAACTCGTCCAGGCAGAGGTCGCTCATCACCACGGTCGCGTCGCCGACCTCGGAGACCACGTCCCGGATGGCCACGTTGAGGATGCCGTTGGGGTCGATGCCGCCGGAACCGGACTCGTCACGCGTTGCCGGTACTCCGAAGAGCATGATCCCGCCGACGCCGGCCTGCACCGCCTCCACCGCGGCCTTGCGCAGTGAGTCGCGGGTGTGCTGAAGCACGCCCGGCAGCGAGCCGATCGGGCGTGGCTCGGTCAGCCCCTCCTTGACGAACATCGGTACGACCAGTTCGGCCGGGGCGGGGCGGGTCTCGGCGACCAGCCGCCGCACGGCTGCGTTACGGCGCAGCCGGCGGGGCCGGTGCTCGGGGTACGGCATGGTGAGTCTCCTAGCGGCTACCGGAACCTGAGCGCGGTCGGCCCCTGGACCTTCGAGCCACGGCGTTGCTTCGCCGGCATCGCGGCGAGCTTCTCCCGCAGCTCGACGGCGTAGCCGGCGAGCGCCTCCACCAGGTCGGGCACCGAGGCGTGCGGCGGCTGGACGTCGACCCGCAGGCCGAACTCCGTCGCGGTCTCCGCGGTCTTGGGCCCGATTACGGCGACAACGGTACGCGCGTGCGGCTTGCCGGCGATACCGACGAGATTGCGCACTGTCGAGCTTGACGTGAAGAGCACGGCGTCGAAACCACCGGACTTGATCGCATCCCGGATCTCGGCGGGCGGCGGGGCGGCCCGGACCGTACGGTAGGCGGTCACGTCGTCGACCTCCCAGCCGCGCTCGGTGAGCCCGGCGGCGAGGGTCTCGGTGGCGATGTCGGCGCGCGGCAGCAGCACCCGGCCGACCGGGTCGAGGACCTCGTCGTGCGGCGAGAACTCGGCCAGCAGCCCCTCGGAGGACTGCTCCCCGGCGGGGATCAGCTCCGGCTGGATGCCGAAGGCACGGACCGCCTCGGCGGTGGCCTCACCGATACAGGCGATCTTCACGCCGCCGAAGTGCCGGGCGTCGAGGCCGTGCTCGGCGAACTTCTCCCAGACCGCCCGGACCGCGTTGACCGAGGTGAAGATCACCCAGGCGTACCGGCCGTCGACCAGGCCCTTGACCGCCCGCTCCATCTGGGCCGGGGTACGCGGCGGCTCGACCGCGATGGTCGGCACCTCGCACGGGATCGCACCGTACGCGCGCAGCCGGGCACTCATCACCCCGGCCTGCTCCTTGGTCCGGGGAACCAGCACCTTCCAGCCGTACAGCGGGCGGTTCTCCCACCAGCTGAGCTTGTCCCGCTGGCTCACGCCGTCACCGACGGTCAGCACCACCCGGCCGGTGAAGCCGAGTGCCGCCGCGACGAACGAGTCGACGGTCGACGTGGTGGTGTACTGCGTCTCCCCCGTGCCGTCACCGGTGACACCGACGGCGGTGCCGCCGTCCACCCCGGCGGCGAGCAGTCCGTCCCGGATCGCGGCCAGGTCACCGGCGTCCACGGCGAGTGCCAGCGAGCCGCGCTGCACCGCCGCGGCCAGCGCGTCGAAGTCCAGGGTGCTGACGTCCTCGACGTCGGCGGTGGTGCGTACGCCGGGCAGGGGCACACCGGCGTAGGTGGCCACGCCCTCGGCCTGGCTGACGCCGGGCACCACCTCGAAGTGCGCGGCGGTACGCGCCACCGCCTGCACCTCCTTGACCACCGAGTCGTGGCCGAACGGGTCGCCGGCCACCAGGTGCACCGCGTTCTGCCCGGAGCGGGCGGCCGAGATCAGCACCTTCGCCACGTCGCCCGGTACGCCTTCGGCCGGGGTGAACTCGGTCTCGGCCTTGGCCTCGGCCCGGACGACGTCGAGCAACGACTCGGGGACTCCCCGGTCGTACACCACCTGGTCGGCGTCGACCAGGGCGTCGTGCGCCCGGCGGGTCAGCAGGCCCGGGTCGCCGGGTCCAGCCCCGACGAACGCGATCCGGCCTACGGGCTTACGGGTGCGGGTCATTCTGTGCTCCCAAATTGCTGGGTCCCCGGGCCGTCGTGTCCTTGCGGGCCGAGGATCGAGTCGGCGCCGAGGTCGAGGAGTTCGGCGGCGAGGGCCTTACCGATCTCCGCCGCATCGGCGAGCGTTCCGGTGCGGGACAGCCGGATGTCGCGCACGCCGTCCGGGCTGATCACCGCCCCGCGCAGGTAGATCTCCTGGACAACATCGCCTTCGGCGCCGGAGCCGGTTGGCTCGCCTTCGGCGACGACGGCATAGGCGGCGACCGGAGCGGAGCATCCGGCCTCCAGGGTGGCCAGCATTGCCCGCTCCGCGGTGACTGCGGCGCGTGACGGTGCGTCGTCAAGCGTACCGAGCAGTTCGACCATCTCCGGGTCGTCGATCCGGCACTCCACCGCCAGCGCGCCCTGGGCGGGGGCCGGCAGCATCAGCATCGGGTCGAGGGTCTCAGTGATGACGTCGAGCCGGTCGATGCGGGCCAGCCCGGCCCGAGCGAGGACGATCGCGTCCAGGTCGGCGTCCGGGCCGAGCACCCGGGCCAGCCGGGTGTCGATGTTGCCGCGGATGGGGCTGACCGACAGTTGCATGCCCAGTGCGTGCAGCTGGGCGATCCGGCGCAGCGCGCCGGTGCCGACCGACGCGCCCGGGGCGAGTTCGGCCAGCGTCTTGCCGTCGCGGGCGACGAGCGCGTCACGCGGGTCCTGGCGCGGGGGCACCGCGGCGATGTGCAGCCCGGCCGCCATCGCGGTGGGCAGGTCCTTGTACGAGTGGACCGCGAAGTCGATCTCCCCGGCGACCAGCGCGTCGCGCAGCGCGGAGACGAACACCCCGACGCCGAGGCGGTGCACCGGCGCGTTGGAGCGGTCACCGGCGGTGACCACCTCGACCAACTCGACCGGACGTCCGGTGCGGGCGGTCAGGGCTTCGGCTACCTGCCCGGACTGGGCCATCGCCAGCTTGCTGCCCCGGGTGCCGAGACGCAGCGGGTCACTCAGTTGCCGCTGGCTCATCGTTCACCTCCGGTGGTTGGGCTGATGTCGGGGACGGTGTCCACCGGGGAGGTCTGCGGTACCTCCAGGTCGAACAGTTCGCGCAGCAGCGCCGCGTACTGGTCGCCGCCGGGCTCGGCGGCGAGCTGACGGACCCGTACGGTCGGCTGGTGCAACAGCCGCTGGACCACCCGGTGCACGGTACGGGCCACCTCGGCGCGCTGGTCGTCGGTGAGGTCGGGGCGGCGCTGGGCGAGCCGGCGCAGTTCGGCGCTGACCACGTCCTCGGCCCGGCCCCGCAGGGCGGCCACGGTCGGTGCCACGTCCGCGCCGCGCAGCCAGGTGAGGAAGGAATCGACCTCACCGGCCACGATCCGTTCGACGGCGGCGGCATCGGCGGCGACCGGGCCGTCGGCGAGCAGCGCGGCCATCCGGTCGATGTCGATCACCTCGACGCCGGGCAGCTCGGCCACGCCGGGCCCGACGTCACGCGGTACTGCCAGGTCAAGCAGGACCAACGGGCCACGCCCGGGGGCCCGGCCAGCCACCGCACCGGCGACGATGGGCCGGGTGAGGACCGGCTCCGTGGCCGCGGTGGCGGCCACTACGATGTCCACTGTGGAGAGCGTTTCGGCCAGCTCGGCCATCGGTCGCGCGGCAGCGCCGTACGACTCGGCCAGCCGTACCGCACGGTCGGCGCTGCGGTTGGTCACGGTCAACGGGCCGGCACCGAGCCGGGACAGCGTCGCCACGCCCAGCGAACCCATCGCCCCGGCCCCGACCACGAGCGCGGGCCGACCGGCGAGTTCGTCGCCGAGATGACCGGCGGCCAGTCCCAGCGCGGCGGTGACCACGCTCTGGCCGGCCCGGTCGATGCCGGTCTCGGAGTGGGCCCGCTTGCCCACCCGCAGCGCCTGCTGCATCAGCTCGTGCAGCAGCCGGCCGGTGGTGTCCGCCCCGCTGGCCCCGTGATAGGCGTCCCGGAGCTGACCGAGGATCTGCGCCTCGCCGATCACCATCGAGTCCAGGCCGGCGGCGACCCGGAAGACATGGTCGACCGCGGCGGAGTCGAAGTGCACGTAGAGATGGTTGGCCAGCGCCGCTGGCTGGCAGCCGGCCTGCTCGGCGAGGACGGCGCAGATGTCGCCGAGGCCGCCGTGGAAACCGGAGACCGCCGCGTAGACCTCCACCCGGTTGCAGGTGGAGACCAGCACGGCCTCGCTGACGTACGGCTGGGCGACCAGGCGGCCCAGGATGCGGGTGAGGCTCTCCGGGGCGACCGCGAGCCGCTCCAGGGTGGCGACCGGCGCGGTGCGGTAGGAGGCACCCACGACGAGGAGTTTCACGTTCCGATCGCCTCCTGGCCCTCTGTGACCACAAGACCACCGGGCAGAGCGGTCAGGGCGGAGCCGCCCGTGCCGGGCAGCCCGGTCAGGGACGCCTTGCGGTGCTCGTGGAACGACAGAATCTGCAACTCGATGGCGAGGTCGACCTTGCGAACGTCGACCCCGTCCGGAACCGAGAGTACGCAGGGCGCGAAGTTCAGGATGCTCGTCACGCCGACGGCCACGAGTTGGTCGGCGACCCGTTGGGCTGCCGACGCGGGAGTGGCGATGACGCCGATCGCGATCGACTCCTCGGCCGCCACCTGGGGCAGCTCGTCGACGTGCCGGACGACCATCCCGTGGATCTCCTCACCGACCCGGGCCGGGTCGGCGTCGAGCAGGGCGGCGATCCGGAAGCCACGGCTGGCGAAGCCGTCGTAGCCGGCCAGGGCGTGACCGAGATTACCCACGCCGACCAGGGCGACCGCCCGACGTTGGGTGAGCCCGAGCACGTACTCGATCTGCTCTATCAGCAGCGCCACGTCGTAGCCGACGCCACGGGTGCCGTACGAGCCCAGGTGGGACAGGTCCTTGCGGAGCTTGGCGGAGTTCACCCCGGCGGCGTTGGCGAGCCCTTCGCTGGAAACCGTCTCGTTACCGGTTTCGGCCAGGTTGTGCAGGGCACGGAGGTACTCGGGGAGCCGTGCCACCGTCGCCTCGGGTAGGTCCGGAAGCGCCGGTACGGCACCGGCGCGACCGGGCGCGCCAGGGTGACGGTGCTGACTCATGAGACTCCGTGCGGTGCGATCCTTGACCAACTCCACCGGCCGGCCGTTTGGGGACTCCCGCTGGCGACCGAAATTGCCGGCTGTGCTAGCAGGGCGCGTCGGAATTACAGAGTAGGCGCTTGTGAAGACGTGCACAAATCGCGATCTTGCTGCCCCACCCCCCGTCCCCACCAGCCCCTCCGTCCGACAAGATCGACGGGCGCCCACTCTTCGGGGCCGCCCGCGCGATTATCGCTCAATTCCGACTTCTCTGACCAATTACACGCGCCCCATCGGCCCATCCCAATTCGTTGATCATGGAGTAATGCCCGGCTGGCGATTCGTGCTCAGCCTGTCGGCCGGGTGAGAGTGGTGGCGAGAGTCACCGCTTCGGTGAGGGAATCGGCGACCGGGTGACCGGAAGCGAACAGGCGGGCGCGGTCGGTGAAACCACCGCTGTAGAGCACCGCGCTGCCCCCGACGGCACGGGCCGCGTCGGCGTCGTCGAGCGAGTCGCCGATCAGCACGACCGAGCGACCGTCGACGCCGAGTTCGGCCAGGTGCCGCACCAGCGACTCGGCCTTACGGTCGCCGCCGACCGAGGCCCGCAGTCCGTCGACCCGGGCGAACCGGCCGGTCAAGCCGTACGTCTGGACGGTCGGCATCAGTTCGTCGTGGAACCACATGGACAACAGCGACTGGTTTCCCGGCCAGGCCGCCATCGCCTCCACCGCGTCGTGGGCCAGCTCACAGCTGGTCAGACCCAGCCGGTACGCATCGTGAAAGATCTTGTCGAAGCGGCCGAACGCCTCGTCGTCCACCGCCCGGCCGAGCATCTCCGCGTAATAGTCGGCGATCGGCCGGCGGAACCGGACCCGGTGCTCCTCCGCCGTCACCGTCGGCCCGCCCTCGCTGGTGAAGACGGCGTTGGTGCAAGCCACCACCAGGCTCAGGTCGTTGAGCAGCGTCCCGTTCCAGTCCCAGACCAGATGGGGGTACGAAGGGGTCATCGTCGCACTCTATCGACGCCACCGCCGGGTCGGCCGTCGCGCCGAACCGCACTAGAGCTGCGGTGTGGTCAGGTCGCGCAGCAGCCGTTCCTCCTCGACCCGCCAATAGCCGTGCTCCTTGCCGTCGAGCAGCACCACCGGCAGCCGGTCGCCGTACTCGCGCTCCAACTCGATGTCACCGCTGACGTCCCGCTCGGTCCACCGGTCGCCGGTGACCGCGACCACCCGGTCGAGCGCCGCCTTGGCGTCCTCGCACAGGTGGCAGCCGGGTCGGGTGATCAGGGTCAGGCGGGGCTCACGCATCGGTCTCCTCCGTCGTGCCGGGTGGTGCCGGCTGGTCGGTCCCGGACTCGGGCGGCACCAAGGCCGCGCCCGATCCTGCGCCTCCGGCCGTGGCCGGAGCAAACGTCTTGCGTACCTTCCCGATCGTCGAACGCGGCGACACGTCGACAAGCTCGACGCCGGTCGGGCACTTGAACCTCGCCAGGTTACGCGCGAGTGGGCGGCCAACTCCACGACCCGGCTGGCCACGTCTCGCGGCCTGCCGCTTGATCGGGCGACGACGACGCGGCGCCCACACCAGCGCCGCAGTCCCGTCGACGGAACTCGGCCGACGTCACCGAGGGTACGGCGCAAGCTACCGCCGCCGCCCTGCCGGCCGGTACGCGCACCGGCCGCGTCGGAGCCGCGAGGACCCTCCACGACAGCCTGCGCCATCCTTCTGACCTGCGCATCTATCGCGGATCAGGTGGACAGGCGATTGTCAACCACACTCGACGGACAACCGGTCCGGCAGCGGTGCGACACGTCGGGAAATACTTCGGCCCTGTGTAACGGACTTGCCACGCGCGGGTGACGTTGGCCCTATCATCACTCGGGTCGGCTCACCCCATTTGCCGTGAGTCGACACCCCTCAGCCCGAGGAGGCCCCCGTGCCCGTCAGCGCATTGGACCAGCACCTCAAGGGGAACTGCCGCCAGTCGGCACACCCCGGAGCCGCCCTGCCCGGCGGTGATCTGGCCGGTCAACCGGCCGCCGTCGGCGCCCTCGCCGGTGCTGGAACGGAGGTGGCCCGATGACCACCTTCGGCTTCACGCACCGTCCGGCGGGTCTGACCGGTCCGGCCGGGCGGATCCCGGTCAACGAACGCGGGACCGCCCATGCCCCGCAGAACGCGACGGGCAACCTGGCCGGCCGGAGTGAAAGCACCGCGCGTCGGGTCGGTAACCGGCCACATCAGAACGAGCCACCACACCGACCAGCGGTGCCGGGCGCAAATGCGAAGCCGGCCGGCGGCGGAGTAGCCACCCCGAGCCGACCGACCATGCCGGCCCAGGCCCGGCGCAGCGGCGGTGACGCGCCGGTCACCGACCTGCCGGCGGCCGAGACTGCGGTGATCCCTGCGGTCACCAGCTCGGCCGGCACCTCCACCGGCTACCCGAGCCGCCCGGACCCGTCCGATCCGGCCACCGAGGTGTGGACCCTGGTCGAACGCGCCCAGGCAGGTGAGGCGGAGGCGTTCGGGCTGATCTACGACCGCTATGTCGACACCGTGTTCCGCTTCGTCTACTTCCGGGTCGGCAACCGGCAACTCGCCGAGGACCTCACCTCCGACACGTTCCTGCGGGCACTCAAACGCATCGGCAGTTTCACCTGGCAGGGCCGTGACCTCGGCGCCTGGCTGGTCACCATTGCCCGCAACCTGGTCGCCGACCACTTCAAGTCAGGCCGCTACCGGTTGGAGGTGACCACCGGTGACGTACTCGACGCCGACCGCGAGGATCGTGGCCCGGAGGGCAGCCCGGAGGCTGCCGTGGTGGAACACATCACCAACGTCGCCCTGCTGACCGCCGTCAAACGACTCAACCCCGAGCAGCAGGAGTGCATCGTGCTCCGCTTCCTGCAAGGCTTCTCGGTGGCCGAGACGGCTCGGGCGATGGGCAAGAACGAGGGCGCGATCAAGGCCCTCCAGTACCGTGCGGTCCGCGCCCTGGCCCGGCTGCTGCCCGACGGTTTCCAGCCGTAACGCCCGGGGGCGCCAACTGTTGCGTGTCCCGACCGGGCACTCAGCGCGATCACTTTGGGTGATTTCCGACTCCGGCTGGCCCGTAACCCGATCCCGGCACGGCGCGTTTCTCCGGGTGCGACCGGTGACAGCCCGGCCCCGGGCTACGGACGACGGGCAACGACGCCAACGGCGTCCGCCGTGGTGTCACGCGGTCATCGGTCGCTGGCGGTGATCGCGGCCGACCGGCCGCGCCCAGCGAGAGGAGGTGCCGCGGTGGACAACGCCCTCTTCTCCCGTCGGCGCGCCGAGCGCTTCGCGCAGCTTCTCGACGAAGCGAACGGTGGCCGACGCCATCACGTCCGCTCCCGGATCGACGACCAGCTCACGCCGCTGGTCGGGCTCGGCCGGCAACTGGGCGCCAACCCGCCCGCGCCCGAGGTGGATCCGGAGTTCCGGACCGGCCTGCGGGCCATGTTGCTGGCCACCGCCGAGCGCGAGGGCATCGCTGCCCCGGCCCCGACCGAGAAGGTCAGCAACAACCGGGCCGCACTGCTACCGGCCGTCACCGCGCGCCGCGCCCGCGCCCGGGGTGCCATCCTGGTCGGCATCGCGGCCGGCGCGATCGCCGTCTCCGGCATCTCGGCCGCCAGCGAGAACGCGGTTCCCGGCGACGCGCTGTACGGCATGAAGCGCGGCACCGAGCGGGCCCAACTCGCGCTCGCCAGTTCCGAGATCAGCCGTGGTCAACTCTTCCTCGACTTCGCCCGTACCCGGTTGGTCGAGGCGTCCGCCCTGCACGGCAACCGGTCCGGGTACGGCACGGTGCTCGACGACATGGACGCCGACACCCGGCAGGGCGTACGTCTGCTGACCGGTGCTGCGGCGCAGCGATCGGACGCGGCGGCGCTCGAAGCGGTCGACGCCTTCCTCATCCGGCAACGCCGGGCTCTCAACGCGCTGATGGACAGCGGCTCCCGTACCGACCGGGAGCGGACCGCCCAGTCGCTGCTCCTGTTGGAGTCGGTCACCGAACGTGCCGACGCCCTGCGCGCGACGATCGCCTGCGGCCAGCCGGTCGGCTCCGCCAGCGACAGCCTCGGCCCTCTCCCCGGCACCTGCGCCTGAGCGGTGTGTGACAGGTCCCGACCGGCTCGCCGGCCAGGTCGGCAGGCCGGGCGGCGGCTACCCTCGCGGAGGGCAGCAGATGCGGGCGAGGTGAGGGGGAACGGGTGGCGCGCAGCCGGAAGGTGACCGTCAGCACCGATGTGCACGGGCACACCACAGGTTGGGCCCAGACCGAGCCGGCTCCCCCGATCGCGCCGGATCCATGCGCCGCAGCCTTCTTCGACGTGGACAACACGATGATGCAGGGCGCCTCCATCTACTGGTTCGCTCGCGGCCTCGCCGCACGCAACTACTTCACCACCGCCGATCTGGCCCGGTTCGCCTGGCAACAGCTACGTTTCCGGCTACTCGCCCGGGAGCACGCCGGAGACATGTCACAGGCCAAGGATGCCGCCCTGGCCTTCATCGAGGGTTGGCGCGTCGACGACATCGAACGCCTCGCGGAGGAGATCTTCGACGAGCTGATGGCACCCCGGATCTGGGCGGGGACCCGACGGCTGGCGCAGGGCCACCTCGACGCCGGTGAGCGGGTCTGGCTGGTCAGCGCCGCCCCCGTGGAGATCGGCCGGGTGATCGCCGCTCGGCTCAACCTGACCGGCGCGGTCGGCACCGTCGCCGAGGTGGTCGACGGGGCGTACACCGGCCGGTTGGTCGGTGACCTCATGCACGGGCCGGTCAAGGCCGAGGCGATCACCGCGCTCGCGGCGGTGGAAGGGCTGGACCTGGGCCGTTGCGCCGCCTACAGCGACTCGGCGAACGACCTGCCGATGCTGTCCGCGGTGGGCCGGGCGGTGGCGGTCAACCCGGATGCCGCCCTGCTGCGTGCGGCACGCCAGCACGGCTGGGAGGTACGCGACTTCCGCACCGGCCGCCGCGCTGTCAAGATCGCTGTTCCGTCCACCGCCGCCGCCAGCCTGGTGGCGGGAGCGGTCACGGCCGGTGTGGCGTTGCAGCGCCGCCGCCGTGGTGGCGGTACGGCCGAGGAACGGCGCGCGGCACGCTGAGGCCCGGTGTCGGTGCCACCGATCAGCAGCCGGCTAGGGGCCGAACGGGTCGGGGCGTCGTTCGAGGAGTTCGTGCAGCGTCTGCTGGATGGTCTCGCGCACCTGGTCGGCGAGGTTGAACACGACCAGCGGGTCGTCTGCGGAGTCGACCAGGTGCGCCGTGGGGATCGGCGGGCAGAACTCGATCAGCCACTTGCTCGGCAACGGCACCATGCCCAGCGGCCCGAGCCAGGGAAAGGTCGGCGTCACCGGGAAGTAGGGCAGCTTGAGCAGCCGGGCGAGGGGCTTGATGTCGGCGAGCATCGGATAGATCTCCTCGCCGCCGACGATCGCGACCGGAATGATCGGGGTGCCGGTACGCAGCGCCGCCGAGACGAAGCCGCCTCGGCCGAAGCGTTGCAGCTTGTAGCGCTCCGCGTACAGCTTGCCGACGCCCTTGAAGCCCTCGGGGAAGACACCCACCAGCTCGCCGCCGCGCAGCAGCCGCTCGGCGTCCGGGTTGCAGGCCACGGTGCCTCCGGTCTTGCGGGCGATCTCGGAGACCACCGGCATCCGGAAGACCAGGTCGGCACCGAGCAGGCGCAGGTAACGGTGGGCGGGGTGCTCGTGGTGCAGGGCGGTGGAGAGGATCAACGCGTCCAGTGCCACGGTGCCGGAGTGGTTGCCGACCACCAGTCCCGCCCCGTCGGCGGGTACGTTCGCAAGCCCGGTCACCTCGGTACGGAACCAGTCCCGGTAGAGCCGCCGCAGCAGCGGATGGAACACCGCCTCGGTCAGCTCCGGGTCGAAGCCGAACTCGTCCACCTCGTAGTCGCCGGCCAGTCGCCGTCGAAGGAACGCCAGCCCGCCGGCGATCCGCTGATCCCATACGTCGCCGGGTCGGTCCGGTACGGCCGGCGCAGCCGGCTCGGGTGGCTGAGCGGCCCGACCGACCTGGCCCGCTGCCACCGGTCGCTGCCCGTTGAGCCGAGCCGGAGCGTTCTCCGGCCGCGCCGCCTGCCCGTTGTCGGCACGCGCCTCGTCGCTGCCCATCTCCGGCTCCCTCACGACTGCTCCCGCGCAGCCGCCCGTACCCGGCGGATCTGATCGAGCACGAGTTGCTCGGCGGCGACCAACTGCTCGCGCGTCACCACGGACCGACCGTGGTGGGCGCGGATGAAGTCGTCGAACGCGGCGGCAGTGGATCGGGGCGTGAAGCCGTACTCGCGCTCCAGGCGGGTGGTGTCCACCACCCGGCCGTGCACGAGGAGGTCGACCTGGTCGAGGCCGTAACGACCGAGTCCCATGCTCCGGGCGAGCGCCGCGGCACCCGACAGGCCCGGCTCCAGCATCGGTACGGCCACCCGGCCGGCCCGGCGGATCGCCTGGGACAGCGAGAGCACCCCGGGCCCGGCGACGTTGTACGTGCCCGGGTGGTCCTCGGTGACCGAACGGTGTACCACCTCAAGCGCGTCATCGAAGTGCAGGAACTGCAACCGGGCATCCCGGCCGAGGATGGTGGGCACCACCGGCAGCGAGAAGTAGCGGGTCAGCGTGGTGTTGGCCGTCGAGCCGATGAACGGGGCGAACCGCAGCACGGTGGCCGTGACGTCGGACCGCCGCCGGCGGAAGCCCCGAACGTATCCCTCGATGTCGAGGATGTCCCGGCCGAAGCCGCCGCGCGGCACCTCACGCGGCTCGGTCTCCTCGGTGAAGACGGCGGGGTCCCGGAACGAGGCGCCGTACGCCGCAGTCGAGGAGCGGACCACGAGCTTGCGGAGCCGAGGTGCCCGTTGGCAGGCGGCGAGCAGCTGCATGGTGCCGATGACGTTCTGTTCCTTCATCGCCGACCGGCCGCCCTGCTGCTGATCCGGGGCGCTGACCAGGGCCAGATGCACAACCGTGTCGACGTCCAGGTCGGCGAGGAGCCCACCGACCGAGCCGGCGTCGACACGAATCCGTTCGACCTGCTCCAGCAGGCCGGCAACCTCCGGACTCGGGTCGGGCAGGTCGATGCCGATTACCCGCTCGATGCGCGGGTCGGCAGCCAGCCGGGCGGCGACGTGGGCGCCGAGGTAGCGACTGACCCCGGTCACGACGACAACCCCCGGGAGGCTCGATGAGCCACCGGGGGTCATGTCTCGCACCTACCCCGACGGTTGGGACCGAGCCGGGGCAGCCACGGCCTGATCACCTGAGCCTCCGAGGGTCGACAGTTGGCAAGCGACGAATGCCGGGTCAACGCCCGGCATCAGTCACTTGCCGAGACGGCGACGCTGGACGCGGGTCTTGCGCAGCAGCTTGCGGTGCTTCTTCTTAGCCATGCGCTTGCGGCGCTTCTTGACCACCGAGCCCATACGAAAGCCTTTCGATGCAACGTGCGGCGCGACCGGTATGACGCCACGAACTGGTGACGTCGGCGACCGCTTACGGACAACGGGACCGGACCGGCGGGGTGGGCGGCGGGGCGCACCAGCGGTCACGATCGCAGTCCAGCGTAGCGGGACCACGTCAACCGGACCAACGCGCCCCCGGTCGATGCCCGTTACGCGGGCCTATCCGATCGACATGACACCCGGATCAGGCGGTCTCCTGGAAGGCACCGCGCAGGTATTCGTGCACCGCGTGCTCCGGCACCCGGAACGACCTGCCGACCCGCACAGCGGCCAACTCACCACTGTGCACGAGACGGTAGACCGTCATCTTCGACACCCGCATGACGGTCGCCACTTCGGCGACGGTCAGGAACTTGACATCCGACAACCGACCGTCGGACGGTGACCCGGCCATGGCTCACCCGACCCATCCCATGCCCGGCGCGTGCCGCCCCACGGGTCCTCCCGCGCGGCCGGCGACGCGCGTGTTATCAGTACGGTAGCGGGACGGCTGTGACCGGCGCGATCCCTTCCTGCAACTGATCACGATCCGGAACCGGCTCGATCGCGAAAAACCCCTGGTCGGGTGGCATGCGCTCGAATCGCCCACCCGACCATCTTCGGCCACCGGTGCCGTCGATGTCACTCTGCGCGCAGTGCGACCACCGGGTCGAGGCGACCGGCCCGCTGGGCGGGCACCACCCCGAAGACGATCCCCACCGCCGCCGAGACGCCGAAGGCCAGCGCCAGCGACCACCAGGTCACCGCCGCCGGGATGGGCGAGACCGCGGCCACCAGCAGTGCCCCACCCACCCCCAGGGCCATCCCGGTCAGCCCGCCGATCGAGGTCAGCAGCACCGCCTCCAGCAGGAACTGCACGCCGATGTCCCGAGGCCGGGCACCGACCGCCTTGCGCAGGCCGATCTCCCTGGTCCGCTCGCGTACCGAGACGAGCATGATGTTGGAGACTCCCACCCCACCTACCAGCAGCGAGATGCCGGCGATGGCGGCCAGGACGCCGGTCAGGATGCCAAGGATGTCGCCGAGTACGCCGAGGATCTGCTCCTGGGTGACGGCACTGAACTCGGTACCCGGGTGCCGACCGTTCAACTCGGCGACGATCCGCTGGCCGAGTTCGTCGATTCGTTCCCGGTCCGGCGCCCGTACCGCGATCGCGTCCACCCGCTGGGTGCCGTACAACCGTTGCGCCGCCGTCACCGGGATGTGCACCTCGTCGTCCCGGTCGACGCCGAGGCTCTGCCCGAGCGGAGTGAACACCCCGATCACCCGGAACCGCACCCCGGCGACGTTGACCTGCTGACCGACGGCCTCCCGGTCGGGGAACAGGATCCGGGCGACCGAGTCACCGAGGACGGCGACCCGACGGCCGGTGTCCACGTCGGACCGGGTCAGGTAGCGGCCCCGGGCCAGATCCCGGGCGAAGACCGTCGGGGTGGTCTCCAGCACCCCCTGCACGGTGGTGAAGTCCTGCCGGCTGCCGGCGCGGACGGTCGCACCCGAGGCGACCGTCACGGCGACCCGGGCAGGGTCACCGACCACTCGACCGACGGCGTCCACGTCCTGCAAGGTCAGCGGGGAGACCGCCGGGGCCGAGCCCACGTCAAGCCGCCCCGGTACGACCAGCAGCAGGTTGGAGCCCAGCCCTTCGACCTGCTGTTCGACGGTCTGTTTGGTGCCGGTGCCGATCGCCACCAGCAGCACCACGGAGGCGACTCCGATGATCACTCCGAGCATGGTCAGCAGGCTGCGCATCCGGTTCGCCCGCAGCGCGTCCGCCGCCACCCGCCACGCCTCGGCCAGCCTCACGACCCGACCCCGCCCGTGCCAGCCGCGCCGGGCCCACCCGCGCCGGCCGTGCCGAGTCCACCCGCGCCGGGTTCGTCGAAGCCGGCGCTGCCGGCGAGCGGATCCTGGGCGCTGTCCGCCACGACGATGCCGTCGCGCATCGTGATCCGACGGCGGGCCCGGGCGGCGACCTCCGCGTCGTGGGTGACCATCACCAACGCCACCCCCGACTCGGCGTTGAGCCGTTCCAACAGTTCCAGCACGGCGGCGCCGGTGGTGCTGTCCAGGTTGCCGGTCGGCTCGTCGGCGAGCAGCACGGTCGGATCGGTGACCAGCGCGCGGGCGATCGCCACCCGCTGCTGCTCGCCGCCGGAGAGCTGGTTGGGCCGGTGGTCCAGGCGGTGTCCCAGGCCGACCCGGCCGAGCATCGCGGCGGCCCGCTCACGCCGCTGGCGGGCGCCCACTCCCCGGTACACCAGCGGCAGCGCCACGTTGTCCACCGCCGTGGTACGCGGCAGCAGGTGGAACGCCTGGAAGACGAAGCCGATGGTCTCGTTGCGCAGTCGGGCCAACTCGGGCGCGGACAGCGCGCCCACCTCCCGTCCGCCGATCACCAGCCGGCCACCGGTCGGCCGGTCGAGGCCACCGAGCAGATGCATGAGGGTCGACTTGCCGGACCCGGACGGCCCGATCAACGCCACGTAGTCGCCGGCCGCGACGGTCAACGACACACCGCGCAGGGCCGGTACGGAGACCCCGTCCAACTGGTATGTCCGGGACACCTCGACCGCCTCGATGGCCGGGGCTGCCGCCGAGCCGTCCCGGTCCCGGCCGGCGCCTACCCTCACCCGACCTCCTGGCCGTCGCGCACCTGGTCGGTGCCGCGAACCACCACCCGGTCGCCCGGCTGCACTCCGTCGACGATCTGCACCAGGTCCTGGCCCTGCACCCCGACGGTGACCGCGGCCCGCCCCACCCGTCCGTCGCGTACCACCCAGACGGTGTCCCGTCCGTCGGCGGAGAAGACCGCGGAGGCGGGTACGGTCACCGCGTCCGTCGCCTCACGGACCTGCAACCGCAGCACCGCGTTCATCCCGGGTCGCGGGGTCGGTGCCGGTTCCGCCTCGCCGAACCGACCCGCCCCGAGCGAGAGCCGGACCCGGTAGCTGACTCCGCCCCGGGCCGAGGTGCTGGGCAGCACGTCGATCGAACGGACGGTCGCCGGGTAGCTCGCGCCGGGGACCGCGTCCAACTCGACCGCGCCGGTGAGGCCGACCTGGACCAGCAGCACGTCGGTCTCGTCCACCTCGGCCAGCAGACCCAGTTCGCCGGTGTCCACCACGGTCAGCACCGCAGTGCCGGCGGTGACCCGACCACCCACCGGAACCGCCGTGTCCACCCCCGCAGGCGGACCGGCGGCGGGGGCGCCGAGCGTGCCGGGGTCGATCCCGCCCGGCATTCCGCCTGCGGCGTCGAGCAGCCCGGCCAGGGCACTCGCCGGACCACCACCGGAGCTGACCCCGCCCGGTTGCACGACGCCCGCGATCGGTGCCCGCAGGGTCAACGCGTCGACGGTCGCCTTGGCCAGGTCGTACGCCTGCTGTGCCTGGAGGCGTTGGGCGGTGGCCAGCGCGCCGACGGCGGAATTGAGGCTGCGTACGCCGCGCTGCACCTCGCGTACCGCACGGTCGGCAGTCCGCGCGGCGGCGTCGTACTGCCGCTGCGCGGACTCGACCTGCGCGAGCAGTGCCTTGCGCAACTTCGGATCGCTGATCTTCCCGGCGGCGGCGCGGGCGGCGGCGTGCGCCTGCGCGGCGGCCCGGTCGGTGCCCCGCAGCGACCCGGCGAGGTTGCCGCCACCACCGCCACCGGCTCGCTTGGCGGCGTCGAGCGCCGCGCGGGCCTGCCGCAGGCGCTGCCGCGCCGACGGCGAGTCGACCACGGCCAGCACCTGGCCGCGCTTGACTCGCTGCCCCGGCTCGACCCGGAGGCTGCGCAGCGTCCCGTCGGCGGGGGCGGTGAGGGTGGCTGCCGCCCGGGCGACGACCGTGGCCGGGGCGTCGATCTCCTCCGTCACCGGAGCCCGCACGGCCGAGGCCAACGCGATCGGCGGCTCGTCGCCGTCGCAGGAGGCGGCGCTGGTGAAGGTCAGGACGGTGACGGCGAGCAGGGCGGTGAACAGGCGGGGCCGCGTGACTGCGAGCAGCCGCGGCGAGTCGAGGCGGCGCACCGGCTCATGCTACGAGCTCAATTCGAACAGCCGGAGAACCGCCTCGCCCGGTCAGCGCACGGCCGAACGGATGTACGCCACCGCCGCCTTGTGCAGGGTGGCCCACTTCTCGTCGAAGAACTCCTCACTGGTCTGTGCGGGTATGCGCAGGTCGTGCACCACTGCCTTGACGAAGGCGAGCACCCGCTCCTCCCCGAAGCGGTCGACGAGATACCGGACGGCGAGATAGGCGATGCCGTAACTGCCGGCCACCCGTCCCTCGGCGGTGTCGTGGTCCGGCATGACGCTTTCCAGCTTGCCGTTCCAGTCGCCCCGGACGAACCGCCGGGTCTCGCTTAGGCCGTCGTACCGGCCGACCGGTTGCCCGTCGGCCCCCGCATGCTCGGCCAAGCCCTCGGTCAGCCACCACGTCGACTCGTCGGTGTAGTCCTTCTCGGGCAGGGAGGCGGCGTGGGTCAGTTCGTGCCGGAGAAGTTCCTCCACATGGGGGCCGTAGTTCAAGCTGTCGGGCCCGAGCACGATCTCGTAGTGGCCACCGCCGACGTTGATGGCGTACCCGGCGCCCCAGGACGGCTGCTCGCCGCCGTACCAGCGCTTCCACTCCTTCGGCCCGGCGTAGAAGATCCGGTACCGGTCGGGTGCCCGACCGGTCACCACGTACGTGTCGGCCACCTTCGCCGCCGCCTCGGCCCGCTTCAACAGACCCGGCAGCCGATGCCGGTACGCCGGTGTGGTGGCCACCATCGTGCGCTTACCGACCGCGCTGACCAGGTCGTTCAGTTCCCACGGCAGGTTGCCCGGCTGCCCGTTCATCCGCCCGATGACGTACGGCGAGGTCTTCGACCTGCCCAGCGCGAGCAGGCGGGGCTGTGCCCCGTCGCGCCATCGGGTCTCGACGACCACCGGGCTCGTCTGGCATTCCGGCAGCACGAAGCAGTACCGGAACTCGACCTGTAGGCGCCATTCCCCGGCCCGCCCGGCCGTGGTGGGCAGGCCGCTCGGGTGCCCCTCCCAGCGGGTGACCCGCAACGCCCGCAACGCCGCGTACCGGCGACGCAGATCCTTGTGTACGGCAGGCCGGGCGATCTCCAGGAACCCGGCCCGGTCCCCGCCGAGCAGCGCAGCCGACTGCTTGTCCAACTGCGCCTTGATCCGCTCCGCGACCTGCCGGGCGGCCAAAGTGGTCGGATTCTCGCTCGGCGAGGCGCTCGGGGCGGCCACGCCGCCCCTGGCATCGCGAAACCCGTCGGCCAACAGCACCGCCGGCACGCCACAGCTCAACACCAGCACGACCGCGACGAGCCCAGCCCACAGCGGCCAGCGCCGACGCCGAGCCGGCGGCGCGACGTGCCTCGCGGGCGGCACGACGGCCGGCATCCCGGTGGACGTCGCGTCCGTCGGTGTCGGGTAGCTCGGGAACAGTTGGTCGTCGGCCGCAGGCCCCCCGTGAGTCACCGGCGCAGGGTACGGTCCCGAGGCGCGGCGTGGAAGTAGGTTCCTGCCGCCGGCATTCCGCGAGTCGGCTGATCAGTCGACGTCGGCACCACCCGGCCAGGCGGCGAAGGCAACGCTGAGGGCCACGATCATCTGGTCGAAGGAACGGTCGACCTCGCGAGGCAGGCCGAAGTCGCCGGCCGCCTCCAAGGCGACGAAACCGTGCACGGCGGCCCGGAACATGCGCACCCCGTCGACCGCGCTGTCGCCCTCGATGCCGTACCCGCGCAGGATGGCGTAGACGACGTCGACCGCGCGCTGACCGGCGGCCACATGCGCCGGATCAGTCGGATCCGGCACCCGCTGCGCGGCCGGGTAGCGGCCGGGATGCCGGCGCGCGTACGACCGGTAGGCGGTGGCGACGGCCCGCAGGGCATCCTGGCCGCTGCGGCCGGCGGCGGCCGTGGTCATCTCCTCGGCGAGTTCGGCGGTGGCCAGCGCGGAGAGCTGCTGCGCCAACGCGTCGGCGCCCTTGATGTGCTTGTAGAGGCTGGGCAACGCCACACCGAGCCGGTTCGCCAGCGCGGCGAGGGTGAGCTTCTGGTAACCGACCTCGTCGGCCAGCAAGGCCGCCTCGCGCACCACGACCTGCGGGTTGAGTCCGGCCCTAGGCACGATCGGTCACCGCCAGGAAGCTGGTCAGCTCGGCGGCCATCGCCTCGGGCCGGTCAGCGTGCGGGTAGTGCCCGGCGTCGGTGACCATCCGCGCCTCGGCGAGCGGGAAGAGTCGCCGGGCGGCCCGGGCCTCGGCACCGGGGTCGGGGAAGTCCGGGTCCTTCGTGCCCATCAGCACCAGCACCGGCTGGCTTACCTGCGGGGCGAGGGTGGTCCAGTGCGGGTCCACCGGGGCAGCCACTTCGCGGGCCGGCAGCATCCGGCCCGGCCGGCGCAGCGCGGCCACCAGGCTCTTGCGGTACTCGGCGTCGTCCGGCGGCCGGTGGACCGGGAACAGGGTGCGGTGGAACATGCCGAACAGTCGGGGACTGCGGACCACCGCCCACACGCCGAGCCGCATGAAGGGGTTGAGCTTCGGCTGCGCGACGAAGGCACCCACCAGCACGATCCCGCTGACCAGGTCCGGCGCCTCGGCGGCGGCGAAGACCACGGCCGCGGCACTGGAGGAGTTGCCGACCAGGGTGGCCGGCCGACCGCCGAGGTCACGGACCACCGCCAGCAGATCGCGCCCCACCTCGGCCGGGGCGTACGTCGCCCAGCCGGTGGTGGAGTCGCCGTGACCCCGTACGTCGACCGAGGCCACCCGGTAGCCCGCCGTTACCAGGAGCGGGATCAGGTGCCGGTAGGAGTGGCGGTTCTCCCCCATGCCGTGCGCGAGCACCACCAACGGCCCCTGCCCGTGCACCTCGTACGCGATCCGTCCGCCGCCACGCTCGGTAAAGCTAGTGTTCATAGCCGCAAGGCTAATGCCATTAGCCAAACGCGTCAAGGCGGCATCGAGACCGGGTCCGGCGGAGCTTCCCGGCGCCCGGTCGGTGGGCATGCCAACCGGCAGCCTCGCGCGACGCCGGGCGGCGACTACTTACGCAAGGCCAGACGTCGACTACTCGCGTGCGGGCGGGGGGCGATTACTTGCGTGAGGCCAGGGCCCGGGCGAAGAAGGCGAGGTTGGCGGGGCGCTCGGCGAGCCGGCGCATCAGGTAGCCGTACCAGTCGTCGCCGTACGGCACGTAGGTGCGCACCGTGTAGCCCTCGCCGACCAGCCGGTCCTGTTCCTCGGGCCGGATGCCGTAGAGCATCTGGAACTCGAAACTGTCCGGAGCGCGGTCGAACCAGCGGGCCCGGTCCTCGCCGATGGAGATCAGTCGCGGATCGTGGGTGGCCAGCATCGGATAGCCGTCGCCAGACATCAGGATGTTCAGGCAACGGACGTAGGACTTGTCCACCTCACGGGCCGACTGGTAGGCCACCGACTCGGGCTCCTTGTACGCCCCCTTGCACAACCGCACCCGGGATCCGGCCGTGGCCAGGTCGCGGCAGTCCGACTCGGTGCGCCGCAGGTACGCCTGCAACACCGCCCCGGTCGACGGGTGGTCCTTGCGCAGCTTGGCCAGGATGTCGAGGGTCGAGTCGGTGGTGGTGTGATCCTCCATGTCCAGGGTGACCGTGGTCCGCGCGGCGTCGGCGGCGGCACAGATCGCCCGGGCGTTGTCGTAAGCCAACTGCTCGTCGAAAGCCTGGCCCAGCGCCGAAAGCTTGACGCTCACCTCGGCTGCGGGCGTCAGCCCCGCCTCGGCGAGCCGCCGCAGCAGGGTGAGGTATTCGTCCCGGACGGTGGTGGCCTGTTCGGGGGTGACGGTGTCTTCGCCCAGGTGGTCAAGTGTGACCGTGACGCCACCGTCGACGAGTTCGCGGGTCACGCGCAACGCGTCGTCGGTCTGCGCGCCGGCGACGAACCGACGCACGACGTCCCGGGAGAACGGGGCCGTCGCGACGAGCCGCTCGACCCGGGATGACCGGGAGGCGGCGAGAATGACGGAACGGAGCATGAGCCGAGCGTAACGCCCACCCCGCCCCGCAAGCGCTGCCCCGGCCCACCCCGCCCGCGATGTAAGGAAGGGCCCCTTTTTAACACTTGGATGTGAGAAGGGAACCCTTCTATACCGCAGGCGTTAATAAGGGGCCCTTCCTTACACCAGCAGCGTGTTGGTAGCCCGGGGCGGCGAGCCTGGCGTTCATCGGTTACAACGATGGCGTGAAACAACACCCCCGACGCCGCCTCCGTTCGGCCTCCGTGCAGCTTGGTGCCCTCACCGCATTGGCGCTCGCCCTCTCCGGCTGCAACATGACCTCCGACGACGACGATGACGACTGCGCGATGGGTCCCGGTGGGGGCGGTGACACCGTGGCGATGGCGTTGCGGACTCCGCCGTCCGCGCCCGAGATGGGCGTCGGCCGCCTGGTATCGGAGCCGGTGGCCTCGGCCGTGCCCGAGCGCGGTGGCTTCGGATCCCACCAGGCATCCTGCGGGGGCTGAGGTGCGCCGCGAGCGGGTCGACCCGCGCCCCGACTGGGATGCCACCATCCGTGCCCAGGGCCTGGTGTACGTGGACACCGAGCTGCCCGACGGCGGGGTGATGTCGTACTGGGACGAGACCGCCGCCTACGCCTTCGATCTGGAGGAGGTGCTGCGGCTGGAGGAGGCCACCGAGGAGTTGCACCGGATGTCGGTGGCCGCCGCCGAGCACGTGGTGGCTCGCAACCGGTACGCCGAGTTCGGCATCCCCGGCTGGGCGGCCGAGGCGGTCGCCCGATCGCTGCGGGAGGCCCCGCCCACGCTCTACGGACGATTCGATCTCTGGTACGACGGCAGCTGGCCACCGAAACTGCTGGAGTACAACGCCGACACCCCGACCGCACTGGTCGAGGCGAGCATCATCCAGTGGTACTGGCTGGAGCACACCCGGCCGGCGCTGGACCAGTGGAACAGCCTGCACGAGCGGCTCGTCGGCGCCTGGGCGAAGATCGGTGCCGGCCTGCACGACCGGCGGGTACACGTGGTCTGGTCGAACGAGGAGGAGTCCGGCGAGGACCACATGACCGCCGGCTACCTGGCTGAGGCGGCCCGCCAGGCCGGGCTGGATGTCGAGCTGCTGCCGGTCCAGGACATCGGTTGGGACGGCCGCCGCTTCGTCGACAGCGCCGACCAGCCGATCACCACCTGTTTCAAGCTGTATCCCTGGGAGTGGATGCTCGCTGAGCCGTACGGGCCGCTGGCGCTGGAGCCGGGCACCCCGACGACCTGGATCGAGCCGGCGTGGAAGCTGCTGCTGTCCAACAAGGCGTTGCTGGCGGTGCTCTGGGAGTTGTACCCGGACCATGAGCTGCTGCTGCCGGCGTACCTCGACTCGCCGCGCGGCATGCCGGAGTACGTCGCCAAGCCGCTGCTCGGCCGGGAAGGCGCGGCGGTACGGATCGTCACCTCCGCCGGTGAAATCAGCAATCCGGGCGACTACGGTGAGGAAGGCTTCTGCTATCAGGAGTTCCGGGCGCTGCCCGAATTCGCCGGCAGTCGGCTGGTGCTGGGCAGCTGGATCGTCGATGGCGAGTCGGCCGGTGCCGGGCTGCGGGAGAGCGCGAGCCTGATCACTGACGGCTATGCGCGGTTCCTGCCGCACTACATCGACGCGCCGCGCGGCGGATGAGTCGTCTACCGTTGGTGGGGTGAACTTCGACGCGTACGCCCGGACCGGAGTTGACCTTGTCAACACCCGACTGGACGGCCTCGACGACCTGCGGGCCATCTTCCCCGACGAGAACGCGTGGATGCGCGACGAGGTCGCGGAACGCGACCTGGCGGTCTTCCGGCGGGCGCAGAAGCGGTTGCGCGACATCTTCGAGTACGGCACGTCCGGGCGCGATGCCGAGGCGGTGGCCGAGTTGAACTCCCTGCTGGAGGCGTTCCCGGTGCAACCGCGTATCTCGGGTCACGACTCCAGCGACTGGCACATGCACGTGACCAGTCGCGGGGCCTCGGTGAGTTCGGAATTCCTCGCCGGCGCGGTGTGGGGGCTGTCGGTCTGGCTCTGCGAGTACGGCAGCGCCCGCTTCGGTGTCTGCGCGGACGACCGCTGCGGCAACGTCTACCTGGACACGTCGTCGAACTGCTGCCGGCGGTTCTGCTCGGAGCGTTGCGCCACCCGCTCCCACGTGGCCGCGCACCGGGCCCGCAAGCGCGCCGCCGTGCCGGCGCAGACCGATCCACTGGCGCCCGTGTCCTGACCCACTCCGGCGTCGTCCCGACAACCACCCACACCGGCATCGACCGACACGCTCAGGCGTCGAACGGCGACCGTACGCTCAGGCGTCGACCGACGCGGCGCTGAGATGCTCGCGGGCGAAGGCGAGGGACTGGCGCAGGTCCGCCTCGCGGACCTGCCGACTCTTCGCGCCCCGGGTGGTCACCTCCACCGCGACCGATCCGGTGAAGCCCCGGCCGGCCAGCGAACGCAGCAGTTCGGCGCAGGGTTGACCGCCTCGGCCGGGCACCAGGTGCTCGTCCCGCCCCTCGCCGGTGCCGTCACCGAGATGCACGTGCGCCAGGCCGGCAGCCATCCGGTCGGCCATCCCAAGCGCGTCGGTGTGTGAGGCTGCGCAGTGCGACAGATCGAGGGTGTACGAGGCGTAGCCGACCTCGGTCGGATCCCAACCGGGGGCGTACGGCACGAACTGCCGACCGGCCATCCGAACCGGGTACATGTTCTCCACCGCGATCCGTATCCCGCCGAACTCGCCGGCCACCTTGTCCAGCCCGTCGGCGAAGTTACGCGCGTAGTCCCGCTGCCAGGTGAACGGCGGGTGCACCACCACGGTCGGCGCCTCCAGGGCCTCGGCCAGTACGGCCGAACGACGCAGTCGCTCCCACGGGTCCGGGCTCCAGACCCGCTGCGTCACCAGGAGGCAGGGTGCGTGCACGGAGAGTACCGGCACGCCGTAGTGCTCGGCCAGGCCACGCAGCGCACCGACGTCCTGGCTGACGGCGTCGGTCCACACCATCACCTCGATCCCGTCGTAGCCGAGCTCGGCGGCCAGCTGAAACGCCGCCGCGGTCCGCTCAGGGAAGACCGAGGAACTGGAGAGAAGCACCGGGACGCGGGAAGTCACACCACCGAGGGTAGCCGCCATCGATTGAGCCAATACGACGAGAACTCCACAAACCGGTCAATCAGGGGCGCTTCGATCACTCCGGAGTCAACCGATCCAACCGATCGAGGATCACGCCCTCACGCAGCGCCCACGGGCAGATCTCCAGCGAGTCGACGCCGAGACGCCGCATCACCGACTCGGCGACGACCGCACCGGCCAGCAACTGGTGTGCCCGCCCGGCGCTGACCCCTTCCAACTCGGCAAGCTGCGCGGGGGCGATGTGCCGGATGAAGCCGAGCACCTGGCGCAGCCCGGCGCGGGTGAGCCGGCGACGGGTCCGGATCCCGGCGCCGCTGGGCGCGGCACCGGCCAACCGGGCCAGGGTACGGAACGTCTTGGAGGTCGCCACCGCACGTTCCCAGCCCACCTCGGCCATCCGCTCGGCCACCGGTTCGAGCAGGCTGTCGACGTACTCCCGAAGCTCGTCAACCGCCTGTGGGCCGGGCGGGGCCGCGCTCTGCGGATCGACGGCGAGCCGGTCCCGGGTCAGCCGCCCCGCGCCGAGCGGCAGGGAGGCCGCCACGTCGGGGTCCTCGTCGACACCGGCCGCGATCTCCAGCGAGCCGCCACCGATGTCCAGCACCAGCAGTCGGCCCGCCGACCAGCCGAACCACCGCCGCACCGCGAGGAAGGTCATCCGCGCCTCGTCGGCACCGGAGAGCACCTCCAGGCGTACGCCGGTGGTCTCCTGGACCCGGGCGAGCACCTCGGCGGAGTTGGCCGCGTCGCGTACGGCGGAGGTGGCGAAGGCGAGCAGTTCGTCGACCTCGAATGCGGTGGCCGAGGCGCGGGCCGCGCCGACCGCCTCGACCAGGGCGTCCGCGCCGGCCGGGGGCAGCGCACCGTCCGGCCCGAGTTGCTCGGCGAGCCGCAACACCGCCTTCTCGGAGTGCGCCGGCCACGGATGTGCGCCGCGATGGGCGTCGACCACCAGCAGGTGCACCGTGTTGGAACCGACGTCGAGGACACCCAGTCGCATGGGAGAACCCTAGGGCAACCGGTTCGCGTCACTGCCCGGCCTGCCCGCCGCACCACGCGTACGCTGGGCCGGGTGACAGGGCAGATCGAACTCCGCGTGCTGGTGGACGACCCGACGGACCCGCGCAGCCGTGAGGTGCCGCTGGACTTCCCCCGCGAGTGGATCGAATTCGTCGACCCGGCGGACGAGCGGCACCTGGTGCGCGCCGACCTCACCTGGTTGCTCTCCCGCTGGACGTGCGTCTTCGGTCAGGGCTGCCACGGCATCATCGCCGGCCGGGCCGCCGACGGTTGCTGCTCGCACGGCGCCTTCTTCACCGACTCCGACGACGAGAAGCGGGTCCGGGCGGCGGTGAAGCGGCTGACCCCGGCGACCTGGCAGCACTTCCGTCGCGGGTTCAAGAACTGGACCGAGAACGACACCGTGGACGGCAAGAACCCGGCCCGGCGGACCGCCACCCGGGACGCGGAGGGGCCCTGCGTCTTCCTCAACGACGCGGACTTCCCCGGCGGTGGCGGCTGCGCGCTGCACGCCCAGGCGCTGCGCGACGGGGTTCATCCGCTGGAGTACAAGCCGGATGTGTGCTGGCAGTTGCCGATCCGCCGGGACCAGGACTGGGTGAAGCGGCCGGACAACACCAAGGTGCTGGTCTCCACGCTGGCCGAGTTCGACCGCCGGGGCTGGGGCGCCGGCGGCCACGACCTCGACTGGTGGTGCACCTCGTCCACGGACGCGCACGTCGGGGCCGAGCCGATGTATCTGTCGTACGGCCCGGAGTTGACCGCCCTCATCGGCGCCGCCGCGTACGCGAAGCTGGCCGAGTTGTGTGCGGCGCGACTGCGGCAGGGCATGGTCGCCCCGCACCCCGCCGACCCGACCTGAGGACCGGACGCCGGGATCAGGGCTCGAACTTGTAGCCGAGACCGCGCACGGTGACGATGTGCCGTGGCGTGGAGGGCTCCGGTTCGATCTTGGAACGCAGGCGCTTGACGTGCACGTCCAGGGTCTTGGTGTCGCCCACGTAGTCGGCACCCCAGACGCGGTCGATCAACTGCCCTCGGGTGAGCACCCGGCCGGCGTTGCGCAGCAGCAGTTCCAGCAGCTCGAACTCCTTGAGCGGCAGTTGCACCGCAGCACCGCCGACCGTCACCACGTGCCGCTCGATGTCCATCCGGACCGGACCGGCGGCCAGCGTCGGCGTACCCGACTCGACGGTTTCGGGACTCTGCCGACGCAGCACCGCCCGGATCCGGGCCACCAGCTCACGCGGCGAGTACGGCTTGGTGACGTAGTCGTCGGCGCCGATCTCCAGGCCGACCACCTTGTCGATCTCGCTGTCCCGTGCGGTGACCATGATGATCGGCACGTGCGAGCGCTGGCGCAGTTGACGACAGACCTCGGTGCCGGACATCTCGGGCAGCATCAGGTCGAGCAGCACGATGTCGGCGCCGGTCCGGTCGAACTCGGTGAGCGCCGAGGTGCCCGTGGCGGCCACGGAGACCTCGAAGCCCTCCTTGCGAAGCATGTACGACAGGGCGTCGGAGAACGACTCCTCGTCCTCGACCACCAGTACGCGGCTCAACGGCGTTTCCTTTCCATGTGCACTCAGCTCTGCCGGGCCTCGGCCGGACCGGCCTCGATACCAACCGACGGCAGTGTCGACAGCAGGTCGTCCGGAGGACGGGCGGGCAGCCGGAGAGTGAACGTCGACCCGCCACCAAGAGTGCTCGCCACCTCCACCCGTCCGCCATGGTTGCTGGCGATGTGTTTGACGATCGCCAGCCCGAGCCCGGTGCCGCCGGTCGCGCGGGAACGGGCCTGGTCGGCCCGGTAGAACCGCTCGAAGACCCGGTCCACGTCGGTGGGGGCAATGCCGATGCCCTGATCGGTCACGGCGATCTCGACATGCTCCGGCGTGGCCTGGGCGGTGACCAGGACGGTCGTACCCTCGCTCGAATAGTTGACGGCGTTCTCCACCAGATTCGCCACCGCCGTGGCCAACTGGCTGTCGCTGCCGTACACGGTCAGCCCGCGCGGCGCCTCGACGACAACGGTGATCCTTCGGGCGGTTGCGGCGGTCCGGGTACGGTCGATCACCTCGGAGATCACCCAGTCCACCGCGACCGGTTCCGGTGCCGGCTGTGGTTCGGCGCCCTGCAACCGGGTGAGTTCCAGCAACTCCTGCACCAGCCGCCCCAGCCGGGTCGACTCGTGCTGGATCCGTTCGGCGAAGCGCCGGGCGGCAACCAGGTCCTCGGAACGGTCGGGCCCCGCACTCGCCGGCTCGGTGGCGTCGAGCAGCGCCTCGGCGAGCAGTTGCAGCGCACCGATCGGCGTCTTCAACTCGTGACTGACGTTGGCCACGAAGTCCCGGCGGACCCGGGCGAGTCGGTGGGACTCGGTCACGTCGACCGCCTCCACCGCGACGTGGCCGTTGCCCAGTCCCATCGCCCGCAGGTGCACGCCCAGCGGGTTCTCCCCGCCGTTGTCGCGGCCCCGGGGCAGGTCGAGCTCGATCTCGCGACGCACACCGGTGCGCCGGACCTGCCCGGCCAGGGTACGGACCAACGGATGCGCGATGATCGAGCCCGGCCGAGCGCCGGTACGCAACAGCCCCAACGCCCGGGCTGCGGGGTTGACGAGCACCGGCACGTCGTCGGCGTCGAGCACCACGACCCCCGCGCGCAGCGAGTCGATCGCTCGTCGGCCGAGCCCGGCCTGCACATCCTCGACGATCGTGTGCCTCCCCTTACCGAACCCGAGCCCGGCCCACCCACTCCGGTTGGAGCTGGCCGGACGACGTGCGGCGGGGATGACCCGGGACAGCCACAGCCCGGCGACCACCCCGGCCACCAGCGCCACAGCCAATCCCACCGTCACCGCCCACGTCACTCGGTGATCGTAGGGTCAATGCTCCCCCAGCTACCGGACGAAAACGGGACGAAGCACGCTCACTTCCGGGAAAGTTCACCTTCGCGTCCGGCGCAGTTCACCGGCGTTCACCTCCGAGCCTCCCAGCGGCCCTAACTTGGGCGGCGACCTGCGCAAAAGCATCGCCGGCCGGTACCGGCGGCACCGAACCCCTGACAGGACGTGAGTATGCGCGACGAGTTCCGGGCCGAACTGCAAGCCGTCAGCCAACTGCTGGTGGAGATGGCCGAGGGCGTACGGGCTGCGCTACGACAGGCGACCCGGGCCCTGCTCACCGCCGACCGGCGGGCCGCCGAGACCGTCATCGACCAGGACGCCCAGATCGACGAGCTCTACCGGCAGGTGGAGGAACGGGTCTGTGACCTGCTGGCCCGTCAGGCGCCGGTCGCCTCCGACCTACGAGCCATGATCACGGCGCTGCACGTGGCCGCGGACCTGGAGCGGATGGGTGACCTGGCGGACCACGTCGCCAAGACCGCGTTGCGCCGGCATCCCTCGCCCGCCGTGCCTGCGGAGCTGCGGCCGGTCTTCACCGACATGGCGGCCATCGCCGACCGGATGGCGGAGAAGATCGCCAAGGTGCTGGCCCACCCGGACGCCGACCTCGCCGCCGAGCTGGACAGCGACGACGACGCGATGGACGAGCTGCACAAGGGCCTGTTCGGGGTGCTGCTCGGCGCGGACTGGCCGTACGGGGTGGAGACCGCCATCGACGCCACGCTGCTCGGCCGCTTCTACGAACGGTTCGCCGACCACGCGGTCAACAGCGCCGAGCACGTGGTCTATCTGATCACCGGCGAACCCGTCACCCCCAGCTGAGGTGCAAGGAAGGGCCCCCTGTTAACGCCTCGCGTATAGCAGGGGGCCCTTATTGACAAACGGGTACGGGTCAGCGGCCCTGGTTGGCCACGGCGGCAGCGGCTGCCTTGGCCGCCTCGGCGTCGAGGTAGGTGCCGCCCAGCGTCTGCGGACGCAGCAGCGGGTCGAGGTCGTAGCGCAGCGGGATCCCGGTCGGGATGTTCAGCTTCGCGATCGCCTCGTCGCTGATCTGGTCCAGGTGCTTGACCAGGGCGCGCAGCGAGTTCCCGTGCGCCGCCACCAGCACCGTCCGACCCGCCAGGATGTCCGGCACGATCGAGTCGTACCAGTACGGCAGCATCCGCTCGACGACGTCCTTGAGGCACTCGGTACGCGGCATCAGCTCGGTCGGCAGCAGTGCGTACCGGGGGTCGCCCACCTGGGACCACTCGTCGTCGTCGGCGATGGGCGGGGGCGGGGTGTCGTACGAGCGGCGCCAGAGCATGAATTGCTCCTCGCCGTACTCGTCCAGGGTCTGCTTCTTGTCCTTGCCCTGCAGGGCGCCGTAGTGCCGCTCGTTGAGCCGCCACGACCGACGCACCGCGATCCAGTGCCGGTCCGCGGCACCCAGGGCCAGTTCGGCGGTACGGATGGCGCGGCGCAACAGGCTGGTGTGCACCACGTCCGGCAGCAGGTTGTGCTCGCGCAGCAGCTCGCCGCCGCGGCGCGCCTCGTTCTCCCCCTTCTCGGTCAGGTCCACGTCGACCCAGCCGGTGAAGAGGTTCTTGGCGTTCCAGTCGCTTTCGCCGTGCCGCAACAGGACCAGCGTCCCGACGGTGGGTCCCTCGCTAGCTGTCATGCCGATCATCCTGCCGTAACCCGGGATCGCCCGCGCGAGAAGGGTCGTGACGACCACCACGTGGAAAACGGGATGACCTTGCTTTCGGAGCGCCACTAGGTTGTAAGGGTCACTTAGATCATCACTCATTACGGACGGGGGCGTCGCGTGGGTGCGATGCGAGCATGGTTCCGGGACACCACCGGTGGTCTACCAAGAACCTTCTGGTATCTCTGGACCGGCACCCTGATCAATCGACTCGGCTCGTTCGTCCTCGTCTTCCTCGCCATCTACCTGACCCAGGAACGCGGATTCTCCGCCTCCCAGGCCGGCATCGTGCTCGGCCTCTGGGGAGCCGGCGGCGCAGTCGGCACCACCATCGGCGGCACCCTGACCGACCGGTGGGGTCGGCGACCGACCCTGTTCACCGCCCACCTGGGCGGCGCGGTCATGATGCTCGCGTTGGGCTTCGCCCATGAGCTGTGGGCGGTCGGGCTGGGTGCCCTGCTGCTCGGCCTGTTCGCCGAGGCGGCCCGGCCCGCATTCGGCGCGATGATGATCGACGTAGTGCCCGACCGGGATCGACTACGCGCCTTCTCACTCAACTACTGGGCGATCAACCTCGGCTTCGCCTGCGCCGCAGTGCTCGCCGGCTTCGCCGCCCAGGCCGGTTATCTCCTGCTCTTCGTGGTCAACGCCAGCACCACGCTGGTCACCGCCGTGATCATCTTCGTCAAGGTGAAGGAGACCCGGACGATCACGGTGGCCAAACGAGCCGACGCCGCTCCCGTCGGTGCGCTACGCGCGATCCTGACCGACCGGGTCTACCTGGTGTTCGTCGGGCTGAACCTGCTCGGCGCGCTGGTCTTCCTCCAGCACATCTCGATGCTGCCGATCGCGATGGCCGACTCCGGGCTGAGTCCCGCCACGTACGGTTCGGTGATCGCCCTCAACGGCGTACTCATCGTGGCCGGTCAACTCTTCGTACCCCGGCTGATCCGGGGCCGCAGCCGGTCGCATGTACTCGCGCTGGCTGCGGTGGTGATGGGCATCGGCTTCGGGCTGACCGCGTTCGCCGACGCGGCCTGGTTCTACGGGTTGACGGTGTTGATCTGGACGCTCGGCGAGATGCTCAACTCGCCGTCCAACGCCACCCTCATCGCCGAGCTGTCCCCGGACGAACTGCGTGGTCGCTACCAAGGCGCCTTCTCCCTCTCCTGGCAGTTGGCCGGTGCCGCCGCGCCGATCCTCGGCGGCCTGATCCGGGAACAGGCCGGCAACGCCACGCTCTGGCTCGGCTGCGCGGGCATCGGCCTGGTGATGGCGGTGGGCCACCTGCTGTCCGGGCCGGCCCGGGAACGCCGCGCCCTCGCGCTGCGCACCACCGGAGCCCCGCCCGTGGTGACGCCGCAGTCGACGGCACCCCAGCCGGCCGCCCCGAAGGCGGCCGAGCCGGTCGCGCCGACGGCCGAGCCGGTCACGCCCCAAGCGGCCGAGCCGGTCAGGACCACCGGCGGGTAGCTGCCGCCATGCGCCGGCCCTCACCGAGCCCGGCAGCGACGTAGCCGACAGGCTGAGCCGGCTAACAACGCGAGTAGGCCCACAACGCGATGTGCCCGGCGCGTGGGCGCCGGGCACATCGGTCATCGGTACGACCGGCGGCGGCGGGCGGCACTCACCCCCGTAAGCGACGCCCGCTCGCGCCGCCGGTCCAAACAGGTGGGCACCGTCCCCCAACGGTGTTGGTCCACCCGTCCCCCGACACCTCGCCTGGTGCACAGATCTGCTCGATCTGCCGCTCCCCCGAACGGTTCCAAGCGCGGTGCGGTGCAATAACGCTAGTTCGCCCCGTGGTACGGATTCAACTTGGCTCGCTGTCTCGCCCGTCACAGCGGGTGCTTGCGGCCTTCGTTCACGGCCAACAGCGGTTACCCGGCGAGGATTCCCACAAACCTCTCAGGCGTCTTCCCGATCGGGTGACTCGGTACGGAAGAAGTTGCTCTGCCGGCCGTCGCGCAACTGTTCCTGATAGATCAGATTCAGCCGGCGCAGATCGAAGGTGTGGAACCACTCCTCCCAGGTGATCTCACGGATCCGG
Source organism: Micromonospora sp. NPDC051196 (assembly GCF_040682415.1). Lineage (NCBI taxonomy): Bacteria > Bacillati > Actinomycetota > Actinomycetes > Micromonosporales > Micromonosporaceae > Micromonospora > Micromonospora sp. NPDC051196. The sequence goes on from NZ_JBFBAY010000003.1 coordinate 381,922, forward strand.
CTGCTCTCCCGGTAGCCGGGAATGTTGAACGTCAGTACGCCGGCCCGCCCGTCCCGCTCGGTACCACTGATCGTCGCCGGCTTCGCCCCACGCTCCCTGGCCCACCGCTGGATCACGTCATGGTTCGTGGTGACCAGGCTCCGACCGGGGCGCTCCGGCCGATCCTGCAACGAGGAGATCACCTGCGACGACCGGGACGAACGGGCCGTCGACCTGCCGGTCCGCACCCCGCCACCGGCTGAAGCCACCTTCGCCGCGCCACGGCCCGGTGCCGCCTTCGCCGCGCCACGAGCCGGAGCCGCCTTCGCCGCGCCACGAGCCGGTGCCGCCTTCGCCGCGCCACGGGCCGGTGCCTTCTGGGTGGCCGCGCGGGTCGTCGTACCTGCTCTGGTGGTGGTGCCCGTCGCGGTCTTGCGGGCCGGTGCCGACCTGCGGGCACTGGTGGCCCGCCCCGCCGACGTGGTCTTCGCGGCCGGCGCCGTCTTGCGCGGGGCCGCCTTCCTGGCCCCGGTGGTGGTCGCCCGCGCGGTAGCTGTCGTCTTGGCGGTAGCTGTCGTCTTGCGGGCGGCCGTCGTCGTCTTGCGGGCGGTGCCGGTTGTGCGGGCGGTGCCGCTCGTCGCCTTCCGCGCCGGGCCGGTCCGCTTGGCGGGCGTGGCCTTCGCCCGCCCCGCAGCGGTACGGGCCTGCTTCGTTCCGGTGGTCTTCGTGGTGCTGGCGCGACCGGCCGGTCCGCTGCTGCCGCGTGCCGCTCCGCCCGAACGGAGCGTACTGGCCAGCCTCTTCACCAGTTCCGGCTTGCGCAGCGCGGAGATACCGGAGACCCCGTACCGACGCAGTTGGCCACGGATGTCGTCCACCCGCATGCGGGATATCTCCGCCTCGGAGATCCGTGGCGTGTTCGGGGTCTGGTTGCCGGCCTGCCGCTTGGTCCTGGTCGCGGTCCCGCCGCGACCCGAGCTGTTTCGCTGAGCCATGAACGCTCACGCTCCTCGACACTCAGTCTCGGCGCGCGGCGGGTCCCAACGCCGCACCGCGCGGTGCGGCTTACCCAGCAGAAACGCTCTGAACCCACTGGTTCGAACGCCTTGCTGAACTCGCGCCGAAATCCCGGTCAGGGCCGGACCGCGCCACCCGCCGAGGCGGTCCCATCAGCAGGCACGGCAGCATCAGCAGGCACGGCCCGATCGGTGGGTACGGCCCCATCGGTGGGTAAGGCACCGGTGGCGGGTGCGGCCTCACCCGACGGCTCGAAGAGGTGCGCGAAGGCTGCGAGGTTCGCGGTCGATTCGCCCCGCTTGACCCGCCACTCCCACTCCCGCCGGATCGAGCTGCCGAAACCGATCTCCAGCATCTTGTCGAAGGACTCGTCGGCGTAGCTGAGCACCGAGCCGAGGAGGCGATCCAGTTCGTCGGCGTCGACTCCGGCGGGGTTGACCCGGCCGGTGAGGTAGATGTCGCCGACCGCGTCGATGGAGAACGAGACGGCGTACATCCGGGCGTTGCGCTGCAACAGCCAGGCCCAGAGTTCCTCGCGCCGCTCGTCCGGCTGGCGCATCACGAACGCCTCGATCCGCAGCGCGTGCTCGCCGACGATCAGGTTGCAGATCGTCTTGAGCTTGTGTGTGCCGGGCAGGGTCACCGCGTACGAGCCTGGACCCGTCGACTCGCAGGCCAGTTCCCGTTCGGCGCAGACCGACTCGATCAGAGCACCCAGGTCACTCATCGGATCGATTCTACGGTCCGCCCGGCAACGTGCAGTCCGGCCGTAGGCGGCGCGAGCGGCGCCGACACGGCGAGCAGCACGGGTAGCGGCGTTAACAAGGGGCCCTTCCTTCCGTCAGTAGGTGGCGGCGAGGGCGGAGGTCAGGCGGGCGCGGTGGGCGGTGATCGCCTCGCCGTACACGGCGAGCAGGCCCTCGGCCGTACGGTGCCAGGAGAAGTTGCGAGCGTGCTGTGCGGCGCCGACCGACAGTTGCGCCCGCCGGGTGCGGTCGGGCAGCAGGCGGGCCAGGGCGTGCGCCCAGTCGACCGGGTCGTGACCGCGCACCAGCATGCCGCTGACCTGGTCCCGCACCGCGGTCACCAGACCGCCGACGGCGGCGGCCACCACCGGCGTACCGCAGGCCTGTGCCTCCAGGGCGACCAGGCCGAAGGATTCGTTGTACGAAGGCACCGCGACCAGGTCGGCCGCCTGGTACAGCAGGGGCAGCTCGGCGCCGGTACGCGGCGGCAGGAAGTGCACCCGGTCGGCGACGCCGAGCGAAGCCGCCAACTCGATCAGGGCGGTGGGCCGGTCGAGTCCGCTGCCGCTGGGGCCACCGCAGATCACCACGGAGACCTCGCCGGCCAGCACGGGATCCTGCTCGCGCAACGCGGCGATCGCGCGGATCAGCACGTCCGGGGCCTTCAGCGGTTGGATCCGACCGACGAAGGCGACCAGGTAACCGGTGGTGGGCAGGCCCAGCCGGGACCGGGCGGCGCTGGTCGCGGCGTCCCGGTCGCCGACCGGTGGGCAGAAGCGGTCCAGGTCCACCCCGGGCTCGACCACCGCGACCCGGGTCGGGTCGGCGTCGTACCGGTCGATCAGGTCCTGCGCCTCGACCCGGGTGTTCGCGACCAGCCGATCGGCCTCGGTTACGACCTGCTCCTCGCCGATCACCCGGGCTTTGGGTTCCGGCCGGTCCCCGGCGGCGAGCTGCGCGTTCTTCACCTTGGCCAGGGTGTGTGCGGTGTGTACCAGCGGCACCCCCCAGCGGTCCTTGGCCAGCCAACCGACCTGGCCGGAGAGCCAGTAGTGGGAGTGGACGAGGTCGTAGTGGCCCGGCGGGCGGGCCGCCTCAGCACGCAGTACGCCGGCCGTGAAGGCGCAGAGCTGACCAGGCAGTTCCTCCTTGGTCAACCCTTCCAACGGACCGGCCATCACATGCCGGACTTGGACTCCGGGAGCGACCTCCACCACCGGCGGCAGGTCCCCCGAGGTGGCCCGGGTGAAGATCTCCACCTCGACGTCGGCCTCGGCCAGTCGCCGGGCGACCTCCAGGATGTAGACGTTCATACCGCCCGCGTCCCCGGTGCCGGGTTGGTGCAGGGGCGAGGTGTGCACCGAGAGTGTCGCGATCCGCCGGGGTCGCGGCCACGGCAGGGCACCTCGCTGACGACCGACACCGGTGTGCAATTTCGCCACTTTTGCTCCCTTTGCCAGGGTTGATGCCGCGCTGCACGACCGACGTGCCTCTGCGTCAACCTCCGCGCCACATGTCATCTTCCCGATGGGCGGCGGGTAATACGTCGCCCAGGGCCACGGGCGTGATCGACCTCATCACGGGGTCGGCCCGGACCGCCCCCTCGACAGGGGCGAGAATGGCTGGATGAGTCGTGTCGCCATCGTCACCGGTGCATCCAGCGGGATCGGCGCCGCCACCGCCCGCCGACTGGCCGGCGAGGGCTTCCACGTCCTGGCGGCAGCCCGGCGTACCGACCGGCTGGCCGAACTGGTCGCCGAGATCACCGCCGACGGCGGCAACGCCACCGCGGTGGCCTGCGACGTCACCTCCGACGAGTCGGTGGCGGCGCTCGCCCGAGCCGCACAGCAAGCACCCGGGCCGGTCACCCTGCTGGTCAACAACGCCGGCGGCGCTCGGGGCCTGGACCCGGTGGAGGCCGGCTCGATCGATGACTGGCAATGGATGTACGACGTCAACGTACTGGGCACCCTGCGGGTGACGCAGGCGCTGCTGCCCGCCCTGGAATCCTCCGGGGCCGGCACCATCGTCATCGTCTCGTCGACCGCCGGCTTCACCGTGTACGAGGGCGGCGGCGGCTACACCGCCGCGAAGCACGCCCAGACCGCGATCGCCGGCACGTTGCGGCTGGAGTTGTGCGGCCGACCGGTCCGGGTGATCGAGATCGACCCGGGCATGGTGAGGACCGACGAGTTCGCGCTGGTCCGCTTCGGCGGGGACGCCGACCGCGCGGACGCCGTGTACGCCGGGGTCGCCGAACCGCTGGTCGCTGAGGACGTCGCCGACTGCATCGCCTGGTGCGCGACCCGTCCACAGCACGTCAACGTGGACCGTCTCGTCGTCCGCCCGTTGGCGCAGGCCGCCCAGCACAAGGTGCACCGGGCGAGCGGAGCCTGAGGAACGCGGCCATGGCGACGCGGGCGTCCCGGCCGCTCGGGGTCATCACCCGGGGTACCACCAATCCCAACCGGCTCCGGCGGGCGGACAACTGGATCGTCGACATCTGCGGCGAGATGCTGCACGCCGCACCCGACCCACTCGTGGTCGACCTGGGATACGGCGCGAGCCCGGTGACGTCGGTGGAGCTACGCGCCCGGCTGGCCGCCGGGGTACGCCCCGACGTACGCGTCGTCGGGCTGGAGATCGATCCGATCCGCGTCGCCGACGCCCAGCCCGCCGCCGACCCACCCGGCCTCACCTTCGCCCGGGGCGGGTTCGAACTCGCCGGCCTGCGTCCGGCCCTGGTGCGCGCGTTCAACGTGCTGCGCCAGTACGACGAGAGCGAGGTGGCGGGCGCCTGGGCCACCGTCACCGGGCGGCTGGCGCCGGGCGGGCTCTTCGTCGAGGGCACCTGCGACGAACTGGGCCGCCTCGCCGGCTGGGTGCTGCTCGACGCCGACGGCCCGCGTTCGCTGACCCTGGCCGCCCGCCTGTCCACCATGCAGACTCCGGCCGAGTTGGCCGAACGGCTGCCCAAGGTTCTGATCCACCGCAACGTTCCCGGGGAACCCATCCACGACCTGATCCGCACTCTGGACGACGCCTGGCACGCCGCCGCCGGCTACGCCCCGTACGGCCCGCGTCAGCGCTGGCTGCACACCGTGGCCGCGGTCCGGGCTCAAGGCTGGCCCGTCCTCCACCGCCCCCGCCGCTGGCGCCAAGGTGAGCTGACCCTCCCCTGGCCCGCCATTGCCCCCCGCACCTGATGCCCCGCGTTGACCAAGAGGTTTGCGCGCGAAGCGCTTTCTACACTTCTTGATCGACGCGCCGGTGGATGGGTGGGCGGGTTAGAGGGTGCAGTTGATTAGGACGGGTTCGGGGTGGAGGGTGACGGCGAAGCGGGCGTGGACGCCGTCGCGGATCTCGCGAGCCAGGGTGAGCAGCGCTTCGGTGCTGGCGGTGCCGGTCTGGTTGGTGAGGGCGAGGGTGTGCTTGGTGGAGATGGCGACGCCCTCGGGGCCGGGGTACCCCTTGCCGAAGCCGGCCTTGTCGATCAGCCAGGCCGCGCTGACCTTGACCCGGTCGCCGGCACCCGGCCAGGCCGGCGGCTCGCCCAGGTCGGCGGCGTGGTGTCGCAGCACCTCGTATCCGGCGCCGTCGAGGACCGGATTGGTGAAGAAGGAACCGACCGAACGGGTGTCCGGGTCCGCCGCGTCCAACACCATCCCCTTGCCGGCTCGCAGCCCCAGCACGGTGGCCCGGGCCTGGGCCAGCGGCACCCGGTCACCGACCTCGACGCCGAGCGCCCGGGCCAGTTCCGCGTACCGCACCGGGCCGGACAGCCGCGAGCGGGCCAGCCGGAAGTCGACCCCGAGCACCACGTAACGCTCGCTGTGCTTGAAGATGCTGGCCCGGTAGGCGAAGCCGCAGTCGGCGGCGTCCACCCGGCCGACCGTCCCGGCCGTACGGTCGTACACCTGCACGCCGAGGATGGTCTCGGCGACCTCCTGCCCGTACGCCCCGACGTTCTGGATCGGGGTGGCGCCGGTGGAGCCGGGGATGCCGGACAGGCACTCCAACCCGGACCACCCGTTGCGTACGGTCGTGTCGACCAGGTCGTCCCACGGTTCGCCGGCCTCGACGCGGATGGTCACGGTCTGCTCGTCCTCGGCCAGCACCCGCAGGCCCCGGGACCGGACGAGGACCACCGTGCCCGGAAAGCCGGCGTCACCGATCACCACGTTGCTGCCGCCGGCGAGCAGGAGCACCTGCTCGCCCGCTTCGCCCACCCGGGCGACGATCTCCTCGGCGGTGGCTGCGGTGACGATCCGCCGGGCCGGTCCACCGAGACGCAATGTGGTGTATTGCGATAGCTCGTCCGTGCTGGTGGGTTCATCGGCTGCTGTCGGCTGGGCGTAGACGTCAGACACATCTTTCACCCTAGGCTGAGAGGTAGCCGCGGCACCCACTGGTGGCCCGGTCACCCCCGGGAGGATGGCGATGAGCAGAATGCACGGCACCAAGGACTTCTGGATCGGCGCGCTCCGGGCGGAGGGCCCGGCGTTCGCCGCTGCGGTGGCCGAGGCGCCGCCCGAGACACCCGTGCTGTCCTGCCCCGGCTGGACGGTGACCGACCTGGCCCTGCACCTCGCCGGCATCTACCAGTGGGTGCGCGACATCGCCGGGTCGGGTCGGACCACCCCGCCGGAGCACCCCCGGTCGCAGCGCCCTCAGCTCTCGCCGGGGCGCACGGCCGCCGAGCAGTGGCAGCAGGCGTACGCCGAACTGATGGCGCTCTTCGACACCCTGGACCCGGAGGCACCGGCGTGGAACTGGGCCCCCCAGCCGAAGAAGGCCGGTTTCTGGCCACGCCGGATGGCGCACGAGACGGCGGTGCACCGGTGGGACGCCCAGCTCGCCATCGCCGCCGGTGAACCGATCGAGGCCAAGCTCGCGGCCGACGGGGTGAGCGAGGTGCTCGACACCTGGCTGCCGGCCGGCCGGCGGACGGCGACCGGGCATTGGCGTGGGGTGGTGCGGCTCACCGCGGTCGACGCCGCGCAGGAGTGGTACCTGCGGTTGCGTGGCGAGGGGGTGGCCCTGCTGGACACCGGCACCATCTTCGACCACGACGAGCACCACGCCCGGGTGCACGTCAGCGGCACGGCGAGCGACCTGCTGCTGGCGCTCTGGGGGCGGGTCAGCTTCGAGACCCTGACCGTGGCCGGTGACCCGACCCTGCTCGACGGGGTACGCACCGGCTGACCCACGTCCGGTCGGGTGCACCACTGATCAACACCGTTCCAACGGAAGGGCGGTTACCGGGTAGACCCCGGTAACCGCCCTTCCGCCGTAACGACGGCCTCCCCGGCGGGCTCGTGGCCATTCTGTGACCGTCGGCGAGAGAGCGCTCTCTTGACACGTCCGGTCCGGGGACCGCAGGCTACGTGAGAGCGCTCTCAGACTCATCCCACCACCACCCCACACCTGAGAGGGGTCACCTGACCATGGCCACTTTTCCGCGCCACCGCCTCGCGGCGGTCGCCCTGGCAACCGTCGGCGCGTTACTCGCCACCAGCGGTTGCGGCAGCGACGACGCCGCCGGCGACGGCAAGATAACGCTCACCGTCGACGTCTTCGGACAGTTCGGCTATGACCAGCTCTACCAGGAGTACATGGACGCCAACCCGGGCGTGAAGATCGTCGAGCGGGGCACCGGCGGCAACCTCGACGAGTACTCGCCGAAGCTGACCCAGTGGCTCGCCGCCGGCAAGGGCGCCGGTGACGTCGTGGCCATCGAAGAAGGCCTGATGGTCGAGTACAAGGCCAACCCGGACAACTTCGTCAACCTGCTCGACCACGGCGCTGCGGAACTCAAGGGCAACTTCCTGGAATGGAAGTGGAACCAGGGGCTGACCGCCGACGGCCAGAAGCTCATCGGGCTCGGCACCGACGTGGGCGGCATGGCGATGTGCTACCGCACCGACCTGTTCGCCAAGGCGGGGCTGCCCACCGAGCGCGAGGAGGTCTCGAAGCTCTGGCCGACCTGGGAGGACTACATCGCGGTCGGCGAGCGCTTCAAGGCGGCCAACACCGGCGCGTCGTTCCTGGACGCGGCGACCAACACGTTCAACACCATCGTGTTGCAGACCGCCGGCAAGGCACAGGGCTACCACTACTACGACACCAGCAACAACCTCGTGGTGGACAGCAACCCGGCGGTCAAGCAGGCCTGGGACACCACCATGAAGATCATCGGCGCCGGCCTGTCCGGCAAGTACGGCTCCTGGTCGGAGGAGTGGGTCTCGGCCTTCAAGCAGGCCAAGTTCGCCACCATCGCCTGCCCGGCCTGGATGACCGGGGTGATCGAGGGCAACGCCGGGGCGGAGGCCAGCGGCAAGTGGGACATCGCCCGGGTGCCCGGCGACGGCGGCAACTGGGGTGGCTCGCATCTGGCCGTGCCGGCGCAGAGCAAGCACAAGGAAGAGGCCATCAAGCTGGCCAAGTTCCTGACCAGCCCGCAGGGCCAGATCGGCGCCTTCAAGGTCAAGGGCCCGCTGCCGTCCTCGCCGCAGGCGCTGAACGACCCGGCGATCGCCGGGGCCACCAACCCGTACTTCTCCGGCGCGCCGATCGGGACGATCTTCGGTGAGGGCGCGAAGACGCTGCAGCCGGTCTACATGGGCCCGAAGAACCAGGCGGTCCGCACCGAGGTCGAGAACGCCGTCCGCACCGTCGAGTTGGGACAGCGCAACCCCGAACAGGGCTGGCAGGACGCCGTCAACAACGCCAAGAAGGCCGCCGCCAAGTAACCGGCCCGACGGCCTCCACCCCGCCGCCGATCCAGGGCCGCCGCGCTCGCCGGGCGTACGTGGCGACCGGCCGGAGGATCGGCGCGGGGCGGAGGTGTGGAAAGGAGTCAACGGGTCATGGCGTTGCAGCTCGACGCGCGACCGCCGGCCGTGCCGACACCGTCCCGTCGGTCGCGGGCCGGCCGGCTCAGCCGGATCGACGCGAAGTACTCGCCCTACCTCTACATCGCCCCGTTCTTCGTGGTCTTCGCGATCTTCGGGGCCTGGCCGCTCGCGTACACCTTCTGGGTTTCGCTGCACGACTGGGACCTGCTCGGCAGCAATCCGACCTTCATCGGCGCGGACAACTACACCCAACTGCTCGCCGACAGCGACTTCTGGCACTCGGTGGTCAACACCCTCGGCATCTTCCTGCTCAGTACGGTGCCGCAGCTGCTGCTGGCGCTCTGGCTGGCCAACCTGCTCAACCGCCAACTGCGGATGCGTACCGGCTGGCGGATGGCGGTGCTGGTACCCAACGTCACCTCCACCGCCGCCGTGGCGATCGTGTTCGGGGTGCTGTTCGGTCGCGAGTTCGGCATGGTCAACTGGCTGCTCGACATGATCGGTGTCGATCCCATCGGCTGGAAGTCCAACCGGTTCGCCTCCTGGGTGGCCATCTCGACCATGGTCGACTGGCGGTGGACCGGCTACAACGCGCTGATCTTCCTGGCCGCCATGCAGGCCATTCCCCGCGACCTGTACGAAGCGGCGGCGATCGACGGCGCGAACCGGGCCCGGCAGTTCTGGTCGGTCACCGTGCCGTTGCTCAAACCGACGATCATCTTCTGCGTCATCATCTCCACCATCGGTGGGCTGCAACTCTTCACCGAGCCCCGGCTGTTCCACTCCGGCACCAACCCGATCCGGGGCGGCACCCTGCGCGAGTCGCAGACGATGACCATGTACATGTTCGAGAACGCCTTCGCGCCCCACTACAACTTCGGCTACGGCTCGGCGGTGGCCTGGCTGCTGTTCGCCCTGATCGCCATCGTCGCCGCGATCAACGTACTGATCATCCGCCGGCTCGGTTCCTCCGCCCGGCCCCCGGAGGGCAAGCGAAAGGCAGGGTTCCGATGAGCCGGCTGTGGCGGGCCAGCCCGCTGACGTACTTCGCGTTGATCGCTGCCGGAGTCCTGTCGATCTTCCCGATCTACTGGATGTTCGTGGTGGCCAGTCGCTCCAGCGACGCGATGGGGCAACTGCCGCCACCGGTCACGCCCGGCGGCAATCTGGGCGCCAACATCTCCCGACTGTTCGACAACACCGACGCCTACTTCCTGACCGGTCTGATCAACTCGGCGATCGTGGCGGTCACGGTCACCGTCTCGGTGGTGTTCTTCTCCTCGCTGGCCGGGTTCGCCTTCGCCAAGCTGCGTTTCCGGGGCAGCAACGCGCTGCTGATGGTCATCATCGCGACGATGATGGTGCCCACCCAGCTCGGCATCATCCCGCTGTACATGCTGATGACGAGGCTGAACCTCAACGACCGGCTGCCCGCGGTGATCCTGCCCGCCCTGGTCACCGGCTTCGGTGTCTTCATGATGCGGCAGTACGCCGGCCAGGCGATCAGCACCGAGCTGATCGAGGCGGCGCGGGTGGACGGCTGTGGCACCGCACGGATCTACTGGAACGTGGTCCTGCCCGCGTTGCGGCCAGCCGCCGCGGTGCTCGGGCTGCTGACGTTCATGACCACCTGGAACGATTTCCTGTGGCCGTACGCGGTGCTCAACGATCCGGAGAATCCCACCGTGCAGTTGTCCCTGCGGGCCCTGTCCGACGGCTACTACCAGGACATGTCCCAGGTGTTCACCGGTACGGCAATCGCCACGCTGCCGCTGCTGCTGGTCTTCGTACTGTTCGGGCGCCAGATCATCGGCGGAATCATGGAAGGTGCGGTCAAATCGTGAGTGGAATACGGTTCCCGGAGAATTTCCTGTGGGGAGCGGCGACGGCCGCGTACCAGATCGAGGGTGCGGCCCGCGACGACGGGCGCGGGGAGTCGATCTGGGACACCTTCAGCCGCACTCCCGGCAAGGTGTACGCCGGGCACACCGGCGACGTCGCCTGCGACCACTACCACCGGTACGCCGACGACGTGGCCATGATGGCCGACCTGGGCCTACAGGCGTACCGGTTCTCGGTGTCCTGGCCCCGGATCCAGCCCGACGGCAGCGGCCCGGTCAACCCGCGCGGCCTGGACTTCTACGACCGGCTGACCGACGCACTGCTCGGCCGGGGGATCGATCCGATCGTCACGCTGTACCACTGGGACCTGCCACAGACGTTGCAGGACCGGGGTGGTTGGACGGCACGGGAGACCGCCGAGCACTTCGCCACCTACACCGCCGCCGTGTACGCCCGACTCGGTGACCGCATCGACACCTGGACCACGCTCAACGAACCCTGGTGCTCGGCGTACCTCGGCTACGGCAACGGGGTGCACGCCCCCGGGGTGCAGGACCCGGGCGCCGCCTTCAGCGCCGTACACCATCTGCTGCTGGCGCACGGCCTGGCCACGCAGGCGCTGCGCGCGGGCGGTGCCGGGCGGGTCGGCATCACCCTCAATCCGGCCGACGTACGCCCCGCCGACGCGGACAGCGCGGCCGACGCCGAAGCGGTACGCCTGGTCGACGGCCTGCACAACCGGATCTTCCTGGATCCGCTGCTGGTCGGTGGCTACCCCGACGACGTCCGCGAGCACGTGGCCCGGATCATCGAGCCGGTGTTCGTCGCCGACGGCGACGAGAAGATCATCGCGGCACCGATCGACCTGCTCGGAATCAACTACTACGCGCCGACCTACGTCGCCGGGCGGCCGGACGGCGCCGGTGGCGGCGGCGCATACCCGGGCACCGCGGGATCGGTGGAGTTCCTGCCGCCGGTCGGCCCGCTGACCGACATGGGCTGGATGATCGAACCAGCGGGGCTGACCCGGCTGCTGGAACGCATCGCCACCGACTATCCGTCGGTGCCACTGCTGATCACCGAGAACGGGGCGGCGTTCCCGGACAAGGGCACCTCGGACGTCACCAGCCCGATCCTGGACGCTGACCGGATCGCCTACCTCGACGGGCACCTGCGGGCCGTGCACGAGGCCATCGCCCGGGGCGTCGACCTGCGCGGCTATCTCGTATGGTCATTGCTGGACAACTTCGAGTGGGCCGAGGGGTACCGTAAGCGATTCGGAATCGTGCACGTCGACTACCTCACCCAACGGCGTACACCGAAGTCCAGCGCCCGGTGGTACCAGGAGGTGATCTCCCGGAACGGGCTGTGACGAGGTGGTGGTTTCTCCGATGACGGGCGCACAACGGCCCACTCTGGAAGCGGTGGCGCGGCGGGCCGGGGTGTCCCGGGCCACCGTCTCCCGGGTGGTGAACGGTTCCACCACGGTCGCCGAGCCGATCCGGGAGGCGGTCCGCCGGGCGGTGGCCGAGTTGGGGTACGTACCGAACCTGGCCGCCCGCACCCTCGTCACCCAGCGGACCGACTCGATCGCCCTGGTGATGCCGGAGGAGGCGACCCGGGTCTTCTCCGACGACCAGGTCTTTCCCGGCATCATCCGGGGCGCCGCGCAGGAGTTGGAGGCCGCCGACAAGCAGTTGGTGCTGATGCTGGCCGGTTCGCCGGCCGGGCACGAACGGGTCGAGCGGTACACCACCGGTCGGCACGTCGACGGGGTGCTGTTCGCCTCGCTGCACGGCGCCGACCCGCTGCCCGCCAAGCTCGCCGCGCTGGGCATCCCGGTGGTGTGCAGCGGCCGACCGCTCGACGGCGCGAACGTGCCGTACGTCGACGTCGACCAGGTCGCCGGGGTGACCAAGGCGGTACGCCACCTGATCGACAGCGGGCGGCGACGCATCGCCACCATCGCCGGGCCGCAGGACATGGTGGCCGGCATCGAACGGCTGACCGGCTACCGGGACACGGTGGCCGCCGCCGGGCTGCCGGAGATGGTGGCGGTCGGGGACTTCACCCGGGAGTCCGGTGCCGCAGCGATGCGCGAACTGCTCACCGCCCACCCCGACCTGGACGCCGTCTTCGCCGCGTCGGACCTGATGGCGCACGCCGCCCTGCGAACCCTGCGCGAGGCGGGACGGCGGGTGCCGGACGACGTCGCCGTGATCGGTTTCGACGACATCGAGACCGCCGCCTACACCGAACCGCCCCTGACCACCGTGCGGCAGCCGATCGTGGAACTCGGTCGACAGGGCACTCGGCTGCTGCTGCGCCTGGCGGCCGGCGAGGAGGTCGAACCGGCCCTCATCCTCCCCACCGAACTCATCCTCCGCGACTCCGCCTGAGGTGTAAGGAAGGGCACCTTATTAACGCCTCAGGTAGAGGAAGGGCCCCTTATTAACAAACCGCCGGCAGCGAGTTATCGTGTGGCACCCGCCTCGGATGGCGGCTAGCCTGCCGCGCATGTCCCACCCGGTTCGCCTGCTGCCCGTTCCCGCACTCACCGATGTCGCCCCGTACGCCTATCTGGCCACCGTGGCACCCGGCACCCGCCTGGTCTTCACCGCGGGCGCCTGCCCGCTCGACGCCGAGGGCCGGACCGTCGCCCCCGGCGACCACGCGGCCCAGGCCCGGCAGGTGATGGCCAACCTGGAGACCGCCCTGGCCGCCGCCGGTGCCACCCTGTCCGACGTCGTCAAGAGCACGGTGTACGTGGCCTCCACCCGCCAGGAGGACCTGGTCACGGCTTGGGAGGTCGTACGGGCGGCCTTCGGTGACCACGACGCTCCCAGCACCCTGCTCGGGGTGACCGTGCTCGGCTACCGCGACCAGCTCGTCGAGGTCGAAGCGATCGCCGCCGTACCCGCCTCCGGCGCTGCGCGTTAAAAGGGGACCCCTGTACTACGCGAGGCGTTAACAAGGGGCCCTTCCTTACACGCTCCGAGCCGGGCGGGTCAGGTGGTCACGTACACGCGCTCGGCGGTGGCGTAGGTGTCGGCGCCGAACAGCACCAGTCGGGCCTCGGTGAGGCTCGCCGGGGTGGCCGCCCGCAGCACCGTCAGTGCCTGGTGAACGGCGTCGGAGACCGGCCAGCCGTAGACGCCGGCGGAGATGAGCGGGAAGGCGATGGTGGCCGCGCCCAGGTCGTCGGCGACGGCGAGGCTGTTGGCGTAGCAGTCCCGCAGCAGCCCTGATCGGTCCTCGGTGGCCGACCAGACCGGGCCGACGGTGTGCACCACCCACCGCGCCGGCAGTTCACCGGCCGTGGTCGCGACGGCCTGCCCGGTCGGCAGGCCCCGGCCGTAGCGGGAGGCGCGCAGCGCCCGGCACTCGGCGAGGATCGCCGGGCCGCCCCGGCGGTGGATCGCACCGTCCACCCCACCGCCGCCGAGCAGTGACGAGTTCGCGGCGTTGACCACCACGTCCACCCGCTCGGCGGTGATGTCCCCCTCGACCAGAGTGATGTCCATGCGTCAGTCCTCCGTGACGGGTTGGCCGAGGGTACGGCGGGCGAGCAGGGTGGCACCGGCGATCGCGGCGGGCATGAGCAGGACCGCCCCGAGCGGGATCAGGAAGCAGACGAAGACCGCCATCCCGAAGCCGAGCGCGGTGGGACGGTCGACCTTCAGCGCTGCCCGGCGCTCCCGCAGCCCCTTGCCCCGCCGGTAGAAGGGCGCGCCGACCAGTTCCACGGCGAGCAGCCAACCACCGACGGCGGCGCCGATCACCGGGACCACGGTCTGGCCGAGCAGCGGGATGAACCCGGCGGCGAACAGCGGGATGCCGAACAGTGCCGCCAGGGCGACCAACCGGATCGAGTCGACGGCGCTGCGCCGCAGGGACGCCCAGAACGGCACCTCGACCGCGTCGGGCGCGCCGCCGTACCGCTGCTCCACCCGCTCGGAGATCTTCTCGTAGAACGGGTCGCCGATGACCAGGGTCACGGCGGTGAAGGTGAGCACGGCGAGCAGGCCACCGAGGCCGAGGATGGCCAGGCCGGCGATCACCCGGACCACTCTGCGGGTCGCCGTCGACCAGTCGTCCGCGAACGGTGTCACCGCCGTGGCCAGGTCGCCGACGAAGACGACCAGGATGGCGTACGCGGCTAGGAACAGCACGCCGGAGATCAGCGCCGGCACCACGCCGAGCAGCATCAGACCGGGATTGCGTACGTACAGACCGATGCCACGCAGCAGGAACCCGGCACCTCCGGCGAACCGCCGCGCGGTGCTCGTGGCGGTGCCGGACATCTCGGAAACGTTCACGCCGCTGAGCCTAGTGCGGTGTCCAGGAACGTTGGCGGTGTCGCGGCGAGGGCCAGGCGGCGATCCGGCAAGGCGGAGTCGGGTCTGGATACCGGTGTTGTATCCGGGCCCGACTCCAACGCCGCCGGTCGTCGTCTGGACCCGGCGCGGCCCGGTGAACGTTCCTGGACACCGCACTGGTCACCGGCCAGCGCATCAACCGATTGACGGATCGGTCGGGTCAACCGGAGCCGACGGAGATCATCTACAGCTGGTCGATCCCCTGCCGGCCCGCCGCCGCGACGCTGTACGGGTAACCGAGCGAAGGGCGACGCGATGCCGGTGATCGAGGTGTCCCACCTGCACAAGCGGTACGGCGAGACAGTGGCGGTGCACGACGTGTCGTTCGACGTCGCGACGGGCGAGATCTTCGGCGTACTCGGCCCCAACGGTGCGGGCAAGACCACCACGGTCGAGTGTGTCGCCGGGCTGCGCGTCCCAGACGGGGGCGAGGTGTCGGTCCTCGGGCTCGACCCTCGCCGGGACGCCACCCGGCTGCGCCAACTGGTCGGGGTGCAACTGCAGGAGAGCCGGTTGCCGGATCGGCTCCGAGTCGCCGAGGCGCTCGATCTGTACGCCTCGTTCTACCGCGACCCGGCCGACCCGGCGCAGCTCATCGACGAGTTGGGGCTCGGCGAGAAGCGCAACACCCCGTACGACAAGCTCTCCGGCGGCCAGAAGCAGCGGCTGTCGATCGCGCTGGCGCTGGTCGGCAATCCGAGGATCGCCATCCTGGACGAGTTGACCACCGGGCTGGATCCGCAGGCCCGCCGGGACACCTGGAACCTGATCGAACGGGTCCGGGATCGCGGCGTGACCATTGTGCTGGTCACCCACTTCATGGAGGAGGCCGAGCGGCTCTGCGACCGGCTCGCCGTGATCGACAAGGGACGGGTGGTCGCGCTGGACAGCCCCGCCAGGCTGGTCTCGGCCGTGGTACCCGAGCAACGGATCCGGTTCCGCCCGTCCACCCCGCTCGACGATCAACTGCTCACCGGGTTGCCGCAGGTGACCTCAGTGACCCGCAGCGGCGCCCAGGTGGTGGTGACCGGCACCGGTGACGTGCTGCACGCGGTCACCTCGGTCCTCGCCCGTAACCAGATCATCGCCGCCGACCTGCGGCTGGAGCAGGCCACGCTGGACGACGCGTTCGTCGAGTTGACCGGGCACCGGCTCACCGACTGAGGGGAAACCATGCACGCCTTCAGACAGATCCTCAAGAGCGAGGCCCGGCTCTACCTGCGGGACACCTCGACGCTGGTGCTCACCATCGGGCTACCCACCCTGATCCTGGTGGTCCTCGGGCTCATCCCCACCCTCCGCCAGCCCAGCCCGGACCTCGACGGGCAGTCCTTCGTCACCTACTTCACCCCCTCCCTGCTGGTGGTCACGCTGGCGATGGTCGGGGTCAACGTCCTGCCCACCGTGCTGGCCAACTATCGGGAGCGCGGCATCCTGCGCCGGCTGGCCACCACCCCGGCCAGCCCGCTGGCCCTGCTGCTGGCCCAACTGGTGCTGGCGTTGGTCGGCATCCTGGCCAGCGCGCTGCTGCTCGCCGTGGTGGCCCGGCTGGCGTTCGGCGTACCGCTGCCGCAGCATCCGCTCGGATTCGCCGCAGCCCTGGTCCTCGGCACCGCGGCGCTGCTCGCGCTCGGGCTGCTGGTGGCGGCGGTCGCGCCCACCGCCAAGTCGGCCCAGGCGCTGGCCGTACCGGTGTTCATGGCGGTGATGTTCTTCGGTGGCGTGTACCTGCCGAGGTTCCTGCTGCCCGACTTCCTGGCCGAGATCGGCGCCTACACCCCGCCGGGCGTGCAGGCCCTGCTGGACGCCTGGACGGGCAGCGCCCCGCATCCGCTGCACCTGGCGATAATGGTGGTGGTCGCGGTGGCCGCCGGTGCTCTCGCGACGAAACTGTTCCGCTGGCAGTGAGCGGGGAGCCGATGACCAGCAGCGGCGCGGGCGACGACCGGTTGGCCACCTGGAAGGCACGGGAGGCGGCCCTCTACCGGTTGCTGCCCTACGGCGGGCTGGCCGTGGGCACGCTGCTGGCCCTGCTCACAACGGCACCCCGCGGCCTTCCGATACAGCTCACCCTGGCCGTGGTCGTGGCGGCCGGGGCCTGGGTCGCCTGGTTCATCACCCTGCATCCGGGCTGGCAGGGCCGCCGTACCCGGATGGCGATCTACTACGCGGGGTTGCTCACCTTCGCCGCGGTGCTGGTGGTGGCCAGCCCGTGGTACGGCTACTTCGCCTGGATCGGCTACGTGCACGCTTTCCCGGTGCTGTCCTGGCGATGGCGGATCGGCGGGGTGGCCGTCACCGCCGTGCTGCTCGCCACCGCACAGGGCGGTGGCGTCTCCGCCGCCCTGGCGGGCTCGCAGCTCTGGCTGGTCCTGGTGCTATTCAACGTGCTCGTGGCCGGCGCGGTGATCTGGTTCAACATCGTCGCCGAACGGGAGGACGCCAAGCGTAAGCGGCTGGTGGCGGAGCTGGCTGCCGCCAACCGTCAGCTCACCGAGACGGTACGGGAGAACGAGGGTCTGCACGCCCAACTCGTCACCCAGGCCCGGGAGGCAGGTGTGCTGGACGAACGGCAGCGGATGGCCCGGGAGATCCACGACACTCTGGCCCAGGGGCTGACCGGCATCATCACCCAGTTGGAGGCGGCCGAGCAGACCCGCGACCGGTCCGGTGACTGGCGGCGGCATGTGGACAATGCGCTGGCGCTGGCCCGGGAGAGTCTCACCGAGGCTCGTCGCTCGGTACGCGCCATCCGCCCGGAGCCGCTGGAGGCCGCCCGGCTGCCCGACGCCCTGACCGAGCTGGGTGGACGTTGGTCGGCGCGGCACGGCGTACGGGCCGAGGTCAGCACCACCGGCACACCCCGGCCGCTGCATCCGGAGGTCGAGGTGACCCTGCTGCGGGCCGCTCAGGAGGCGCTGGCCAACGTGGCCCGGCACGCTGCCGCCTCCCGGGTCGGGTTGACACTGTCCTACATGTCGGATGTGGTCACGCTGGATGTTCGAGACGACGGCACCGGCTTCGAGGCCGGCACCGGAGGTGCTGCACCGAAGCCGGACGGCGGTTACGGGCTCACCGCCATGCGCCAACGGGTCACCGAAGTCGGAGGGCGGCTGAACGTGGAGTCCGAGCCGGGCGGTGGCACCGCGATCTCGGCGTCCGTACCGGCATTGCCAGGGGGTGTGGGGTGACCGATCCGGTACGCCTGCTGATCGTCGACGACCATCCGGTGGTGCGCGACGGGCTGCGCGGCATGTTCACCGGCGATCCCGGGTTCGAGGTGGTCGGTGAGGCGGCCGACGGGGCCGAGGCGCTGGTGTTGGCCGCCCAGCACCATCCCGACGTGGTGCTGATGGACCTGCGGATGCCGGGGATGGACGGGGTGACCGCGATCGGCCGGCTGGTCCGCTCCGGCAGTTCGGCGAAGGTGCTGGTGCTGACCACGTACGACACCGACGCGGACGTGCTGCCGGCGATCGAGGCCGGCGCCACCGGGTACCTGCTCAAGGACGCCCCCCGCGACGAACTGGTCCGGGCGGTACGCGCCGCCGCCCGGGGTGAGTCGGTGCTCTCACCCTCCGTGGCGGGCCGGCTGATGGGCCGGCTGCGTGCGCCGGCGGAGGAGCCGCTCAGCCAGCGTGAGCTGGAGGTGCTCACCCTGGTGGCGCGCGGCTCGACGAACCGGGAGGCCGCCGCGCAACTGTTCATCAGCGAGGCCACCGTGAAGACCCACCTGCTGCACGTGTACGCCAAGCTCGGGGTCAACGACCGGGCCGCCGCCGTGGCCGCCGCGTACGACCGGGGCCTGCTCACCCCCGGCGGACGCTGACCGTGCGGGCGGCGCGACTGATCTCGTTGCTGCTGCTGTTGCAGGCGCGGGAGGCGATGACGGCGGCGGATCTCGCGCGTGAGCTGGAGGTTTCCGAGCGGACGGTGTACCGGGACATCCTGGCGCTCTCCGCCGCCGGGGTACCGGTCTACGCCGATCGGGGTCGGGCCGGCGGTTACCGACTGCTCGGCGGCTACCGGACCCGGCTGACCGGGATGACCCGGGACGAGGCGGAGGCGCTCTTCCTCGCCGGGCTGCCCGGACCGGCCGGGGACATGGGGCTCGCCGACGCGGTCGCCGCGGCCGAGCTGAAGGTCCTCGCCGCCCTGCCGCCCAGCCTGCGTGACGCACCGACCCGTACCGGGCAACGCTTCCACCTGGACGTGCCCGGCTGGTACGCGCAGAGCGCGCCACCGCCGTGGCTGGCCGACCTGGCCGGCGCGGTTTGGCGGGACCGGGAGGTGACGCTGCGGTACCGGCGCGCAGATGCCGAGGTCGCCCGCCGGGTCCGCCCGTACGCTCTGGTCCTCAAGAGCGGCATCTGGTACCTCGCCGGCCGGGTCGGCGCGGACATGCGCACCTACCGGGTGGACCGGATCGTCGACGTCGAGCCGCACGAGGAGACCTTCGACCGGGAGCCGGACTTCGACCTGCCGGCGTACTGGCGGGCGCAGGCGGAGGCGTTTCTGCGTGGCATGCTGCGGGCCGAGGTGCGGATCCGGCTGAGCCCCGTCGGCCTGCGCCAACTCCAGCACCGCAGCGACATCCCCTTCGGGTACGTCGAGGCGGTCGCCGCCGCCGACGAACCCGACGAGCAGGGCTGGGTCACGACCCGGCTGCCCGTCGAGTCCGTCGACGTGGCGTACACCCAACTGCTCGGGCTGGGTCCCGAGGTGGAGGTGCTCGACCCGCCCGAGCTGCGCGCCCGGCTGGCCGAGGCGGCGACCCGCGCCGCCGCGCTCTACACCGCCCCCGGCGACCGCTGACCCCCGCTGGTGGGTCGCTCTCGTCAGCGGTAGCCGGTGACGTCGGCGGGTTTGCCGGCGTCGACCACCTCGGTGATGTAGCGGTACGCGTCCGGCTGGCTGCCGTCGACGTCGGTGAAGGCGTACACCTTGGCCAGGTCGCCGGCGGAGACGGACTGCCCGCTCCACCGGTCGCGGTCGGGGTCGGCGGCCAGTGCGGCGACCGCCCGACCGACGAACGCCGGGGTTTCCGAGATGAGGAAGTGCGGGTCCTTTGCCGCGCCGTCGCGCCAGTTGGCCTCGGTGACGCCGAAGTGCTCCAGCATCGCCTCCGAACGCAGCCAGCCGGGGGTGAGCGCGACGGCGGTGCCGCCGTACGGCTTGAGTTCGTGCGACCAGCTGAAGGCGAGCCGGTTCACCGAGGTCTTGGCCAGGTCGTAGAAGACCGAGAGGCGGTAGTTCTCCTCGTTGTACGCCCGCGTGCCGTCGCCGATCTCCACCACCAGGCCACCCGGCCAGCGGATCAGCAGTGGCATCGCGAAGTGGCTGGTGATGATGTGCGTGTCGACCGCGAGCCGCAGCGTACGGAAGCCGGCCTCCAGCGGTTGCTCCCAGACCGGCTTCTCCCAGGTGATCAGCGGGTCGGCGCCCCACACATCGTTGATCAGCACGTCGAGTCGACCCTGTTCGGCGTCGATCCGCGCGACCAGGTCGCGTACCTCGTCGGGTACGAGGTGGTCCACCCGGACGGCGATGCCGGTGCCACCGGCGGCGGTCACCAGTTCGGCGGTCTCCTCGATGGTCTCCGGCCGATCCAGCTCGGAGCGGCCGGCCCGGCTGCTGCGGCCGGTGGCGTAGACGGTGGCGCCTGCGACGCCCAGTTGGACGGCGATCTGTCGGCCGGCACCCCGGGTTGCCCCGGCCACCAGCGCCACCTTTCCGGTCAGCGGTTTCGTCATGGTTGCCACGCTGCCAGCAAAACCTGACAACCGATGTCAGGTTTTGCGGAGAACCGGTGATCCGGCATGCTCGCCGGCATGCACCTGCTGCTCTCCGGCATCGTCGGCTCGGTGGCGTACGGGCTGGCCGGGCCGGGCTCGGATGTCGACCGCATCGGCGTCTTCGCCGCGCCCACGGTCGCCTTTCACGGTCTGCACCCGCCGAAGGAGTCGGTGGTCACCACCGACCCGGACACCACGCTGCACGAGGCCCGCAAGTGGTGCCGGCTGGCCCTGAGCGGCAATCCGACCGCCAGCGAACTGGTCTGGCTCCCCGACGACTGCTACGAGACCCGTACGGAGTTCGGCGAGCGACTGATCGGCATCCGGTCGGCGTTCCTCAGCGCTCCCCGGGTCCGCGACGCCTACCTCGGCTACGCGGCGCAGCAGTTCCGCAAGCTGGAGTCCCGGGGTGACGGGACCTTCTCGTCGGACACTCGGCGGCGCACCGCGAAGCACGCCCGGCACCTGGCCCGGTTGGTGCACCAGGGCCGGCTGCTCTACGCCACCGGGGTACTGGAGATCCGGCTCGCCGATCCGGACTGGTTCCGTGACTTCGGCGATCGGGTGGCCGGTGGTGCGCTGGACGAGGCGCGGACCCTGCTCGCCGAGGCCGAACTCGACTTCGACCGGATCCGGACCCCGCTGCCCAACCGGCCCGACGAGGAGCCGGTGGAGCGCTGGCTGCTCGACGTTCGCGCCGCCCATCTGCCGCGCTGACCTGTCACACCTCGTGCCCTTGACTACCCGTTGAGGAACTCGGAGATCCGCCCTCTGAGGTCGGCGCGGTCCGTCCACAGCACACCGGGACGGGCGTACCGGTGCAGGGTCGCCCGGGGCAGCGCGGCGGCGAGTTGCTCGGCGACCTCCACGGGATGCAGGTCGTCCCCCTCGCAGGCGATGACCAGGGCCGGGGTGGTGACCGCAGCGAGCGCCCCGGCATCGGCGACCGGCGGCTGCCCGGTCAGGTCGGCCAGCCCGGCGGCGAGGCCGTCCCGCAGCAGGTGGTCGAGCCGCTGCCGCAGGTACGCCCACCCCGCCGGAGTGTTGCGTACGGCCGGCGGCATCTCCGCCGCGACCACCTCGGCCACCGCCGAGGCATCCCCACTCTCCACTGCGGACAGCAGATCGAGCAGCCGGGTCCGGACGGCGGGAACTCGCGGCTGGTCGAGCGCCGCAGGCAGAAAGAAGATCAGCCGCTCGAAGCGTTCCGGGCTCTCGACGAGCAACCGGCACAACGCTCCGGCACCGAGACTGGCGCCGAAGGCCCGGGTCGCATTGGAGAGGTCGGCGATCGCCCGCAGGTCCCGGGCCAGATCGAGGTAGCTCCACAGCCCGTCGGGCGCGTCCGAGCGGCCGTGCCCGCGAAACTGGAAGAAGACCTTCCGACCGGTGACGCCACTGCCGAAGGGGCGGGTGACGGCGATGCCGTTGCCCAGCCCGTGAGCGAACACGGTCACCGGGTCACCGGTGCCGGTGACCAGCCGTTCCAGTCGTACGCCGTGCGGCGTGGCGACGAGTTCCGTGTCGGGCTCGGGTAGTGCCGGTCTCCCGCTGCGTGGGCCACCCGGGCCGGGACCCCAGGTGCGAGGCCCGCCGTCGGGTGGTGGTGGCCAGCGGAAAGCCCTCACCACGATCCTCTGTTGTCGCCCAGATCACGCAGGCCGACCCGGACGTCGAGCAGATAGATCAGAGCCGCCGCGATGCCGATCAGCCCGAAAATGCTGAGCGTGGTCTGGGTGAGCAGAGTCAGCAGGAGGGTGACCGCGAGGATCGCGATCCAGCCGCCCTTGGGCAGCGTGCCGATGGCGGGGAAGGCGTCGGAACGCTGCGTGATGGCGTGCACGAGAGCGACCCCCTGCACGATCAGTGCGAACACGAACAGGATCAGGTCGATCACGGTGCGGACATCGAAGGCGAAGATCGGCGCGGCGTAGGCCATGACGGCAAGCTTATGCCGACGACCCCGGATCCGTCCGACAGGACGGTGACCGGGATCGCCGGCAGGTGGTCACTCGGCGGCCGGACGGGTGCGCTTGGTGGCCCCCGGTGCCTTCGCCGACGGCGTCGCCGTCCGCTTGGCTGCGGGCTGCCGGGTCGTCGCCTTGGCGCGGGTGGCCTTCTTGGCCGCCTTGGCAGCGGCCGGCTTGGCCTGCACGACCTCGGCCACCTCAGCCGGGCTCGGCACCTCGGCCGGCTCAGTCGTGGCGGTCGACTTGGTGGTGGCGGTGGCGGCCGGCTCGGTCGTCGTGGTCGAGGGCTGGACGGTGGCCTCAGTGGCCTCGATGTCCGCGTTCACCGTGTCGGCGGCCTCCAGCACGCCCGCACCGACCACCCGCTCGCCTCGCGTGACCAACTTGCCGTACACGGCCAGCGCCCGCTCCTGCGCGGCCTGGGCACCGGCGACGACCACGGCGGCGTTGCGGGTCGCCAGGCCACGCAGCCGGTCCAGGTCGGCCGCCTCGCGCAGCCGGTCGAAGTCAGCGCTCTCCCGCAGGCGATCCAGGTCGGCGACCTCGCGCAGACGGTTGAAGTCGGTGGCCTCGCGCAGGCGGTTGAGATCGGCATTGCGCCGCAGCGACTCGGCGGTCAGGTTGGCGTTGCGCAGCTTGTCGTTGGCCTTCTGGCGCAGCTCGAAGCCGGTGACGACGGCCTTGCCGCCAAGTTCGTTGGCGACTCGTCCACCGTCACTGACGACCCGGTCGCGCAGCTCACCGACCACGGTGGGCAGTTTGCGCAGCTGTTCCAGGGCCAGCTCGCCGGCACCGGCGACAGCGTAGATCGGAGCGGGGATACGGTTGGTCTTCGGCTGGGTCACGACTTCTCCTCTTCGGCCGCGACGGCGGCCTTGCGGACCACCTTGCGGGTGGCCTTCTTGGCAGGGGGACGAGCCGGCGCCGGAGCGGCACCTGCCTCGGTCACGGCGACCGACTCAAGGACAGCCTCGGTCGGGGTGCCCTCCGGGGTGGTGGGCCCGGTCGCGGCCAGATTGGCCACGTCGGGCGCGGTGACGTCATCGCTGGTCACGGTGTCCGTACCGCCGCTCAGATCAGCTGAGGCGGGTTCATGTGCGGTGCCAGTTGCCGCTCCACCCGGGGCGACGCCGGTGGCGGATCCACCCGGGGCGGATCCGGTCGCGGCGGCGGTCGCCTCGGCGAGCCGGGCGTTCTCCCGGCGGAAGGTCTCGTAGATCTGGGTGAGGGACTGCTTCTGGGCCATCGTCAGGTCCGGATCGACCGCGATGGCCGCCAGCACCCCCTGGCCTTCCTTGTCGTCGAGCAGACCGGCCCGCAGGTACATCGCCGGAGTGGAGACCCGCAGCGCGCTCGCAAGCTGCTGAAGCACCTCGGCGCTGGGTCGGCGCAGCCCGCGCTCGATCTGACTCAGGTAGGGATTGCTGACCCCGGCCTGCTCGGCAAGCTGGCGCAGCGAAATCTTCGCGTTCCGCCGCAGATCACGAATGAACCCGCCGACGTCGGGAAGGTCTTTGGCAGTGGCCATGACTCAACGCTAGCTCGGTGCGCTAGCAGCTGCAAGCGAAGTGCTAGCCAGAGTTAGCAGCGTCTCACTGTCCGGTTGCGCGCCACTCGTACCGAGTCGTACCGTCCTGCGGTGACCAAGATCGAGGTAAATGGCGCGCTACTGGCGTACGACGAGGTCGGCGACGGATCCCCGGTCATCCTGTTGCACGCGGGCATCGCCGACCGCCGGATGTGGCGGGAGCAGGTCGGCGCACTGGCCACCCGGCACCGGGTGATCGCCCTGGACCTGCGCGGCTACGGCGAGTCGGAGCTGCCGCCCACCGCGTTCGCCCACCACGACGACGTGGCTGGCCTGCTCGACGCGCTCGGCCTGACCCGCGCCGCCCTGGTCGGCTGCTCGTTCGGCGGAGCGGTGGCGATCGACACCGCGCTGGCCCACCCGGATCGGGTAAGCGCGCTCGCCCTGTTCGGCAGCGCGGTATCCGGCCACGAATGGTCCGACGAGACCAACGACCTGTGGGAGAACCTGGTCGGCGATGTCGACCCGGAGGACTTCGCCGCCACCGCCGCCGCCGAGGTGCGATTCTGGGTCGTCGGCCCGGAACGCACTCCTCAGGAGGTCGACGCCGAACTCGTCGCCTTCGCCACCGCCATGGACGAACGCGCCCTCGCCGCCGAGTTGGCACTCAGCGCCGTGGACGTGGCCGAACTGGACCCGCCGGCCATCGGTCGACTCGCGGAGCTGACCATGCCGGTGCTGGTCACTGCGGGTGCCGCCGACGTCCCCGACATCCGGCACCTCGCCGACCGCATCGCCGCCGAAGCCCCCCGGGCGCAACGGCTGCCCGACACCCCCGACGCCGCCCACCTACTCCCCCTCGAACACCCCACCCCAACCAACACCGCTCTCCAAACCTTCCTCCCCTAACCCCACCCCACCCCTGCCCTCACCCCCCGCCCCACCACGCCCACCCCTGCCCCCACCCCGCCCCCACCACGCCACCCCGCCCCGCCCGTCGATCTTGCACTTTCCGTCGGGACGAATGCCTACAAGAAGGATGAACCGGCGACCAGAACTGCAAGATCGCGGAGAGCACACGGGGCGCGGAGAGCACACGGGGCGCGGAGAGCACACGGGGCGCGGAGAGCACACGGGGCGCGGAGAGCACACGGGGCGCGGAGAGCACACGGGGCGCGGAG
>NZ_JBFBAY010000003.1:407313-456204 GCF_040682415.1 Micromonospora sp. NPDC051196
AGAGCACCGGGGCGCGGAGAGCACCGGGGCGCGGAGAGCACCGGGGCGCGGAGGGTGCGGGGGGGAGTTACCAGAGGGGGTGGGTGGCGCCTACTGGGAGGCCGCCGCCGAAGAGAGGGATCTCGGCGAACTCCGCCAGCACCGGAGCATCGACGCCGAGGCGGCGCAGCGCGGATGTCAGCACGGGCATGCGAGCGCGCCCGGCGCCGTCGTCGATCTTCAACGCCACGGCGCCGACGCCCGGCATCGCCGCGGCGATCACACCCTCGGCGCCCACCTTGGCCAACAGTCCCGGTACGCCGCGCATCAGCCGGGTGTCGTCTGCTTCGGTGCCGCCGACGATCTCCGGGTACGTCCGCATCGCGTCGGCAACCGTCCGCTCCACGGTCCCGGTCTCGGCCGTCACCAACCGCAGGTACGCCCGGGCGAGCCCGGTCAACGACACGGCCAGCACGGGTGCGCCGCACCCGTCCACGCCGACCGCCGCCGCCCGCTCGCCGGTGAGGTCCTCGACCGCCTCGCGTAGTCGCTGTTGCAACGGGTGCTCCGGCCGCCAGTAACCGTCCACCGGCCAGCCGGCGGAGCGGCAGGTCAGCAGCATGCCGGCATGCTTGCCGGAACAGTTCATCTGGATTCGGGTGGGGCCGCCCCCGGCCCGCAGCACCGCCACCCGTGCCTGATCACCGGCCGGAAGCTCCGGTGGGCAGTGCAATGCCTCCGCACCGAACCCGGCGCCGGCGAGCAGCCGGGTGACCCGGGCCAGGTGGAACGCCTCCCCCGCGTGGCTGGCCGCCACCATCGCCAGGTCGGCGGGGTCGGTCAGCGGCAGCCCGGCCCGGATCATGCCGACCGCCTGCATCGGCTTGTTCGAGGAACGCGGAAAGATCGGCGCACCCACGTCACCGGCCGCGTCGACCGCCGTACCCGTGGCGTCGAGCACCACCACCGAGCCGTGGTGCACGCCCTCCACGAAGCCGGACCGGACCACCTCGGCAAGCGGTACGCCACCCGCGTACGTCTTTCCCACAAGGTGGACGGTACCGATGATCGATGGTGCGCCGACACCGGGGTGAACTGGGACTCCACCTCCGGGTGTAAAGCAATGCCGGGCGGGGTCGACCCTTACAGGCCGAGCAGTTCGCGGGCCTGCGTGGTGTTCAACGGTGGACGTTGGGCGAGCTGGGCGAAGCCGACCGCCCGGGCGACCAGTTGCATGTTCGACTCCACCGGGCGTCCCTTGGCGTACGTCACGGTGTCCTCCATGCCGACCCGCAGGTGACCACCGGTGGACAGCGAGGCCAGCATCACCGGGATGCTGCTGCGCCCGATGCCGGTCGCCGAGAAGGTGGTGCCCTCCGGCAGGTCATGGAGCATCTGCTGGGCCGCCACCAGCGTCGCCGTGGTGCCGGGCATGCCGCCGGGTACGCCCATCACGAAGTCCACGTGCACATGGCCGCCGTGCGGCAGGCCGTACCGGTCGAGCAGCCGGCGTAGCGCGGTCAGGTGACCGAGGTCGAAGATCTCGTACTCCGGCACGATGCCGCGTTCCTGCATCCGGGTGTGCAGGTCGACGATGAACTCCCAACGGTTGAGGAAGACGTCGTCGCCGAAGTTGACGGTGCCCATCGTGCAGGAGGTCATGTCCGGTCCCGCGTCCAACACGGCGAGCCGGTGCGCCTCCGGGTCGGTGACCGCCCCACCGGTGGAGAGCTGCACGATCAGGTTGGTGCTCTCGCGCAGTGCTGCCACCGTCGCCCGCAGTCGCCCCGGGTCGAGGGTGGGCCGGGCGTCGTCGTCGCGGATGTGGACGTGAATGACCGAAGCGCCCAGCGCCTCGCACTCCTTGGCGGTGAGCAGCAGCTCGTCCAGGGTCACCGGCAGCGCCGGCACCTCCGCCTTGGCCGACTCCGCACCGGTGGGGGCAACCGTGATCAACGTCCCTGTCGTCATGCCGGCGATCCTAGAGCGCGCGCTCCGGATGCTGGTGTTAACAGGGGGCCCGGCCTCTACCGGAGGCGTTAATAAGGTGCCCTTCCTTACTCGCGGTCGATGGCGGCGGCGCTTTCTCCGACGCGCAGCACCGCGTCGTCGGGCACCGAACGCTTGATCACCGCGAGCGCGATCTGCCCCAGCTCGTAGTGGTGCACGGCGGTGCCGACGAAGCCGACCGTACGACCGTCCAGGGTGACCGGGGTACCGGCGACCGGCAGTTGATCGGTGCTCACCCCGTCCAGGTGCAACATGACCAGCCGGCGCGGTGGCCGGCCCATGTTGTGCACCCGGGCGACCGTCTCCTGCCCCCGGTAGCAGCCCTTGTCCAGGTGCACGGCCGGGGCGATCAGGTTCACCTCGGCGGGGATGGTGCGATGGTCGGTGTCCACACCAACCCGGGCACGTCGGGCAGCCACCCGCACCGCCTCGTACGCCCACAGCCCGGCGACCGGCACCCCGCCGTCGCGCAACCGGGTGACCACCTGGTCCATCGCGGTCCGGGGCACCAGCAGGTCCACGCCCAGCGGCCCGCGTCGGGCCCACCCGCCCAACGGCAGTGGCTCGACGTCGTAGCGGGCGGTGGGCCGGGCCGGCACCTCGCCGGCACGGAACTTCGGCCCGGGTACGCCGGTGACGTCCGGCTCGGACAGCGCGGGCACGTCGAGCAGCGCCAGTGTCTCGACCGCCCGGGGCCCGACCAGCGACAGCAGCGCCTGCTCGGCGGTGGCGTCGCGCGGCTCGACCTGGCTGAAGAACCGCATCTTCTCCAGGTAGGTCAGCAGGCCCTCGGTCGCACCCGGTTCGGTGTCCAGCCAGGTGGTGACACCGTCCTCGGCGACCATGGCGTGCTGTTCGATGTGCCCGTGCGGCGAGAGCACCAGCAGTTCGGTGCCCTGCCCGGGACCCAACTCGGCCAGGTGCTGGGTGGTGAGGGTGTGCAGCCAGGCGATCCGATCCGCACCCGGCACCGCGACGACGCCCCGGTGGGATCGGTCCACCAGGCCGACCTCGGTGTCGAGCAGGCGCTGCTCGCGCATCGGGTCGCCGTAGTGGGCGGCCACACCGCGTACACCGGCCGCCGCGTGGGCCGGCTCCGGCTGGTCGCGGCTGGCCTCGTCGAGGCTCTCCACGGCCACCGCACCCGCGATGTCGATCATTCCTGGCTCCCGTCACCGCACCGTGCGCAGTTGCCGAAGAAGGAGACGTGGCCGATGTCCACCCGGAAGCCACGTTCCCGCGCCAACTGCTCGGCCAGCGGGCGCATCAGCTCGGGGTCCATCTCGTCGATCGCGCCACACTCCCGGCAGACCAGGTGGATGTGCTGGTCCTCACCGGCGGCATGGTAGGTCGGCGACCCATGCGACAGATGGGTGTGGGTGACCAGGCCGAGTCGTTCTAGCAGTTCGAGCGTGCGGTAGATGGTGGTGATGTTGACCCCGGCGGCAACTTCACGCACCGCCGTGTGCACCTGCTCCGGCGTGGCGTGCCCCAGGTCCAGCACCGCTTGCAGGATCAGCTGCCGCTGCGCCGTCAGCCGCAGGCCACGGGCGCGGAGAAGTTCCGCCAGGGAGGATTCGGACACCCTCCGATCATAGTTCGGCCGTCTCGGAGGCGTTCGGCGGAGACCGGCAGCCCTCTATCCTGCCCAGCTATGGAGGCCACCCGGATCGGCGTACTCGGTCGAGGGCTGTTGCCGGCCACCGAGCCGGTGCTGCGCGGCGACGACCTCGGTGTGCTGCGCGGCGACGGACTGTTCGAGACCATGCACCTGCGTGGCGGGCGGCCCTGGCTGCGCGAGGCGCACCTGGCCCGGCTGCGGGCCGGTGCCGCGGCCGTGGAGCTGACCCTGCCCGACGACGCGGCGCTGGTCGAGCTGCTGGAAACCGTCGCCGCCGGCTGGCCGACCGAGGTGGAGGGGGCGTTGCGGCTGGTCTGCACCCGCGGGCCCGAGGGCGGCGGCCCACCCACCGTGTACGCGACCCTCGCCGCAGTGCCGGCGGCCGCCCGGCAGGCCCGGCGCGACGGGGTACGGGTGGCCACGCTCAGCCTGGGGGTACCGGCCGACGCCCGTCCCGAGTTGGACTGGCTGCCGGCCGGGATCAAATCGACGTCGTACGGCGCGAGCACGGCGGCCCGCCGTTGGGCCGCCCGAGCCGGGGTGGACGACGTGCTCTGGGTCTCCTCCGACGGCTACGTGCTGGAAGGGCCCACCGCCAACGTGGTCTGGTCGACCGGCGACACGCTCTGCACGGTGCCGGCCCGACGCACCGGCATCCTGCCCGGCACCACCGTCGCCTGGCTGCTCGCCAACGCCGCCGACGTCGGCTGCCACGCCGCCGAACTCATGGTCACCCCGGCCGGGCTGCGGGACGCCGATGCCGTCTGGCTCACCTCGTCCGTACGCGGCCTGGTGGAGGTACGCGCCCTCGACGGCGAGCCGCTGCCCCGCAGCCCGCGTACCCACGCGCTGCGGGAGCTGCTCGGCTTTCCGCTGCCCTGACGGTCGCCGTCAGCCGGCCACCCGGGTGAGCCGGGCGGACAGGTGCGGCGACAGCGGCTGACCCACGGCGGCCAGGTCCTGCGCGTACAGCAGGGCGCCCTCGACGATGCCGAACAGGCGGTGCCCGGCGGTGACCTCCTTGGCGGTGGCGGTACGCACCACCGCATCGGTCACGAACTCGATCTGGGTGCCCTTACGCCGACCGATGTGCAGCTCCATCACCCCGGTCGGGACGGTCAGCAGCGCCTCCAGTTCGTCGGTGACCCGGTCACCGTCGAGCACCGGCCGCCACCAGCCGACCTCCCGACCCGCCGGGCGCACCGGGCGGGACTGATCGTCCAGGATCCACGCCCGCGACTCGTACGACAGGAACGGCCGGCCGTCGTGGCTGATCCGGATCTCCTGGGCGAAGTCGAAATCCTCGATGGTCGGGTAGCCGCCCCGGCCCCGGCCCCGCCACACCCCGATGTACGGCAGCAGACCGTCCAGGGTGGGGTGCAGCTTCGGCCCCACCCTCAGGTCGTGACTTTCCTCGAAGGGATACGGGTCGACCGGCGGCGCGTTCAGCCACGGCGGCGGTGCCAGCGGATTGTCATCACTCACAGCATCACCTTTGTTCACGACTGCGGGGCTCGCAAAACCGGCTCACTCCTCGCGCTCACAGCATCACCCTCGTTCACGACTGCGGGGCTCGCAAAACCGGCTCACTCCTCGCGCTCACAGCATCACCCTCGTTCACGACTGCGGGGCTCGCAGAACCGGCTCATCACTTACCTCTTGAGATGCGGACGGCCAGGTAGATCAGGCCACCGGCGAGCGCGCCCAGGCCGGCGACCAACAGGCTGACGAACCCGATCTCGGTGACCATCGGTCTCATCCTATGCTGGGCGCTATGGCCCGCTCTCTCGTCGTCAAGGCCACCGCCGGGGCGGATGCGCCCGAGCGTTGTGCCCAGGCGTTCACCGTGGCGGCCACCGCAGCCGCCGCCGGCGTGCACGTCTCACTCTGGTTGACCGGCGAATCGACCTGGTTCGCCCTGCCCGGGCGGGCGCAGGATTTCGAGTTGCCGCACTCGGCACCGCTGGCCGAGTTGCTGCACGTGATCCTCACCACCGGAACGGTGACCGCGTGCACGCAGTGTGCGGCCCGCCGGGACATCGGCACCGACGACGTGATCCCAGGAATCCGGATCGCCGGCGCGGCGGTGTTCGTTGAGGAGACGATGGCCGAGGGAGCACAGGCGCTCGTCTACTGAGCCACCGCTTCGGTGGACGGACCGCTCGGTAGCGGACCCGCCTAGGTAGACGGACCGCCTGGGTAGACGGACCGGCGGTTCGGCAAGGCGACGGAAGCTGCCCCGCGAGTCGGGCAAATGCCTACGATTCGGGTGTGACCGAGGCGACCAAGCAGTTCTTCGCGACCTTGCCGGCCCGCGCCCCGCACGTGCTGCGCGGCCCGGTCACCGGCACGCTACGGATCGACCTCTCCGACGGTCACCGCACCGAGCACTGGGTGCTCCGAATGCGTCCGGGCGCCATCGAGGTCGGCCAGGGGCCGGCCGAGGCCGACAGCATCTGGTACTGCGGTGTCGATCTCTTCGACCGCCTGGTGACCGGACGCGCCCAGGCGCTGGCCGCGTTGTTCCGCAACGAGAGCACGTTCACCGGAAACGTGGTGCTGTTCCTGGCGTTCCGACGGTTCTTTCCGCCCGCGCCCGGCACCCAGGACCCGCGCAAGGTGGCCCGCGAGCAGGTCAGGCAGGCTCGGTGACGGAACTGGTCAGCATCCTGGACGGCAACACCTTCCTGGTGAGTGATCGCCGTGGGGACATCGAGCCCTCCCTCGATTTCCCGACCGGCCTGTTCGCCTTCGACACCCGGTTCCTCTCCACCTGGCTGCTGCTGCTTGACGGCGAACGGTTGCAGCCCCTGTCCATCGACGATGCGGAGTCCTACCGGACCCGCTACTTCCTCGTGCCGGGCGAGCCCAGCCACTTCCTGGACACCAAGGTCTCGATCATCCGAAGCCGGGCCATCGGCGACAGCTTCGACGAGGAACTGACCGTACTCAACCATTCCGGAAAGGAGATGACGTTCACCGTCCGGCTGGAGATCGCCGCCGACTTCGCCGATCTGTTCGAGATCAAGGACACGCAAAGCAAGCACGGCGACCACGCCATCACGATCGAGAACGGCGCGCTGCGCCTGACGTACCGCCGGGAGGCGTTCCATCGCGAGACGGTGGTGCGCAGCAGCGCACCCGCTGCGGTCGACAAGATGGGGATGACCTTCTCGATCCGGATCGGGCCGCACGGCGAATGGACCACCCGGCTGGAGATCTCCACGGTGATCTACGGCGCGCGGGGCGAGGACGTACGCAACCGACTGCCGATGGCGGGTAGCCGCAGCACGGCGGCCATCCAGGCCGAGCACGCGAAGCTCGTCGCGAACGCGCCCAAACTCGGCTGCGACTGCGAGCCCCTCGCCGACGCGTACCGGCGCAGCCTGGAGGACCTTGCCGCGCTGCGCTACGAGTCCATCGCCCTCGGCGTCCGGTTGATGGCCGCCGGGCTGCCCTGGTTCATGACGCTGTTCGGCCGGGACAGCATCATCACCTCACTCCAGGTGCTGCCGTTCTTGCCGGAGATCATTCCGCCCACGTTGAAGATGTTGGCCGGGCTACAGGGCCACCGGATCGACGACTTCCGCGACGAGGAGCCGGGCAAGATCCTGCACGAGCTGCGCTACGGCGAGACCGCCGGATTCGAGGAACAGCCGCACTCGCCGTACTACGGCGCGGCGGACGCCACGCCGCTGTTCGTGATCCTGCTCGACGAGTACGAGCGGTGGACCGGCGACAGTCAACTCGTCAAACAGCTGGAGTACCCCGTACGGGCGGCACTGACCTGGATCGACACGTACGGCGACCTGCTCGGCACCGGCTATCTCTGGTACCGGACCCGCAACAGCCGCAACGGCCTGGAGAACCAGTGCTGGAAGGACTCCTGGGACGCCATCTGCTACTCCGACGGGCAGCTGCCGGGTTTTCCCCGGGCCACCTGCGAGATGCAGGGCTACGCCTACGACGCGAAGCTGCGGGGTGCCCGGCTGGCCCGACTGTTCTGGAACGACCCGCAGTACGCCGACCAGTTGGAACGGGAGGCCGCCGAGCTGAAGGAACGGTTCAACCGGGACTTCTGGCTGCCGGACAAGGAGTACTACGCGCTGGCGCTGGACGGCGACGGCACTCCGGTTGACGCGCTCAGCTCCAACATGGGGCACCTGCTGTGGAGCGGCATCGTCGACGAGTCGCGGGCCGCCCGGGTCGCCGAGCACCTGCTGGGACCACGCCTGTTCTCCGGTTGGGGGGTGCGTACCCTCGCCGACAACCAGGGGCGCTACAACCCGATCGGCTACCACGTCGGTACGGTCTGGCCGTTCGACAACTCGATCATCGCCTGGGGGCTGTGGAAGTACGGCTTCCGACAGGAGGCCGGGCAGATCTGCGAGTCGATGCTCGGCGCCTCGCGCTACTTCGGCGGCCGGCTGCCGGAGGCGTTCGCCGGCTACGAGCGCGACCTCACCGAGTTCCCGGTGCAGTACCCGACGGCGTGTAGCCCACAGGCCTGGTCGGCGGGCACTCCGCTACTGCTGCTCCGGGTCATGCTCGGGCTCGAACCGAAGGGCGAACACCTGATCATCGACCCGTACGTGCCGCCGGGGATGGGCCGGCTGGAGCTGCTGGACATCCCCGGCCGGTGGGGCCGGGTGGACGCGCTGGGCCGCAGCCGCCGCGACGACGACGGATAGCGGCAGGACGCCTCAGCCGGCACACCCGGTGGTAGCCGAGACCAGCGTCTTGTCGTCGAACAGCTCGACCAGCACCGCCACGCCGTCGTGCCGGTAGGCGTACAGCTCGGGGGTAGCCACCACGGGGGTGCCACCGGCCAGCGGTGCGAGCGCGGCCTGCGGCGACTGCGCCGCCGCAGCGGCGTCGGCCCGGACGGTACGGGCCACCCCGCCACCCGGGCAGGCCGCCTGCACCTCGACGTCCGACTCGACCGCCGGGGAGCCGAGGGCGTTCAGCGCAGCGGTCAGGGCCATGGACTCGGCACCCGGGCCGTCCTGCGGGAGCAGCGTGGCGGGATCGCTGTCAGCCGGCCGGCAGCCCGTCTCGACGGTCAGGCGCGCCCGGCCGTCCGCGACGGTTCGTCCCTGCACGGTGATGAACTCCCCCGCGTCGGCGCGTAGCCGGGGGCCGTCCGGTGTGAGCCGGACGCCGGCCCGCCACACCGAGGGCAGCCCGTCGGCGATCCGCTCCAGGAGGTCTCGCTCCGCACCGGCCGGCACGGCCAGCTCGACGTGGCGGCGCAGGTTCGCGCCGTCCGCGAACGGGGTGACCCGGCAGCCCCACTCGAACTCGGGTGGGGCCAACGCGTACACCGCACCGGAGGCCGCCGCGACCAGCTCGCCGATCGCGGCGTCGACTCGCGGCACGGCCTGAGCCAGGGTGCGCTGCTCGCGTACCGTCGGCGGATCGTTGCGCGTCGAGTACCAGGTCAGGCCGGCGAGCAGCACCGCCCAGGCCACGGTCAACGCGACCAGCCATCGCGGCCAGCCACGGCCGGACTCGGGTGGCGGAGGGCCGGTGGGAGGGGCGTACCCCGTCTGGGCTGCACTGCTCACCGGGCCATGGTGTCACGCGCGGTACACCGAGCGACCTCCCCGGGGCCGGGTCGACCCTCGCGGTGTCAGTCCTGGCCGCCGGTGGCGTCGGTCACCGGGCTTGGATCGTCGGTGTCCGGGGCAGCGGTCAGGCGATAGCCGACACCACGAACGGTCTGCACCTGGGGGCCGCCGGGCAGGGCGCGCAGCTTGCGCCGGAGTCGCTTGACCGCCGAGTGCAGGATCGCCGTGTCGCCGAGGTAGGCGCCGCCCCACACCGAGGCGAACAGCCGCTCGTAGCTCCACAGGGTGACCGGCGAGCTGGCCAACCGGGCGAGCAACTCCCGCTCGGTACGCGTCAGTCCCAGCGGTACGTCCCGCCAGGTGACCAGGTGCCCGGCCCGGTCGATCACGAGATCACCCCAGCCGCCCGGACGTTCGGCCCGGCGGTCGGGGGGCCGGGCGTCCGCTGCGTCGGGCTCGCCCGGTGGCTCGGGGAACATCGCCCGTAGTTGGGCCAGGTCGGCGCAGATCACCACCGGCCCCACCCCGTCGAGCCGTTGTACCACCCGCTGCCGAACAGCGGCGTCGGAGCTGACGCAGACCAGGATCGGAATCTCCACACCGGACACGCTGCCTCCCCCAGAGCCCGCGCTGACCTGCGACTTCCCACCAATCGACAACGACGGCCACCGATGACTCCCCGGTCAGCCTAACGGTCAGGATTGCGCCTCGTCACTGACCGAGTACTGACCGACATCTTCCATTGATCACTGATCGTCGGCACAGAAGCATGACTCTCAGCGGCCGGGCGCCACCACCAACCACCCACATCGTCCGACCGCTCCGCGGCGTCATGACCCGACCCGCGGATGTCCGGCCCGAGCTGATCGGGACGACGACGTGGGGGAGGAACCTTGTTCACACGACCATCCGCACGATCACCCTGGTGGCGGGCGGTGGCGGTATCGACCGCCGCCCTGCTGGCCTTCACCGCCCAGCCTGCGGTCGCCGCACCGGCTCCGCAATCGGCGCCGCAGCGGGCAACCGTCGACCAGGCCTTGCTGGACCAGTTCGCGAGCACCGACAGCGCGGCGTTCCTGGTCTACCTGCGGGAGACCGCACCGCTGGCCGAGGCCGCCAAGACGCGCGATGCCGACGACCGGGCCCGCGCGGTGCACCAGTTGCTCACCAGCACCGCTACCCGCAGCCAGGCCGACCTGCGTGAGCTGCTCGACGATCGGAAGGCGCCGCACACCGCGTACTGGATCGCCAACGCGGTGCGGGTCGAGGGCGACAAGGCGCTGCTCGACGAGATCGCCAACCGGCCCGAGGTGTCCCGGATCGCGCCGAGTCGCAGCTATCCCCTGCTGCTGCCGACCTCCACCGAGGCGACCCGGGCGCGTACCGCCGCCGTCGAGTGGGGGCTGACCAACATCCGTGCGCCCCAGGTGTGGGACGACTTCGGCGACCGCGGTGAGGGCATCGTGGTGGCCAACATCGACAGCGGCGTGCAGTACGACCACCCGGCGCTGGTCGCCTCCTACCGGGGCAACCTCGGCGGTAGCTTCGACCACGCGTACAACTGGTTCGACCCGGCCGGGGTCTGCACCGGCACCACGCCCTGCGACAACAACGACCACGGCACCCACACCATGGGCACGATGGTCGGCGACGACGGCGCCGGCAACCAGATCGGGGTGGCACCGGGCGCGAAGTGGATCGCCGCCAAGGGCTGCGAGGCGCGCAGCTGCTCCGACGCCTCGCTGCTCGCCTCCGGCCAGTGGGTGCTCGCGCCCACCGACGCCAACGGCCAGAACCCCCGGCCGGACCTGCGCCCCGACATCGTCAACAACTCCTGGGGCGGTGACGGCGGCGATCCCTGGTACCAGCAGACCATCGCCGCCTGGCGGGCCGCCGGGATGTTCCCCGTCTTCTCCTCCGGCAACGACGGCCCGAGCTGCGGCAGCGCCGGCTCACCCGGCGACAACGCGAACGCGTACGCGGTCGGCGCCTATGACGTGAACAACGCCATCGCCAGCTTCTCCGGGCGCGGTTCCGGCACCGCCCTGATCAAGCCGAACATCGCGGCACCCGGCAGTGGCGTACGCTCCAGCGTCCGCAACGGCGGGTACGCCTCGTTCAGCGGCACCTCGATGGCCGCCCCGCACGTGTCCGGCACGGTGGCGTTGGTCTGGTCCGCCGCACCGAGCCTGCGCGGGGACATCGCCGC
The DNA here is from genome assembly GCF_040682415.1 of Micromonospora sp. NPDC051196. Taxonomy (NCBI): domain Bacteria; kingdom Bacillati; phylum Actinomycetota; class Actinomycetes; order Micromonosporales; family Micromonosporaceae; genus Micromonospora; species Micromonospora sp. NPDC051196. The sequence goes on from NZ_JBFBAY010000003.1 coordinate 418,703, forward strand.
CACCGAGGAACTGCTGGACCGCACCGCCCGCGACGTCGACGCCACCACCTGCGGCGGCACCCCGGCCGACAACAACGTCTTCGGCGAGGGCCGGCTGGACGCGTACGCGGCGGTCCGCGACGCCCCCCGCGGCCCGATCGGCCGGGTCACCGGCCTGGTGACCGACGCCGGCGACGGCGACCCGGTCACCGGCGCGACCGTGACCGACGGCATCCGCAGCACCACCACCGGCCCCGACGGTCGGTACGCGCTCAACGTGCCGGCCGGGGAGAGCACCCTGACGGTCAGCGCGTACGGCTACGCCGGCCAGACCGCGACCGTCACCGTCGCCGAGGGTGGTGCCGTCACCCGCAACTTCGCGCTGACCGCCAACCCGACGGTCACGGTGAAGGGCAAGGTCACCGACGGCTCCGGTCACGGCTGGCCGTTGTACGCGCGGATCGAGGTGGCCGGTCGACCCGGCGCAGCGGTCTTCACCGACCCGGTGACCGGGCGCTACTCGTTCACCGTGCCGGGTGGCACCTCGTACCGGCTGACCGTCACCGCGCGGTACCCCGGCTATCAGACGGTCACCCGCGACGTGGCGGTGGCCGGGCAGGACGTCACGGCCAACGTGGCCGTACCGGTCGAGGCGGGCTGCGTCGCCGCCGGTTACTCGGGCCAGTTCGGTGCCCCGCTGCTGACCCAGAGCTTCGACGGCACGAGTGCGCCGTCGGGCTGGACGGTGACCAACCGCACCGCCTCCGGTGGCTGGGTCTTCACCGACGCGCGTTCGCGCGGCAACCTGACCGGCGGCTCGGGCGGGTTCGCCATCATCGACAGCGACGCCCTGGGCAGCGGCAACACCCAGGACACCGACCTGGTCACCCCGCCGCTGGAGCTGTCCGGCGCGGCGGCACCGGTGCTGCGCTTCCGCAGCGACTGGCGGGCGGTCGGCATCACCGACACGGCCGACATCGATGTCTCCACCGACGCCGGCGCCACCTGGACCAACGTCTGGCACCAGACGTCCAGCCGACGCGGCCCCCGGGTCGAGGAAGTGCCACTGACCCCGGCCGCCGGGGCCGAGTCCGCACTGGTCCGCTTCCGGTTCAAGGGCACCTTCGCCTGGTGGTGGCAGGTGGACGACGTGGAGGTGGTCAACCGGGAATGCACGCCGGTACCGGGCGGACTGGTGGTGGGCAACACCACCGACCGCAACACCGGTGAGGCGATCAACGGGGTGACGGTGGTCAGCGACGACCAGCCGCAGGACCGCGCGGTGTCGGCGGCCACCCCGGAGGACACCGCCCAGCCGGACGGCTTCTACTGGATCTTCTCCACCCTGACCGGTACCCGGCCGTTCACTGCCAGCCGGACGCCGTACCAGCCGCTGACCAAGGATGTCGCGGTGGTCGAGGACGGGGTGAAGCGGACGAACTTCGCCCTCGGCGCCGGACGGGTGACGGTCAGCCCGACCAGCATCGAGTCGCACCAGCGGCACGGCACCGTCCGCACCACCAATGTGACGGTCCGCAACACCGGCAGCGCGCCGGCCGCCGTGGACCTGCTGGAGCGGTCCGGCCAGTTCGAGCTGCTCACGCAGGGTGGCGCACCGCTGCACGAGCAGAAGATGAAGGGCATCAGCAAGACGCGGACCGGTATCGCGTACGGCGGTGCCGCACCGGAGTCCGCTTCGACCGCCGCCGACGACGCGTGGAGTGAGATCGCCAAGCTGCCCGCGTCGATCTACGACAACGCGGCGGCGTGGTTGGACGGCAAGGTCTACTCGGTCGGCGGTGGCAGCAGCACCGGCACCGAGCGCAAGGCCTGGGTGTACGACCCGAGCGCCAACGCCTGGACCGCCCTGCCCGACCTGCCGGTGGCCCGGTCGAAGCCGACCGCGGCGGCGGTCAACGGCAAGCTCTACGTGATCGGTGGCTGGGGTGGCAGCGGTGCCACGGTTGCCACGGTCGACGTCTTCGACCCGGCCGCCGGCACGTGGAGCACCGTCGGCGGTGCCACCAACCCGGCCCCGGTCGCGGCGGCCGGCGCGGCGGTGCTCGGCGGAAAGGTCTACCTGGTCGGTGGCTGCGCCGATTCCACCTGCACCGACAGCGACCGGGTGGTGGTGTTCGACCCGGGTACGGGTTCCTTCGGTACCGGTGCCGCCTACCCGCATCCGGTGTCCTGGCTGTCCTGCGGCGGGATCGGTTCCTCGGTCTACTGCGCCGGTGGCACGGGCAGCACCGAGTACACCGACGCCTACCGGTACGACCCGGCGGCCGACAACTGGAGCCCGCTGCCGAGCATGCCGGTGGAGCTGTGGGGTTCGCAGTACGCGGCGGCCGGTGGGCTGCTGGTGCTGGCCGGCGGGGTGACCGACGGGTCGACGGCGGTCACCAACCGCACCGTCGGCTTCGACCCGGCCACCGGGGCCTGGCGTGACCTGCCGAACGCCCGGTTCGGCCGGTACCGGGGTGCCGCCGCCTGCGGCGCGTACAAGATCGGTGGTTCGCCCAGTTCGTTCGTGGGCAGCCCGGACAGTGAGCGGCTCGGTGGGCTGGAACTCTGCGCGGCCGAGGCGGACCTGCCCTGGCTGAGCAGTTCGCCGAGCACCTTCACGCTCGCCCCGGGCGCGTCCCGGACGGTGACCGTGACGCTCGACGCCACCACCGAGGCGGGCGTCGCTCAGCCGGGTCGGTACGCCGGTGAGCTGGCGATCGCCTCGAACACCCCGTACCCGGTGACCCCGGTGTCGGTGGAGATGAACGTGTCGCCACTGAACAGCTGGGGCAAGATCCAGGGCACGGTCACGGGTACCACCTGTGGCGGCGTAACCGTCGGCATTCCGGCGACCGTCCGAGTGAACCTGATCTCGGCCGGCACCGGCACCACGCTGACCGCCGACGCCAACGGCAAGTACGCCTGGTGGCTGCCGCGCGGTCGGTACGAGGTGATCGTCGCCAAGGACGGCTGGGTGCCCGAGGTGCAGCGTCACCAGATCGAGGCGGGCATCGTGGGCACCCTGAACTTCGCCCTCGACCCGACGTCCAACTGCACCAGAGCAACCGGTATCTGATCCGACAAACCCTGGTGGCCGCCGGTCGTTGATCGACCGGCGGCCACCGCTTTCGTGGCAGTCGACTCCGCCCGTCTGGTAGCGGTCGAGCGCACCCGGAGCGGGGCTCGTGGCGCAGCGCACTTCCGGGGATGAGGCTGGTCGCCGGCAGGCCGATCGCCTGGGCAGACGGGTGGCCGGGTGGAACGTCGCGGCACCCCGCCCAGCCAGGTCCACCTGATCATTCGCGGACTTACGGCACCGCGAGGCCAGTCGCGGTTGGTCCGATCGGGCGAGATTGATCACCAGTCTTGGCGATCCAGCGAGTATCACTTAGCGTTATCGGCGTTACCTCCCACGCGAACACTCCTCGCATCCCCTCCTGCCTGCGAATTGACCTCCGATGCCCGAAGTTTTCCTGATCGCGACGATTGCTGTGAGTAGTCTGGTGCTGCTCCTCATCATCGGCTCTTTCGGGTACGGCTTTCTCCGCCCGGCCGTGGGCTACCAGCCTCGGCACGCGGCCCGCCCTCCGCGCTACGGACCGGTACGCCCGGACCAGGTCGCCATCCTGATCGCCTGCCGCAACGGCGCCGCCACGATCGTCGCGACGGTACGCGCGGCCCGGGCCACCGGCAGCGACGTCTACCTCGTCTCCGACGCCTCCACCGACGAGACCGCCGAACTCGCTTCCTGGGCCGGCGCCTGGGTGCTGCCGTTGACCCACAACGTCGGTAAGCCGGCCGCCCTGCATGCCGCGTACGAGGCCTTCGACCTCGGCAGCCGCTACCGTGCGGTGGCCATCCTGGACGACGACGTGGTGGTCGCGCCGGATTTCGTCACCGCCGCCCTGGCCAAGCTGACCGACGAGGTCAGCATCGTGGTGGGTCACAACGCCACCTGGTGGCCACGCGAGCGGCGATGGAACCCGTGGCTGGCCAAGCGGGCCTACAGCTACTGGATGTACCAGGCGGTGATCCGCCGGATCCAGAGCCACTTCAACGTCATGAACTGCATCTCCGGCTCGAACTCCATCTACCGGACCGAACTGCTCGACGTGGTGCTGCCCACCCAGCCGCCGTACATCGTCGACGACACCTACTGGGTGCTGGAGACCCATCGGCGCAACCTCGGCCGGGTCGTCTACGCGCCCCGCGCGCTGGCCCACCTTCAGGACCCGACCAACCTGCGCGACTGGTACCGGCAGAACCTGCGCTGGATGTGGGGCACCTTCCAAGGCGTCATCGGCCACGGGGTCGGCCGGTACGCCACCCGCTTCGACTACGCGTACGTCCTGCTGATGCTGCACTGGCTGCTGTACGTGGCGGGCGGCCCGCTGACCCTCTGGCTGATCGCCACCGCCGGCCCCGGCCTGCTCCCCGGCCTGCTGTTCCTGTTGGCCGGGCAGGGCATCTGGGTGGGCATCGCCGCCTGGCGACTACGCCACCCGCAACTTCCGCTCTTCCTGCCCGTGATCATCATCGCTGACCTGCTGTACCGGGTGATCCTCGTACACGCCCTTGTGAAGGCGATCCGTCAACCCACCGTCGATCGGTGCGTCTGGGACTCCCCGGCCCGCATCGCCGTCGGCGCGAAGGGATGAGGGAGGTGAGAACATGTCCGCAAACCAGGACCTCCCGCTGACCGGGGCCTCGACGGCCGCCGTCGGCCTGGTCGGCAGCATCCTGCTGGGGCTCGGCGCCCTGCTGGTGACCGTCGCCAACTGGGGTGCCAAGGCCCGCCGCAAGATCAGCTGATCCTGCTGGCGCCAGCTTGAAATCCAGAAACACACACGGTACGGCCGCCAGGGCGACCCGGCGGCCGTACGCGCTTTCAGATCACGGCCTACGCAGCCAGGTCCCCGGATCAGTCACGAACACACCCTTGCCCTGTCGTCGGTCGATCACACCGAGGGCTTCGAGTCGCACGTTGACAAGCTGGATCGTCGAGGGGCTGACCCGGAACTGCTCGCAAAGCTGAGCTATCGAGGGCAGCTTGTCACCCGGCTTGTACTTCCCCGAGCGAACGTCGGCGATGATCTCGTCTGAGATGCGGATGTAATCCGGCGTCGATGGCATGGCACTCCTTGCGTGGCACCTCCGATTCGATCACGAGAGACACAAGGACGACAAGCTTCTCCACTTCCTTGCATAAGTTGGCTTCCTTATATAAGTTGACGGTCGAGCGCTCCTCGCGTGGCAACGAGCAGAGCTCAGTCCCCCAGTCGGGGTGGACCGGCACGGCGGTCCACCCCGACCCCCCCCACCCATCGGGCCAGAGATGAGGTGATCGTCATGCGGGATCTCGGCGGTGACGAGCGGGCTCGTTTCGTCGTACACCTGACCGTCCGGGCGGCCGACCTGGCCGCCGCCCACCTGCTGACCCGCGCCCTCACCCGCTCCCTGGGGTTCCTGCCCGAGGTGGTGACCGGCGAGACGACGATCTCCCTGGAGGGCGCGCCGGACGTACAGCATCAGGTGTTCTGTGACCGGTCGATGGGTCGGGGCCGGCGCTGTCTACTGCGGCCCGGCCACGGCGGCGGCTGTTCCCGCCACCTGCTCCGCCCGCTGCCGCGGTGACCAGACGCCACGCTCTGGGTGCGTTTCTTGTCGTCAGGGCAGCAACAAACGCACCCGGTACCGACCGAAGGGTCCTCGTCGGGACCGGAAACGGCGCGTGGCCCGGATCCCCCACGGAACGAGGGGACACGGGCCACGCGGCCAGCAGAGCGTGGGTCAGTCGGCGACCGTGAGGTCCACCTCGTTCACGCCCCGACCGGCGGTCACGGCGGCGTCGCCGTTGCCGTGCCGGGACAGCGCTCGCAGGGTCCAGTTGCCCGGGGCGGCGAAGAACCGGAACTGACCGGCCGGCGAGGTCACCACCTCGGCGGTGAACTCACCGGTCGAGTCGAGCAGGCGGACGTACGCGCCCGGCACCGCCTCGCCCTGCCCGGAGCGGACGACACCGGTGATGACGGTTTCCTTCTCCAGGTCGATGCTGGCGGGCAGCGGCGCGGCCTGGTCCGGGGCGGCGCAACCGGCGGCGGTGGGTGCGGTCATCTCAGGCCTCCCCCGGCTCATCGCCGAGCGCGATCGGCACGCCGATCAGCGAGCCGTACTCGGTCCACGATCCGTCGTAGTTCTTCACGTTGGGGTGGCCGAGCAGCTCCTGGAGCACGAACCAGCTGTGCGAGGAGCGCTCGCCGATCCGGCAGTACGCGATGGTCTCCTTGCCGTCGTCCAGCCCCGCCTCGCCGTAGAGCTTGCGCAGCTCGTCGTCGGACTTGAAGGTGCCGTCCTCGTTGGCCGCCTTCGACCACGGCACGCTGATCGCGGTCGGGATGTGGCCACCGCGCTGCGCCTGCTCCTGCGGCAGGTGGGCGGGGGCGAGCAGGCGGCCGGCGAACTCGTCGGGGCTGCGCACGTCGACCAGGTTCTTGGTGCCGATCGCGGCGACCACCTCGTCGCGGAAGGCCCGGATGCTGTTGTCCGGCTCGCTCGCGACGTACTGGGTGGTCGGGCGGGTCACCGCGTCCTTGACCAGCGGCCGGGCGTCCAGCTCCCACTTCTTGCGACCGCCGTCGAGCAGCTTGACGTCGCGGTGGCCGTAGAGCTTGAAGTACCAGTACGCGTACGCGGCGAACCAGTTGTTGTTGCCGCCGTAGAGGATGACGGTGTCGTCGTTGCTGATCCCCTTCTCGGAGAGCAGCGCCTCGAACTGGGCCTTGTTGACGAAGTCCCGACGGACCGGGTCCTGGAGGTCGGTCTTCCAGTCGAGCTTGATGGCGCCGGCGAGGTGGCCGGTGTCGTAGGCCGAGGTGTCCTCGTCGACCTCGACGAAGACGACGCCCGGGGCGTCGAGGTTCTTCTCGGCCCAGTCGGCCGAGACGAGTGCGGTGTCGCGACTCATCAGATCACTCCCTGGTGAGGATGGATGGTGAGCCAGCGCGCGGAGGTCGTGGAAGGTAAGTTGTCGCACCACGCGCGGGACCCATAGCTAGGAACGGATCACGGGTTTGTGCGACGGCGCCGCTGCCGGGCGTCCGGTGGGGTGCACCGGGATGTAGGTACGCAAACCCCGAGTGCCGATTGGCCGCTAAGCGGCCGGAGGCAGCCCCGCCGTCAGATGACGGGGCGACACAGGCAGGTGGCCACGCGGCACAGGTCGACCGCGCGCCGTTTGGTGAGGAGCGTCCCCATGAGCAGGCAGCCTACCAGCGATCCCAGTTTTCTCCATCGGCCCGACCAGCATCCGAGACGCTGAGTCCGAGGTCAGCCCACCGAGTTGATCGGTACGTCCCGCGCGTCGGCAGTGACCGTCAGGCCCTCGGGCCGCGGGCGTACCTCCCGGACGGTGAGCTGGAACGGCAGCTCTGGCAGCGGTACGTCGACCGAGATGCTGCGTGCGAAGTTGTTCAGCAACGTACGGGCCAACGGGGCGCTGGGCAGCCCCTCGGCGTTCAGGTCCGCGAAACGAAGCGAGATCTGCCCCTGGTCGCTGACCACGATGTCGGCGACGCCGGTGACGGTGAGCTGCTGGCCGAGGATCTCCAGCGGCGCGGTGACGGCGAGTTGCCCGCCCCGCTCGCCGAGGGAGAGCCCTTCCCGGTCGAGCAGTGCGGCCAGGCTCTGGTAACTGATGGTGGCGGTGCCGTTGACCGTCTCGGCCACCACGTCGCCCTGACCGGTACGCAGGGTGTCCAGCGAGGCCCGCACGTTGCGGGCGTCCACGTCGAGGCTGGGCAGGGAGACCGCGTCTCCCTGGACCGCGCCCCGCACGTCCCGCATGCGGATGGTGATGCGCTCGTACCGTCCGTCGACGACCTGGGTGAGGAACGGGAAGCCGCCCACCTCGACCTCGGGCGGCCCGGACTGCGCGTTCTGCCGGGCCACCTGTTCGCGGATCTCGTCGGCGATGGTGCGCTCGGCCACGTTGGCCGCCACCCGGTCGGCGACGAAGAGCAGCCCGGCGAGGACAAGCAGCAGGACGACGAAGCCGATCAGTATCTTGCGGCCCCGTCGACGCGGTCGCCGTCCGGACGTCTGCTCGTGGTCCACGCCGCCTCCTGTCTCTTCGTACGCCGATTCCGGCGCACGGGTGTTACCCGGAGCCCGAATTACTCAACCACCGTCCGCGCCGGGGAGGCCGCTCACAGCAGGAGCCGGCACATCAGATACGCGGCCGGTGCCGTCATCGCGAAGGCGCCCAACGGCCCCTGCACGTAACGCGCCGCCCACACGGTGGGCAGTTCGCCCGCCATCAGCCGGCCGGCTTCGGCGTAGCTGACGGCGAGGTCGGCCAGCACGGCGACGACCGCCGCGACCAGACCGAGGATCGCGGCCCGGGTCGGGGTGAACGGGGTCACCAGGTAGCTGCCGAGCACCGCGCCGACCAACGTACCGACCATCGCCCCGCCGACCACACCCGCTGCGCCCCGGGGCACCTGGGGTGCGAGTCGCGGCCAGGCGGCGACGGCGTCGGCCGCTCGGGCGACCGCCACCGCGACCGCGCTCGCGGTCAGGCAGACGACGATCGCCTGGGTGCCGGCGGGGATCCGGCTGAGCACGATCAGCATCGCGAAGGCGATCGCCCCGAACATGATGGTGGCGGTGGTCCGCAGCGAGTCGGTGACCCGGACCCGATCCACCCGGCGGACCAGTTGACCGAACACCGCGGCGAGTACCGCGCCGATCGCGATGTAGAGCAGCGGCGCGAGCCGGGCCTCGGCACTGCGTACGGCCACCACGTCGGCCGCCAACGCGGTCAGGGTGCCCACGCCGAGCACCACCGCCAGGGCTGGTGGCCGGGTGACCATCGTCCAACCCAGTACGAACAGCAGCTGCACGGTGAGCACCACGATCGTGAAGGGCAGCCGGTGATCGGGCCCGGACGTGTACGCACCGAGGACCAGGCCGAGCCCGAGCAGCGCGGCGAACCCGGCGACGGCGAGCGAAAGTTGCCGGCTCACCTCGACCGGCGGCTCCGCCTCCTCCTCGTCGTCACCGTCGAGCGCTTCGTCGGAGCGTCGTGCCGAGCCGCCGCGACGCAGGCGTCGCGGGCCGCCGGAGCGACGCCGTTCGTCGTGCTCCACGGCCGGGCCGGTCGACGGTGCCGCACCACCGGCCGGGGACGGGTCGTCCGCCCACGGCTCGCGGCCGGTCTCGGGTGAGCTGGAGGGAAACACCCACCGATCGTGCCAGACCGATCGCAAATCGCGGGTGCCACGGTTTCCGCCAGGTTAAAACCTGGACCGCAATAGGGGGCAGATGGGGCAAACGGGAAATCACGTCGGGGCCCTACGCAGGCAATCCGTTACGCTCAAGCCGAAACCCGCCCGTCAGCGACGCCGGGACCCACGGATGTTCCCAGCGCCATATCCGCCAAGGAGTGCCGCTGGTCGCGCGCGGCCGCACGGGGCCGCCGGGACGGAGGTGATCGTGGAGATCCTACTGCTGGTGACCGCACGAGCAGGCGAACCTTCCGCAGTGCTACCGGCACTGGACCTGCTGCCACATTCGGTGCGCACCGCACCTCGCGATGTCCGCACCCTGGTCGCCGGCCCGAGCCCGGACGCCGCCCTGGTCGACGCCCGCTCCGAGTTGAGCGAGGCACGGGCCACCTGCCGGATGTTGCACGCGACCGGGCTCGGCGTACCGCTGGTGGCGGTGGTGACCGAGGCCGGGTTGATCGCGTTGAACGCCGACTGGGGGGTGGACGACGTCATCCTCGCCTCCGCCGGTCCGGCCGAGGTCGAGGCCCGACTGCGGCTCGCGGTCGGTCGGCTCAGCAACGCGACCGCCGGTGTCGGCGGCTCCATCCGGGCGGGCGAGTTGATGATCGACCCGGACACCTACGCCGCGAAGCTCAAGGGCCGCCCGCTGGACCTGACCTACAAGGAGTTCGAGCTGCTCAAGTTCCTCGCCCAGCACCCGGGCCGGGTCTTCACCCGGGACCAGCTGCTGCGCGAGGTCTGGGGGTACGACTACTTCGGCGGCACCCGGACGGTCGACGTGCACGTCCGACGGCTGCGGGCCAAGCTCGGCTCGGAGTACGAGTCGATGATTGGCACGGTACGGCAGGTGGGCTACAAGTTCGTCGTCCCGTCCTCGCGGAACGCGCTGGCCGACACCGCCGACCCGGCCCCCCTCACCGCACGACCCGTCACCGTCGAGGGTTAATTTCACATATGCCCCTTTTGGGCCAATCCGACAGTCTTATGGTGACTGCCAAGTTGGCCGACGGGAGGGGCAGCGGTGCGTGGTTACCACGGAGGCACGAGCCGAGTGATCGGCATCATCACGCTCGTCGTGACGGCGGTACTCGGCTCGGCGTACCTGCTCGGCCGGAGCCTGGTGCCCGATCCACCGCGCCGCGACTCAGCGGTCACCGCCACCGGCGCGGATCATCCCGAGTACGCCGACCAGTCGCCATCGGCCGATGCCGACCAACCGACCGCCAGCCCTTCGGCCGGGTCGGAGCGCCTCGACGGGCTGTCAGCGGACCCGAACTTCGGTCCGATGGGCACCCGGCTGAGCACCGGCACCAACGAGGTGGCGCTCACCTTCGACGACGGCCCGAACCCGGACTACACCCCGCAGGTGCTCGCACTGCTGCGCGAGTACCAGGTGACGGCGACCTTCTGCGTGGTCGGCCAGAACGCCCAGGCCTACCCGTGGCTCGTCCAGCAGATCGTCGCCGAGGGTCACACGCTGTGCAATCACAGCTGGGACCATGACGTGAGCCTGGGCGCCCGGTCACCGGAACGCATCCGGGACGACCTGCTGCGTACCAATGCCGCGATCCACGCCGCCGTACCGGACGCACCTGTCACCTGGTACCGGCAGCCCGGTGGCGCCTGGACGTACCCGGTCATCTCCGTCTCCCGCGACCTGGGGATGACGCCGCTGCACTGGACCCTCGACCCCGCGGACTGGCAGGCGCCCGGCGCGGCCCAGATCGCCTCGGTGGTGCTGGCCGAGGCACAGCCCGGATCGATCGTCCTGCTGCACGACGCCGGCGGTGACCGGCAGGGCACCGTCAACGCGCTCTACCGCATCCTGCCCGAGCTGACCGCCCGGTTCCACCTCCACGCGTTGCCGAAGCGTGGGACGTGAGGGACCTCCCGGCCCATCCGTCCCTCCGGATACCGTTCCTCCGATGAGCGAGCGAACGCAGACCGGCGCCCCTGGAGCGCGAGCATGACCAATACGCAGCCGACCAGCGACCAGGTGAGCCGGCTGGACCGGCTCGATCCCGCGCGGATCGCCGACGTCGTCACGCTCGCCGGGGCAGCCGGCGACACCGACGGCGCCGATCCGCTGGACGAACAGATCCTGCTTCGACTCCGCGACGAGCACGCCCCGGCGATCCACCTTCTCGCCCGCTCCGCCGACGGGACGTTGACCGGGTACGCCCACCTCGACACCTCCGACCCGGGATCGGGTGTCGGGGTCGGGCTCGTGGTGCATCCGGCGTACCGTCGGCGCGGCACCGGCCGGGCGTTGGCGCGGCAGGTCCTCGCCAGCGCTGACCGGCCACTACGGGCGTGGGCGCACGGCGACCACCCCTCGGCCGCGGCACTCGCCGTCGACCTCGACTTCCGTCGCGCCCGCGTGCTCTGGCAACTACGCCGGCCACTCACCGCACCGCAGCACGAACCCCACCTGCCCGACGGGGTGACCCTGCGCGCGTTCCGCCCCGGCACCGACGACGAAGCCTGGCTGGCGCTCAACGCCCGGGCCTTCGCCGACCACCCCGAGCAGGGCCGGTGGAGCGCCGACGATCTGCGGGTCCGGCTCGCCGAGCCGTGGTTCGACCCGGCCGGCTTCCTGCTCGCGGTCTCTTCGGCGACCGGCCGACTGCTCGGCTTCCACTGGACGAAGGTGCACGAGCGGCCCGGCTCGGCCCGTATCGGTGAGGTGTACGTGCTGGGTGTGGATCCGTCGGCGCACGGCGGCGGGCTGGGCCGGGCACTGACCACGGCGGGACTGACGTACCTACATCAACAGCGCGGCCTGGACCGGGTGATGCTCTACGTCGACGAGTCGAACACCGCGGCCATGGCGCTCTACGAGCGGCTCGGCTTCGCCCGCTGGTCCGCCCATGTGAACTACCAGCTCGACTGAGCCGCAGCGGCGCTCAGGTCAGGTGGAACCGGGGATCGTCCGGGTCGGACAGGTCCAGCCGGGGGGTGATCGGTGTGGCCGCGTCCCGGGCCGAGGCGGCTCGTGCCACCGCTTCGAGATCCGGGCAGGCGGCCACCTCACCGAGCGTGACCAGGGTGGGCGGGAGCATGCTCAGCTCACCGGCCCTGGCCCGGTCGCAGGCGTCGGCGGGCCGGATCCAGAGGGTGTGGTCGGCCTCCCCGGAGACGTCCCGGGTCCGCTGCCCCTCGGGTAGCAGGGCCACGAAGAAGTACGTGTCGAACCGGCGCGGCTCGAACTCCGGCGTCACCCACCGACTCCACGGCAGCAGCAGGTCCGACCGGAGGGTGAGCCCGCGTCCGGAGAGCAGTTCGGCGAAGCCGGTACGACGCTGCTCCAGATCGGCGCGGGCGAGTTCCCAACCGTCGTCGCTGACGTCACCGACGACCCGGCTCGCGTCCGGCCCGGCGAGCAGCACCCCGGCCTCCTCGAAGACCTCGCGGGCCGCCGCACAGACGACCGCCTGCGCGGCGTCCGGTGCCAGGGCGAGCGCCGCGCCCCAGCTCGCCGGCTCCGGGCCCGCCCAGTCGACTCCGGTGGTGGAGTCGGAGGGGTCGACCCCGCCGCCGGGGAAGGCGTACATGCCGCCGAAGGCCATCGCGGCGACCCGGCGGATCAGGTACGCCTCGAAGCCCTCCCCGGCCGGGCGGAGCAGCAGCACGGTCGCCGCCACCCGGGGCACCGGCGGTCGGTCGCCACTGGTCCAGAATCGGCGAGCATGCTCCACCAGCGCGGGCGGGGCCGGGTAGCCACGGTCGGTCGTCATCGTCCAGCAGCCTAGCCGGGGCGACCCGCCGACCAGGTACGCCCCGGTCCCGACCGGTGGATCAGCCGTACAACACTTTGGTGATCTTCGGTAGCGTCACGCCATGACTCGTTGGGGCATCCTGGCCACCGGCCACATCGCCGCCCGCTTCGCCGAGGACCTCCGGCTGGTGCCGGGGGCCGAACTGGTCGCGGTCGGCTCACGAACCGCCGAGAGCGCGCAGCGCTTCGCCGACCGGCACGGCGCTGCCCGGGCGTACGCCTCCTGGGCGGAACTGGCGGCCGACACCGACCTGGACGTCGTCTACGTGGCCACCCCGCACGTCGCGCACTACGACGCGGCCCGCACCTGCCTGGCCGCCGGCCGTCCGGTGCTGCTGGAGAAGCCGTTCACCCTCGACCTGGCCACCAGCACCGAACTGGTCGACACCGCCCGCGCGGCCGGGGTCTTCCTGATGGAAGCGATGTGGATGCGCTGCAACCCGCTCATCCTGCGGGTCTGCGAGCTGATCGCGGACGGCGCGATCGGGACGGTGACCAGCCTCCGGGCCGACTTCGGCGTGGCCGGCCCGTTCCCGCCCGAGCATCGGATGCGGGCCCGCGCGCTTGGCGGCGGCGCCCTGCTGGATCTCGGCATCTATCCGGTGAGCCTGGCCCACCTGCTGCTCGGTGCACCGCAACATGTGCGCTCGTGGGCGAAGCTGGGCCCGGAAGGCACCGACGAGAACACCGGCCTGATCCTCGGGTACGACTCGGGAGCGGTCGCCACGTTGAGCTGCGGCATGGTCGGCGCGACCGGGCTCACCGCGTCGATCACCGGCACCGCCGGACGGATCGACCTGCCCGAGCCGTTCTTCCGGCCGGACGCCTTCCACCTGCACCGGGACGGCGCCGAAACCGAAACGTTCACCGCCGAGCTGGTCGGCTCGGGTTACCAGCACGAGGCCATCGAGGTGCAACGCTGCCTGGCCGAGGGGCTGACCGAGAGTCCGCTGGTGCCGCACTCCGCCACGCTGGAGATCATGGGGCTGCTCGACGAGGTTCGCGCCCAGATCGGCGTCTCGTACCTCTGAGGTGCTGCTCTGTGTTAAGAGGGGCCCCCTGTACTACGCGAGGCGTTAACAGGGGGCCCTTCCTTACCGCTCAGCTGAACAGGGGGCGGACCAGGAAATACATCAGGGCGCCGATCGAGCCGGCGGCCGGGAAGGTCAGGATCCAGGCACCGACGATGTTGCCGGCCACGCCCCAGCGCACGGCGGAAAGCCGCTTGGTGGCACCCACACCCATGATCGCCGAGGTGATCGTGTGGGTGGTCGAGATGGGAGCACCGAGGACGAGGGCGTTGAAGTAGAGCACGCCGCTGGCCACCGTCTCAGCCGCGAAGCCCTCCGGCGGGCGCAGGTCGATGATCTTCCGACCGAGGGTGCGGATGATCCGCCACCCACCGGCGTAGGTACCGGCGGCCAGCACGGCGGCCGAGGTCCAGAACGCCCACTCCGGGATGTGGGTCGGGTCGCTCTGGTAGCCGCCGACGAAGAGGGCCAGCACCACGATGCCGATGGTCTTGGCCGCGTCCTGCATGCCGTGACCGACCGACATGGCCGCCGCGGAGGCGGTCTGGGCCCACCGGAAGCCCCGGTTGAGCTTGCCCGGGTGCCCGTTGCGGAACAGCCACTGCACACCGATCATCACGATGTAGCCGAGGATGAAACCGACCATCGGCGACAGGATCATCGGGATGATCACGCTCTCGCCGATGCCCTTCCAGAGCACCGTGCCGGACGCCGCGACGGTCGAGCCGACCAGACCACCGATCAGGGCGTGCGAGGACGACGAGGGCAGCCCGAAGTACCAGGTGATGAGGTTCCAGACGATCGCGCCGATCACGCCGGCGAAGACGATGCCGAGGCTGGACACCCCGGTCGGCAGCTCGACCAGGCCGCTGCCGACGGTCTTGGCGACCTCGGCGCCGAAGTGCGCGCCGATGAAGTTGCCGATCGCCGCCATGCCCAGGGCCACCCGTGGTGTCAACGCCCGGGTGGAGATGCTTGTCGCGATCGCGTTGGCAGCGTCGTGGAAGCCGTTGGTGTAGTCGAACACCAGGGCTACCCCGATCACCGCCAGCACCGCGATGAGCTCGGGAGTCACAGTCACCGGATCAGGACTCCTTGACCGCGATGGTCTCGACGGTGTTGGCCACGTGCTCGAAGGAGTCGCAGGCGGCCTCCAGTTCGTCGGCGACCTCCTTCATCTTCAGCACGGTCAACGCGTCGTACTCGCCGGAGAAGAGCCGCACCAGCAGCATCCGGTACGCCTGGTCGCCGTCGTTCTCCAGCCGGTTGATCTCGATCCAGTAGTCCTCGAGATCCTTCATCGACTTGAGTCGGGGCATCGCCTCGGCGGTCAGCTTCGCCTGCTGGTCCAGCACGTTCACCAACTCGTGCATCTCCCGCGGCAGCGACGGCAGCTTGGTCAGCCCGTAGAGGTAGAGCAGGTTGCCCACCGCCTCCAGGTGGTCCATCACGTCGTCGAGCAGCGAGCCGAGCCGGTATATGTCCTCCCGGTCGAACGGGGTGACGAAGGTCGAGTTGATCTTCTTGTACAGCTCGTGTGTGATCTTGTCGCTGTCGTGCTCGACCTCGGTGAGCCGTTCGCTGACCGACTGCACCTCGACATCGGGCAGGGCAAGTTCGTTGAGCAGCTCGGTACCCCGGACCAGGTTCTGCGCGGCCCTGGTGAAGAGCTCGTAGAAGGCGCCCTCGTTGGGGCGGAAGGAAAACTTCACAGCACGGACCTCGTCGTGTCGGCGGAAGGGGTGTCAGCGCGCTGTCCGGCGCTCTGCTGAGGGAATGCTAGGGAACGGTTCGACCGGCGATTCGGCGGCCCACCCCTGGCCAGGTGCCATTCACCGCTCGTTCAACTTCCGTTCACCTTCATCAGTCCCACCGCCCTCCGCAGCCGCTCCCGCACGATGTCGGGAAGCGGGCGGTGGACACCCGGGAGCCGGGGTGTCGAACGTCTCACGCCGTCGTGCTCCATCGCTGCATCATCACCCGCCGCCCGCGCATCCGCTCGGTGTCCGCGCAGATGAGCGGCAAGCCGACCGGGATCTGGCCAGCGGCCCGGCAGGGCCCGGCCGATCGCCAGGTCAGAGCACCAGAGCGAGCCACTTACGGTACGACGTGGCGAACGGCTCCGTGCCGTCACCCAACGCCGTGAGCAGCCAACGTGCCGCCGCCTCGGCCTCGACCACCAGTTCGTCCGGGTAGCCGAAGCGGGCCCGGTGCTCGGCGAACTCGTCCTCGTCGCGCAACTCGACCAGGCCGGTCTCCCGGCGGCGGACCACGTCCAGGTCCAGGTCGATCAGGTGTACGGTCTCCTCGCCCTCCCAGCGCGCCGGGGTGGCGATGTCGCAGTAGACCTCGCTGGTGCGCGGCGGCGGGTTGAACATGCCCGTCCACCAGGCCTGGTGCGGCACCAGTAGGACGAAGGGAATCTGCTCCACCGAGGGACGGCCGTGATAGACCGAGCTGGTGCCGGTGGGTACGCCGAGCCAGATTCCGAGGTCGTCCTCTGCCAGCCGACGGGCCGGATAGTCCCGGTGGGCGCTGCCGTCGTACTTGCGGTAGATCACACGGACCACGTCGCTCGGCATGAGTCGCACCCTAGCCGATTACGCCCAAGTGGCGCCGTCGGGAAGTTACCGGACGAGCGGGCGACATCCGCTGCGTGGACCGCAACACGGCCCGATCGGTACGGCCCACGTCGGCCCCGACGGGTACCGTGCCACGGTGACCCCGCCCCGCACCGCCGCCGGCCCCGCCTCGACCCGCACCCGGGCCCGTCGATCCGGCGATCGACCGGGTGGAGCCGAGTTGCTGGCCGCCGCGGTCGGCGCGGTACCCGGCGGCTCCGCCCGTCCGGGCCAGCAGCAGATGGCCACGGCGATCGAGGAGTGCGTGGCCTCCGGTGAGCACCTGCTGGTGCAGGCGGGCACCGGCACCGGCAAGTCGCTGGCCTACCTCGCCCCCGCACTCACCGTCGACGGCCCAGTGGTGATCTCCACCGCCACCCTGGCGTTGCAGTCCCAACTGGTCGAGCACGACCTGCCCCGGCTCGCCGACGCCGTCGAGCCACTGCTACGCCGACGCCCGACGTACGCGGTGCTCAAGGGCCGGCACCACTATCTGTGTCTGGCCCGGCTGGAGAACTCGACCGAGGACGAGCCGGCGGACACCCTCTTCGACGCCCCGACCGAGCAGCCGAGTGGCGGCACCCGCTGGCTCGGTGAGGCGGGCCGGCTCGGCAAGCAGATCCAGCGCCTGCGGGACTGGGCGTTGGAGACCGACACCGGTGACCGCGACGAACTCGATCCGGGCGTCGACGATCAGGCCTGGCGACTGGTCTCCATGCCGGCCCGCGAATGCGTCGGCGCGACCCGCTGCCCGTACGGCGCGGAGTGCTTCGCGGAGGCGTCCCGCGCTCGGGCCCGGGAAGCCGACATCGTGGTCACCAACCACAGCCTGCTCGCGGTCGACATGATCGCCGGGCGGCACATCGTTCCGCCGCACCGGCTGTTGATCGTCGACGAGGCCCACGAGCTGGCCGACCGGGTCTCCTCGGCGGCGCAGGCGGAGCTGACCCCGGAGCTGATCGACCGGTCCGCCCGGCGGGCCCGCCCGTTGCTGCGTCCGGAGACGGCGGAGGCGCTGACCGAGGCCGGCGACGCCCTCGCGGTCGGGCTGGCCGAGGCCCCGGTCGGGCGGATCACCAGCGGCCTGCCGGACCCGCTGCGCGAGGCCTGCACGCTGCTGGACGCCGCGACCCGCGCAGCCCTGGACGCCATCGGCGAGATCAAGGCCGACGACCCTGACCCGGTCCGCAAGCAGCAGGCCAAGGCCGTCCTCGACGAAATGTCCACCACTGCCCAGCGGCTGCTGGAGGAGGCGGAGCACGACGTCGCCTGGGTGGAACGCAACGACAACACCGGCCGGCGGGCGCTGGTGGTGGCGCCCCTCTCGGTCGCCGGTACGCTCGCCACCCACCTCTACGACGAGCGGACGGTGGTCGCCACCTCGGCCACGCTCGCGCTGGGCGGTCGCTTCGACACGGTGGCCCGAGCGCTGGGCCTCGACGCGCCGGCGCCCAGCCCGCCGTCACCGGCCGCCGAGGCACTCGCCGCGGCGAGCGTCCGACCAGGCGGCACCCCACCGACCGGCGGCAGCGGTCAGGATTCCCACAGCCGGGCCGCCGACTCGGGGCCGGGCTGGCGTTCGCTGGACGTCGGCTCCCCGTTCGACTACCCCCGGCAGGGGATCCTCTACGTGGCCGCGCACCTGCCTCGCCCCAGCGTCTCCGGGCTGCCCGACGCGGCCGGGGAGGAGTTGCTTTCGCTGGTCACCGCCCTGGGCGGTCGTACTCTCGGGCTGTTCTCCTCCCGGCGGGCCGCCACCCAGGCGGCGGAGCTGCTACGCGCCCGCACCGACCTTCCGGTGCTGTTGCAGGGCGAGGAGGCCCTGCCGCTGCTGGTCCGCCGGTTCCGTGAGGACCAGTCGAGCTGCCTGTTCGGGGTGATGTCCCTGTGGCAGGGGGTGGACGTGCCGGGTGACTCGTGCCAACTCGTCGTGATCGACCGGCTGCCCTTTCCCCGGCCCGACGAGCCGCTGGCCGCCGCACGGGCGGCGGCGGTGGACGCGCAGGGCGGATCCGGGTTCGCCGCAGTCAGTGTTCCCATCGCGGCGGTCCGGCTGGCGCAGGGCGTCGGCCGGCTGATCCGGGCCACCGGCGATCGTGGCGTGGTCGCCGTGCTCGACTCGCGCTTGGAGTCCGCCCGTGGCTATGGCCCGTTCCTGCGCCGCTCGCTGCCGCCGTTCTGGTACACCACCCGACCCGAGGTGGTCCGGGGAGCGCTGACCCGACTGGCCGGCAGCTGACCGACCAGCCGGAGCAGGGCCGGGGTCAGGGCGCGCGGGCGGCGACGACGACCGCGTCGGGCGGGGTGTCGGGAACGGTACGGGCGGCGAGCCGACGTACCGCGGTGTTGAGCACCGCGATCAGCGGTACCGCGACCAGCGCGCCGGTGATGCCGGCGAGCACCACACCGGCGGCCAGCCCGATGATCACCGCAAGCGGGTGGATGGCCACCGCCCGACCCATGATCAACGGCTGGAGGACGTGCCCCTCGACCTGCTGCACCCCGATCACCACGCCGAGGATGATCAGCGCGGTCACCGGTCCGCTGTCGACGAGGGCGACCAGCACCGCCACGCCGCCGGAGAGCGTCGCTCCGATGATCGGGATGAACGCACCGAGGAAGACCAGGGCGGCCAGCGGGAAGGCGAACGGGATGTCGAAGATGACCAGGAAGACGCCGATGCCCACGGCGTCGATGAAGGCGACCAGCACCGTCGCCCGTACGTAGGCGACCAGAGTGGCCCAGGAGGCGCGACCGGCGTCGTCGACCTTCCAGCGAGCGGCGACCGGCAGCAGCCGGACCAGGAAGCGCCAGATCAGATTGCCGTCACGCAGGAAGAAGAATGCCGCGAACAGCACCAGGATCGTGCCGGTCAGCACCTCGGCCAGGGTCGTCGCGGTGGAAAGTGCCCCGCTGGTGAACTGCTCGGTGTTGTTGTTGACCCACTGCTGGGCCTCTTCGAGATAGCGGTCGAGGTCGTTGTCCGACAGGTGCAGCGGCCCGGTCTTCAGCCAGTCCTGGATCTGTTGCAGGCCCTGGCTCGACTTCGCGGCCAGTTCCGGCACGCCCTTGATGAACTCGTTCACCACCAGGGTCAGCGTGCCGATCACCGCGGCGAGCCCGGCGACCAGCACCACGGCGGTCGCCAGCGACTTCGGCAGCCGGGCCCGCAACAGCCAGCCCACCGCCGGCGCCAGCAACGCCGAGAGCAGCATCGCCACCGCGAGCGGAATGATCACGATGCTGATGGTGCTGACCAGCTTCACCAACGCCCAGAACACCACGCCGACGACGATCAGCCGCCACGACCAGGCGGCGGCGATACGCAACGCGTGCGGCACGTCGGCGTCGTCGCGGCTGGCGGTGGAGTTGTGCAGGGCCGGGGAGGGCTCCGCGCCGACCACGGTGGCGGCCGGCGGCGCCGGCGGCCCCGGTTCCTCCGGGGTAGCCGCCCGGGCGGGCTTCGGCACATAAGGCGGCGTACTGCGCGCGGCGCGGACCGTTTCCCGGCCCGACTCGTACGCACGACGCAGCCGCCCGCGTAACCGCTCGAATCGGCTCAAGCGCACCTCCCGGCAGAATTCGGCCCGTGCACGGCGCCAGGTCGGACAGGATACGCCCGGCGACTCGACAGTAGGTCAGGTTTCACCACACATTGCCCCGCCGACGGCCCGGTGAACCGCAGACCACCGGCGGCTTGCCGGGAACGACACGGTAGCGTCTGCGGCGTGACAGCCGACCATAACCTCGACTCCGGCCTGCCCATCCGGCTGCTGCACGACCGCGTCCTGGTGCGGGTGGAGGGGAGCGAGGGCGAGCGCCGCTCCACCGCCGGCATCGTGATCCCGGCCACCGCAGCCGTGGGTAAGCGCCTGGCCTGGGCCACCGCGGTAGGAGTCGGGCCGAACGTGCGCTCCATCGTCTCCGGCGACCGGGTGCTCTTCGATCCCGACGACCGCTCGGAGGTCGAGCTGCACGGGCGTGGCTACGTGCTGCTGCGCGAGCGCGACGTGCACGCGGTGGCGGCCGAGCGGGTCGAGGAGGACGCCACCGGGCTGTACCTCTGAGTCGATCCGGCACGGCCCGTGCACCCAGCTGGCATGCCGACCGGCCGGCCCACGCACCCGCACTGACACCGTCCGCGTCGTTTGCCACGCTCCCCGGCGGGAAGCCAACCGCACCACCGGCCCTGGGGAGGGACGATGCCGGTA
This sequence comes from Micromonospora sp. NPDC051196, assembly GCF_040682415.1. Lineage (NCBI taxonomy): Bacteria > Bacillati > Actinomycetota > Actinomycetes > Micromonosporales > Micromonosporaceae > Micromonospora > Micromonospora sp. NPDC051196. The sequence continues at coordinate 439,616 of NZ_JBFBAY010000003.1, forward strand.
TTCGTAAAGAAGGTGCTGGCCTGGGGAAGCCTCGCGTTCCTGATCTACTTCATGGCGTTCCGGCCCGAGGGCGCCGCGCAGATGTTCAAGGCGATCGGGGGCGCCCTGGTGATGATGGCCCAGGGATTCGGCGACTTCCTCACCAGCCTGATGACCTGACCGCGCCGGTCTGACCGGCAACCGTCGGTGACCGGGCTGACCGGCGAACCTTCGGTGGACCGGTCAGCGGTGCGGTGGCCAGGGTGCCGTCGGGCGGGGCCCGTACCAGCCCGGCGGGGGGTAGCCCGGGTAGGGCGGAGGCGGCGGGGGTGCGGCGAGCACGACCGGGATCGGGACCACCGGCTCCTCCGGCGCCTCCACCACCCGCTGCGAGCCGTCCGGAAACCGCAGGTGATAGCGGTGACCGTCCCAGACGCCGACCGGCGCCTGCGGGTCCCGTCCCACGAAGAACGACCGGTACGCGCTGATCGAGTCCAACAGCTCCCGTTCCTCCCGTGCCGTCTGTTCCCGGTCGACGGGTCGACGGTCCAGCCCTCGCAGCGCGCCGTCGCGCAGCAGCGCCAGCCGGGTCGCCGCGAACTGGTAGCCGCGCATGGCGCGCAGGCCGGCGTCGCCGGCCACCCGCCGGGCCCAGGCCCGGGCCGCGTGCCGCCGGCCGAGACTGCTCAGCGCCGCCACCTCCGGAGGGGTGAGCCAACCGGCCCGGACGTAGTCCGGCAGGATCCGCTCGGTGAGGCGACCTTCCCAGGCCCGCAGCCACACCGCCAGACCGACCATGCCGAAGAAGATCGGCATCATCACACCGACGAAGCCGAAGAGCGAGATCAACACCTGGCCGGTGGCCTGGGTGAGCGTCGGGATCAGGTTCCACGCCCCGTGCAGCATCATCGCCAGCAGCAGACCGGCGATCGGGGCGAGCACCCGGACCCGGCGGTCGGCCGTACGAGCGGCGATGCCGAGCCCGATGCCGGTCATCGCGGTGAACAGGGGATGGGCGAAGCCGAACAGCAGGATCCGGACGATGAAGATGGCGATCACCTGCTGTGCACCGGTGGCCGGACCGTACTGCTCCGCACCCGAGGCGTACCCGTGCCCGCCGAGGTAGAGGATGTTCTCCACCATCGCGAACCCGATCGCGGACAGCCCGCAGTAAACCAGGCCGTCGGTGATCCCGGACCACTCCCGACGCCGGAACAGCAGCAGCAGGATCGGGCCGATCGCCTTGGTCAGTTCCTCGATGAAGGGAGCGACCAGCACCGCAGTGAGTGCGACCGGCAGACCCTGATCCTCGAACCACCCGGCGGCGGTCTCGTTGACCAGCAGGGACGCGGCGGTGGAGACGAAGGCACCCCAGCCGAAGCAGAAGATCAGGTATTTGAGCGGCTCCGGTTCGTACCGGTCCAGCCACAGGAAACAGGCCACCAGCACCGGCACCGGCAGGATCGCTGCGGCGGTGCCGATCAGCAACGCCTCCGCGCCAAGGTTGGTGCCGAGGGTGAAGAGCATGAAGATCGCACTGGCCGCGATCAGCAGGATCGCCCCGCTCAGCACCAGGGCACGCCGCCAACCGAGCCGGCGGCGCGGCATTCCGGGGTCCCCGCTGCCCCCGGGCGGTGCGGCGGGCACGGGCGGCGACGGCGGCAGGGGCTCGCCGGACGGGGTGTCGGCCATGCGGTCAGCGTAGTCATGTCCGGCTCGCCGGGCCGGGCGCATCGGCGGCAACGGCGGCCTCCGGCGCTCAGCCGACCGGCGGCGCGGTGGGCCGCTTCACTTCCGGCTCCGGGCCGGCCGGCGCACCCGGCCGTTCGGTCTCACCGAAGGACTGCCGAACCAGTCGGTTGGCCTCCTCCTGACTAATCCCCGAGGCCACCATCAGGTCGCTGGCAGCGGTACGCACCTGGGCCACCACGACGCTGCCGGAGAAGCCGACCCCCTCGGCGTACGCCCGACCGGCCTCGCTGACCGCGCACAGCGAGCGCTCCCGGGCCTGCTGGGGCTCCTCGCACTGGGCGAACTCGCGCTTGAGGAGGCGGACCGCCTCGGCGAGATGATCGACCGCCTGCGGCATCGGTTCCGGTATCGGCTCGGCGTCCTCGATCAGGGTGACCGCGCGCCGGATCAGGGTGCCGCTGTTGCGCATCGTCCGATCGATCGGGTCGGCCGCTTCGGCATAGGGGGCGAGTTCGTCGCGCCGGTGCCAGCGCGCCGGGGAGAGCAGGGCGGTCTCCTTGGCTCCCTCGATCGCCTCGGTGAGGGTGTTCAACTCGTCCTTGTTGTCGCGCAGCCGGTCCAGCGCGGCCTGAACCTTCTCCCGGTCCCGCTCGCGCAGCCCGTCGGCGGTGGCGTTGAGTTGGTCGGCGAGCAGGTCCAGGGCGGGTCGGGCGGCCCGGTTGAGCACTCGCAACGGATTGAGCGGCAGCAGGATCGCGGTGACCACCAACGCGATACCACCGCCGACGAACGCGTCGACGAACCGGGGGATCTCCAGGGCTTCGACCGACGGGCTGAGGGTCACGATCAGCACCGCGGTGGCCGCGGCCTGGATGACGATGCCGACGCTGCCGCCGGCGAAGATCGTCAACAGGATGGCCACGGTGACGATCAGCGCGAGCTGCCACGGGCCGGTGCCGAGGAAGTGGACGAGGACATCACCGATCGCCACGCCGGCCGCGACTCCGACGATCAGCTCCACGGTCCGGCGGAACCGCTGACCCACCGAGACGGCGAGGGTGCCCACGGCGGCAATCGGGGCGAAGACCGGCTGCGGGTTGCCCAGCACCTCGTGCGCGGCCACCCAGCTCAGCCCGGCCGCGAGACCCGCCTGCATGGCCAGGGCGAGCGACATCCGGACCCGGTGCAGGCGGTCCTGCAAGGTGTCCTTGCCCCGTTGGCGCACCTGCGCCACGGTCTCGGCGATTCGCGTCGAGTCCACGTCAGACCGGCTGTCTCGCGTCCGGTCACGGCGCAGCAGCCGAAATAGTCGGTCCCGGGCCACCGCCATGGCCGCGACTACCCGCCGCACGCCGGGACAATCCTCTCGCAGCGGTGCCGCCGTCCCAAATCACTCCGTCGGGGACGGCAGGGCCGGGCGACGTCGGCCGCCCGGACCGGCTGCGGTACGGCAGACTGGCCGGATGGCGGGGTTGATCGAACGGTGGCGAGCAGCCGTCCGGGCAGCCGGCGCGGCCGAACCGGCGGCGATCGAGGCAGTCGGGACCGAGTTGCTCGAACGGTGGCGGGAGCCGCATCGGCGATACCACACGGTCGACCACCTGGCCGCCGTGCTCGACGTCGTCGACCGGTACGCCTCGGCAGGGCCGCGACCGGACCTGGTCCGGCTCGCCGCCTGGTGCCATGACGCGGTGTACGACCCTCGGGCACCGGGCGACCGCAACGAACGCGACAGCGCCGCACTCGCCGGCACGCTGCTCACCCGTGCCGGGCTGCCCGACCCCGAGGTGACCGAGGTACGCCGGCTGGTCCTGCTCACCGCGGGGCACCGGGTGGACCCGGCGGACGCGGACGGGGTGCTGCTCTGCGACGCCGACCTGGCCGTGCTGGCCGCACCCGAGCCGGAGTACGACCGGTACGCGACCGCGATTCGCCAGGAGTACGCCCACGTGCCGCCGGCCGACTACCGGATCGGCCGCGCCCAGGTCCTCACCAACCTGCTCGCCCTGCCCACCATCTTCCGTCTTCCGACGCCGGCCTCCCAGTGGGAGCCTCGGGCCCGGGCCAACCTCGCCCGCGAACTGGGCAATCTGCGGTCCGGAGACCGGGACGTCATGATCGACTGATCGGCTGAGACGGTACCCGGTGGAGGTGTTTGGGGCGGCGGAGGTTGGCGTCGTACAGCAGGCGGACCAGATCGCGGCTGGGGCGCACCTCGGCACCGAGCCAGACCGCCATGGCGAACCGGTCGGCCGGAATGTCGTAGTGATCGCGGTCGAAGCCGCGCAGGGGTGCACCCAGCGCCTCGGCGAACACGTGCAGCTCGGCGAGGGAGACGTCACTGATCAGGTGTGACCAGAGACGGCCGCGCGCCGGCCAGGCCGGCCGGTCCAGGTAGATCACGCCCGCCACCGTACCCGGCGGAACGGCTCAGTTGATGATCACCGGCGACCGGCCGTAGCCTCGGCGACATGGCCGCCTCCCCACTCCTCGACGACCTGCATGCCGCCCTCGGGCCGGACGCGGTGCTCACCGATCCGGACCTGCTGCGCGGGTACGAGCGGGACGAGGCCGACCTGTGCGCGGCCGGCACGCCACTGGTGGTCACCCGGCCACGCAGCACCGACGAGGTGGCCGCAGTGATGCGCGCGGCAGGCCGGTACGGCGTACCCGTGGTGCCGCAGGGAGCGCGGACCGGGTTGGCGGGCGCGGCCAACGCGGTCGACGGCGCGGTGGTGCTCAGCACCACGGCGATGGACGCCATCCTGGAGATCGATCCGGTGAGCCGGATCGCGGTGGTCCAGCCCGGCGTGGTCAACGCGGCACTCAGCGGGGCGGTGGCCCGGCAGGGGTTGTGGTACCCGCCGGATCCGGGCTCGTGGGAGTCGTCCACCATCGGCGGCAACGTCGCCACCAACGCGGGCGGCATGTGCTGCGTCAAGTACGGCGTCACCACCGAGTACGTGCTCGGCCTGGAGGTGGTGCTCGCCTCCGGCGAGGTGCTGCGCACCGGTCGACGTACCGCCAAGGGGGTGGCCGGCTACGACCTGACCCGGCTTTTCGTGGGGTCCGAGGGCACCCTCGGCGTGATCACCGAGGTGACCGTGGCGCTGCGGCCCGCCCCGGCGGCGTCGCTGACCCTGGTCGCCGTCTTCGGCTCGACCAGCGCGGCCGGCGAGGCGGTGGCCCGCATCGCCGCTCAGGGCCTCTCCCCCAGCCTGCTCGAACTGCTCGACCGCACCCATCTGGTGGCGATCGAGGCGTACCGGCCGATGGGGTTGCGTACCGACGCCGAGGCGCTGCTGCTGGCCGCCGCCGACACCGGCCCCAGAGCCGCCGAGGACCTGGCCGAACTGGCGGCGGTCTGCACGGCGGCCGGTGCCGTCGAGGTGTACGCGGCCACCGACGCGGCGGAGGCCACCGCCCTGTTGCAGGCTCGCCGGCTGGCGCATCCGGCGATGGAGAAGTACGCCGCCGACACGTACCCGGGCGGCAACGGCGGCCTGATCATCGACGACCTGGCGGTGCCCCGGGGCGCGTTGGCCGCCCTCCTCGACGGGGTGGCCCGGATCGCGGCCGAGTGCGCGGTGCCGATCGGTGTCGTCGGCCACGCCGGCGACGGCAACATGCATCCCAACATCGTGGTGGACCGCAGCGACCCGGCCAGCCTGGAACGCGGCCGGCGGGCCTTCGACGAGATCATCCGCCTCGGCCTGGATCTCGGCGGCACCTGCACCGGTGAGCACGGCGTCGGTCTGCTCAAGCGGGACTGGCTGGCCCGGGAGATCGGGCCGGTCGGCGTACGGGTGCACCAGGCGATCAAGTCCGCGCTCGACCCGGCCGGTTTGCTCAACCCCGGCAAGGTGCTCTGAGCCGAGAGCCGCCTACGACGAGGTGAGCTGCGCGGGCGTGTTCTGCGTGAGCAGCAGCAGGATCTCCTCCGCCACCGGCGGGCGCTCCTCCCCCGGGCAGTCCTGCGAGGTGATCAGCCCGGCGGTCGTCAACAGGCTGGAGGTCAGCGCGCCGATGCAGGTGACCTTGTAACCGCGCGCCTCGTCGGTCTCCATCACCAATGTCGGGTCGGCGAGCAGGAGCTGCAACCGGTCCAGGTGCTCCTGGCTCAGCGCACCCGTGGAGGTCACCCCGTCGCCCGCACAGTCGACGCACTCCCAGCGCCCGTCCGGCTCCACGGTCAAGGTACGCAGTGGACCGTCCGTGCCCTCGTTCTGCAACAGGCTGACCCGGTATTTACCGCCGGTGGCGGACACCCGGTTGCCGGCCGCTCCCGATTGCGCCGCCTGTTCAGCTTGATCGCCGAACGGGGCACACCCGGTGAGAGCAGCCGCCAGCAGGGCGGTAGCGGAGAGGTGAGCCAGCCGTGACCAGGAAAGCGCCATCACGCGCGGAACTTACCCCACCGTAGGTAGCGAGCGTAACCCGTCAAGTGGACATCTACCGCAAACAATGCCCGAAGTGGACTCCTCAGCGCGGCAGTCCGGCGTCGTCGGCCCCCCGGTCGGCAGCGTAACCCCGTACGTCCGGTGCACCGAGCCGGGCCGCGTCGGCCGTCGCGTCGTCCGGCATCAGCTGCGACTGCCGTTCGGCCGTCACCCGGGCCCGGTAGTGCGCCACCTCGCGAGCCCGCCGGTCGGCGTCCCACCCCAGCACCGCGCCCATCAGTTCGGCCGCGTGCTCGGCCGATTCCAGTCCCCGGTGCGTGGTCTCGAAGGAGATCCGGGTACGCCGGGTGAGCACGTCCTCCAGGTGCAGCGCGCCCTCGGCCCGAGCCGCGTAGGTCACCTCGGCGGCGAGGTACTCCGGCGCCCCGGCCAGCGGAGAGGCCAGCAGCGGATCGGCGTCGATCAGGGCGAGCAGGTCGAGGGTCAGGCTGCCGTAGCGTTCGAGCAGGTGTTCCACCACTCCGACGGGCAGCCCGTGCCGGCGGGCCAGGTCCGCCCGGTCCCGCCACATGGCCGCGTACCCGTCGGCACCGAGCAACGGCAGGTCGGCGGTCCGCGAGGGCCGCTGCCAACCCAGCCGGCGGACGGCCCGGTCGACCACGTCGGCGGCCATCACCCGGTACGTCGTGTACTTGCCCCCGGCGACCAGCAGCAGGCCGAGCATCGGCTCGATGACCGCGTGTTCCCGGGAGAGCTTGGAGGTGGAGTCCGCCTCGCCGGCCAGCAGCGGGCGCAGCCCGGCGTACACGCCCTCGATGTCGGCGGTGGTCAGCGGCCGGTCCAGCACCGCGTTGACCTGCCGCAACAGGTAGTCGATATCGCTGGCGGAAGCCGCCGGATGGGAACGGTCCAGCCGCCAGTCGGTGTCCGTGGTCCCGATGATCCAGTGCCCGCCCCACGGGATGACGAACAGCACACTGGTCGCCGTACGCAGGATCAGCCCGGTGTCGCCGGTGATCGCCGAGCGGGGCACCACCAGGTGCACGCCCTTGGAGGCCCGGACCCGGATGCCCGGACGCAACCCGACGTCGTTGAGCATCCGGGACATGTCGTCGGTCCACACCCCGGTCGCGGCGATCACCGATCGCGCCTGCACCTCGAACTCGGCGTCCGGGGAACCGGCCGGTGCCTCCAGGTCACGTACCCGAACCCCGGTGACCTCCCGGGCCTGCCGGATCAGTCCGACCGCCCGGGCACTGCTCACCACGGTCGCCCCCAGGCTCGCGGCGGTGCGGGCCAGGGTGACCACCAGCCGGGCGTCGTCCACCTGCCCGTCGTAGTAGCGGATTGCGCCGGCCAGCCCTTCGGCGCGCAGGCTCGGGAAGACCCGGCGGGCGCCCTCCCGGCTCAGGTGCCGGTGCAGTGGCATGCCCCGGCCACCGCCGAACAGACCCGCGAAGGCGTCGTACGCGGCCACCCCGGCGCCGTAGTAGGCCCGCCGGATGATCCGGGCGGGCAGGCCGCGTACGCCCTCCCCGGCGGGCAGCGGCACCAGGAACGGCACCGGGCGTACCAGGTGCGGCGCCAACCGGGTGGCCAGCAGCCCGCGCTCGGTCAGCGCCTCGTGCACCAGGTTGAACTCCAACTGCTCCAGGTAGCGCAGGCCGCCGTGGATCAGCTTGCTGGACCGGCTGGAGGTGCCGGCCGCGAAGTCCCGCGCCTCCACCAGGGCCACCTTCAGCCCCCGCGACGCGGCGTCGACGGCCGCGCCCGCACCGGTCACGCCTCCGCCGATGACCAGCACGTCGAAGCGCTCGGCCCGCAGCCGGCGCAGGTCGCTGGCCCGGCGGGAGGACGAGAGCTGCCCGGCAACGAATCGCGGAACATGTGGATCGCGCATCGCTCCACGGTAACCGTCCCGCCGCACCACGACGTTCGGTGCCGTCGCCTGGCCAGCGCCGGATCTGCGGGCCGCCTGCGTCGTACTGTGTGCGGATGCGGGCGGACTACTCATCCGACGGTGCCAGCAGCCCCTGGGCGGTCGTCGCCGCGGTCCTGGTCGGCTGCTGGGCGGTCGCAGTCACCATCCTGTCCCAGACCGGCGGGTGGGCGATCGACCAGGTGCTGCTGATCACTGCGCTGGATCGACTGGTGCTGCTCTGGCCGCTGATCAGCCTGCTCACTGTCCTCGTGATCGGTACGACCGCCCTGCCGCTGGCCATGCTGCCCCGCTCGTCGGCGATCCGGGACACCGGTCGGGTGTGGCTGGCCGGGACGCTCGCCTTGGGCGTACTCGGGCTGTTGCGGGCGATCCCCCCGGTGCACCACGAGGCGTACCTCGCCGCGCTGGCCGCCACGGCCGCACTGCTGGCGCTGGTGGCGAGGCAGGTGTCGAGACGGCTGGCCGGCGCCGCCGACCTGGCGCCGAAAGTGGCGCGGCCACCCGCCCTGCGACTGTCGGTGGCGACCCGGCTCGCCGTGGCCGCCGGACTGGCCCTGCTGGTGCCCTGGGTCTGGCTCGGTGCGCTCGGTGGCCTGCTGGAAACCGTCCTCGCCGGGCTGGCCGCAGCGGCCGTCGGAGCGCTGGCGGCGGCACTGCTCGATGCCCGGTTCTGGGGCCACTTCACCGGCGGCGGGCCGCCCCGGCCGGCTCGACTGGTCCTGCTGGGCGGGCTGGCCGCGGGAGTGGTGCTGCTGTTGGTCGGCGCCGGCGCCGGTCAGTCCGGTGCCCAGTTGCCACTGCTGGTGGCGCTGCCACCGGCGGGCTTCGCGCTGGCCGCGCTGCACGCGCTGACCGGTCGACACCCCCGGATCGCCGGCCGTACCTCCACCGTCTGGCTGGTCGGGCTCACCGTGTTCGGCCCGCTGGCGTTCACCGACCCGGAGGAGATCAGTCTGCTGCTGGCCAGTTCCCGGGACGTACCGTTCTGGGTGGCGGTGGCCGCCGGCGCCGGGCTCGTCGTCGCGCTCGTTCTGGCGCTCGCGTACGGCCTGCTGCTGGCCCGTCCGGCGGCGCGCCCGCCACGCCCGGCGGTGGCCGGGCTGACCACGCTGGTCCTGCTGGTCGCGGTCGCCGCGGTGGGTGTTGGGGCCGGCCAACCCGGCCTGCACGGCGAGCGGCTCTTCGTGCTGCTGCGGGAACAGGCCGATCTCGCCGACCTGCCAGCCGGCACCGGTAAGGCAGGCCGGGACGCCCGCGCCGGGGAGGTCTACCGGCGGCTGGTCGCCACCGCCGAGCGCACGCAGGTCGACCTACGCAGCGAGCTGCGCCGGCTGCGGCTGGACCACCGGCCCTACTACCTGGTCAACGCGATCGAGGTGGACGGTGGTCCGGCGGTACGGGCCTGGCTGACCAGCCGGCCCGAAGTGGCTCGGGTGCTGGTCAGCCAGCGGCTACGCCCACTGCCGTCCCCCGCCGAGCCGTCGGCCGGTGACGCGCCCGCACCGCAGGGACCGCCCTGGAACATCACCATGATCGGTGCCGACCGGGTCTGGTCCGAGTTGCGGGTCACCGGAGCCGGGGTGACCGTGGGTAGCTCCGACTCCGGGGTCGACGGGCGGCATCCGACCCTGGCCGAGAACTACCGGGGTGGCGACGACTCCTGGTTCGACCCGTGGAACGGCACTCGTACGCCGACCGACCGCAGCGGGCACGGCACCCACACGACGGGCAGTGCGGTCGGCCGTGGCGGCATCGGCGTCGCGCCCGGGGCGGACTGGGTGGGTTGCGTCAACCTCGACCGCAACCTCGGCAATCCGGCGGCCTACCTCGACTGCCTCCAGTTCATGCTGGCGCCCTTCCCGCCCGGCGGCGACCCGTTCACCGACGGACGGCCGACCCGGGCGCCGGAGATCCTGACCAACTCGTGGGGCTGCCCGCCGATCGAGGGCTGCGACCCGATGGCGCTACGGCCGGCCACGGACGCGTTGGAGGCGGCGGGAATCCTGGTCGTCGCGGCGGCCGGCAACAGTGGACCGCTCTGCCGCTCGGTACAGGACCCACCCGCGCCGTACCCGGATGTGCTCACCGTCGGTGCGGTGGACCAGCAGCGTCGGGTCGCCGCCTTCTCCTCCCGTGGCCCGGCGCCCGGCGGGGTGGCCAAACCGGACCTGATGGCCCCCGGGGCGGACGTGCTCTCTGCGATGCCCGGTGGCGGGTACGCCACGCTCGACGGCACGTCCATGGCCACTCCCCAGGTGGCGGGCGTGGTCGCGCTGATGTGGTCGGCCAACCCGGATCTCGTCGGCGACCTGGATCGGACCCGGCAACTGCTGCGCGCCACGGCCACTGCCGTGCCGGCCGGCACCGGTTCGGCGGAGCGGGCCGACGCCTGCGGCGGTACGCAGAACGTGATCGGCGCGGGCCTGGTCAACGCGTACGCAGCCGTACGCGCCGCCCGCAGCTGACCTCACGGAATGTGAGCAAGCCTCGTCAAGGGGTCACAAAAATGCTCTTGAACTGCTATCTTGCAGGCTCATGCACGGTCATTCATCCGGGACGGCTCCCCTGGTGCCATCGTTTGCCCGGTGGCGCGGCATGGCGCTGCTGGTCCTGCTGGGCGTGCCGGCGCTCATCGTGGCCCTGTGCTGCGGGGTGATCCAGGTGGTCACCAAGTCCGCCGTCGAAGATCCGTTGAGCATCCGAGGGGGCATCAGCACCCCGCCATGAGCGAGGCTGACACCCGGTCGACCGTGATCTATGGTCGGCAGCCATGGATGCCGAGACGACCGTCGCAGAGTTGACCATCGAACGGGCTTCCGAGGTGACAGGGCTGTGTCAACAGGCGCTCGACCTGCCGGAGGACGCGGCCGAGGCCAGGTCACTCGTGGCGACGCTCTGGGAACGGGCGAGCGACGACCGGACGGTACGGGTGTTCGGCGCGTACCGGGACGACGAGTTGGTCGGCGTACTGATCAGTTCGGTGGCCGGCGCGGACGGCCGCACGGGGCACGTGGACCTGGTGGCCGTGCACCCGCGACGACGGCGTCAGGGCATCGGCCGGATTCTGGTCGGGCACGCCGAGCGAGCGCTGGCCGACCTCGGCGCGGTCGAGGTGCTCCTCGCCGGCAATCCGCCGCACTACGCCTGGCCCGGGGTGGATGTCCGGTACACCCCGGCGATCTGCCTGGCCCTCGCCCTCGGCTACACGCAGGACCGTACGGCCTGGAACATGACCGCCGACCTGTCGTACGACGGGTCACCGGCGCTGCGGTCCACGCAGGCCGCCGAGGCCCGCCTGGCCGGGCAGGGGGTGTCCGTACGCCGTGCCGAGCCCGCCGACCTGCCGGCGCTCGCCGCCTTCGCCCGCGCCACCTTCGGCGGCTCCTGGGACGCCGAGTTGGCCGGCTCGCTCGGACGCCCGGACGCCGGCTGCCATCTGGCCGAACGCGACGGCGAGTTGCTCGGCTTCGCCGCGTACGGGTCGTCGCGGCCGAGTTGGTTCGGACCGATGGGCACCGCACCCGCCGCCGAGGGGTCCGGCATCGGCGGCGTCCTGCTGCGGCGCTGCCTGGCCGACCAGCGGGCGGCCGGCATCGGGACCGCGCAGATCGGTTGGGTCGGTCCGGTGCCTTTCTATTCGCGTAGTGCGGGCGCCCGGATCGAGCGGGTCTTCTTCCTATACCGCAAGAGCCTCGACCAGACAATGACGGACGAATAGCACATAGCCTCCGATAGCGCCGTTCGCCCGCCGGGGTCATCGACGCCCCTTACCGTTTCGGATAGAGGAGGCAGCCATGACCACGGACGACGATCAGGCCCAGGAGGCGTCGCCTGTCAGCTGGGCCCCGGCCCACAAACTGCCGGGCAAACTGCCGATCGACCGGCTGGACTACGGCGACGCCGAACAGCTGGCGGAGATGACCGGGACGGTCGAACCGCCCGAGGAGCCACTCATCCTGGTGGACGAGCCGGTGCCGCACCGCCCGCCGTACGACCGGGCGCAGAAGCGGCGCAACCAGCGCCCGTTGCCCAGATAGCGAAAGGGCGGGCCGCTGACGCGGCCCGCCCTTTCGGCGTTGGAGCTGGACTCAGAAGTCCATGTCCCCGCCACCCGGGCCAGCCGGGGCGGCCGGGGTCTTCTCCGGCTTGTCCGCCACCACGGCCTCGGTGGTGAGGAACAGCGCGGCGATCGACGAGGCGTTCTGCAGCGCCGACCGGGTCACCTTGGCCGGGTCGATGATGCCGGCGGCCAGCAGGTCGACGTACTCGCCGGTCGCGGCGTTGAGGCCGTGACCCGCGTCCAGGTTGCGAACCCGCTCGACCACGACGCCGCCCTCAAGGCCGGCGTTGACGGCGATCTGCCGCAGCGGGGCGTCCAGCGCGATCTTGACGATCTGCGCGCCGGTCGCCTCGTCGCCGGCCAGGTCCAGCTTGTCGAAGGCGGTCTTGCCAGCCTGCACCAGCGCGACGCCACCACCCGGGACGATGCCCTCCTCGACGGCGGCCTTCGCGTTGCGGACGGCGTCCTCGATGCGGTGCTTGCGCTCCTTCAGCTCGACCTCGGTGGCCGCGCCGACCTTGATCACCGCAACACCGCCGGCCAGCTTGGCCAGACGCTCCTGCAGCTTCTCCCGGTCGTAGTCGGAGTCGCTCTTGTCGATCTCGGCCCGGATCTGGTTGACCCGGCCCTGGATCTGCTCGGCGTCGCCGGCGCCGTCCACGATGGTGGTCTCGTCCTTGGTCACCACGACCTTGCGGGCGCGGCCCAGCATCTCGAGGCCGGTGGCGTCCAGCTTGAGGCCGACCTCCTCGCTGATGACCTGGCCACCGGTGAGGATGGCGATGTCGGTCAGCATGGCCTTGCGGCGGTCACCGAAGCCCGGCGCCTTGACGGCGACCGACTTGAAGGTGCCACGGACCTTGTTGACCACCAGGGTGGCCAGGGCCTCGCCCTCCAGGTCCTCGGCGATGATCAGCAGCGGCTTGCCCGACTGCATGACCTTCTCCAGGATCGGGAGCAGGTCCTTGACCGACGAGATCTTGCTGTTGGCGATCAGGATGTACGGGTCGTCGAAGACGGCCTCCATACGCTCCGGGTCGGTCATGAAGTAGGCCGAGATGTAGCCCTTGTCGAAGCGCATACCCTCGGTGAGCTCCAGCTCCAGGCCGAAGGTGTTGCTCTCCTCGACGGTGATGACGCCTTCCTTGCCGACCTTGTCCATCGCCTCGGCGATGATCTCGCCGACGCTGGTGTCACCAGCGGAGATGGAGGCGGTGGAGGCGATCTGCTCCTTGGTCTCGACGTCCTTGGCGAGCTTGAGCAGCTCCTCCGAGACGTTCGCGACCGCGGCCTCGATGCCCCGCTTCAGGGCCATCGGGTTGGCGCCGGCGGCCACGTTGCGCAGACCCTCGCGAACGAGAGCCTGGGCCAGGACGGTCGCCGTCGTCGTGCCGTCACCGGCCACGTCGTCGGTCTTCTTGGCGACCTCCTTGACCAGCTCAGCGCCGATCTTCTCGTACGGGTCCTCGAGCTCGATCTCCTTGGCGATGCTCACACCATCGTTGGTGATGGTGGGGGCACCCCACTTCTTCTCGAGCACGACGTTGCGGCCCTTGGGGCCGAGGGTCACCTTCACGGCGTCGGCGAGCTGGTTCATGCCCCGCTCGAGGCCGCGGCGCGCCTCTTCGTCGAACGCGATCATCTTGGCCATACGGCGTTGTCCTCCTGGACACTCACGGGCCACCCGAGTGTGTGCCCCGGATGAACCGTCTGGTGTACGCACCTTGGGACGTCGCCACCTGGCGACGACGACGTCTCCTCGGCCGGGCCGGATAGCCCGCGACGACCGGCCACGTGCCTCACCCGTGGTTATGCCACGAGTGCGACCGCAGCCCCACCGTCCCGACCAGCTGGCACTCACGCCATGCGAGTGCCAATGACTTGTTTAGCACTCTCCCCTGCCGAGTGCAAGCACGATCGCCCGGCTCAGCCGAGTTCGGCAGCCAGTTGCCCGCTGTTCACCGGGCCCTCGTGAGCCCGCTGCTCGGCGTACGTGACCACCAGTCCGACCAGCTGAGCGAGGTATGCCGGCACCCCCAGCAGGGCCACCACGAAGATCGCCAGGATCGCGCCGACCGCCGTGCCCGCAGCTTCGAACGGCGTGACACCGAACGGTACGAGCACCACCGCCTCCACCAGGCTGGCGACGAGCCCGATGCCGATCACCGCTGCGATCGTCAGCGCCACCCGCCCGAGCAGCAGACCCAGCCGGTCACGCAGCATCCGATGCGATCGTCCGATCGGGTCGCGGCGCTCGAAGAGGTAGACCGGACCGGCCATGGCCAGCGCGAAAGCCGCATAGACGCCGGGCAGGAAACAGAGACAGAAGCCAACGGTCACGATCAGGGTGAAGATCAACATCCAGCCCCAGAGGCCGAGCGCCCGGCGCAGGCCGTAGCCGAGGGCGGCCCCGAGGGTGACCTGCTCACCGGCCGCCTGCCGGGTGATCACCCAGGTACCGGCGGCCCAGCCGATGCACTGCACCAGACCGAAGATCAGGCTTCCGCCGATCAGCACCCCCATCCACTTCGCCATGTCGACACCGAAGTTGGCGGGCAGGGCTGCGGAGTCGGCGGCGAGCTCGGCCTCCCAGCTGGCCGAAGGGTCGAAGACCAGCCCGAGCACCGACAGCGCCCCCGCCGGCAACACCTGGGTCAGCACGAGAATCGGCAGCAGCAGGTGCCAGCCCCGGCGTACCGCACCCAGACAGCGGGTGAACCAACCGCCCAGGCCCGCACCGGGCGGGGTGACCAGAGCATCGGCCGGATAGAACCCGTACGCCGCCGGGTCGTACCAGCCGTAGTAGGGCTGGCCCGGATAGGCCGGCTGGTGTGGCTGACCGGCCGGTGGGACCGGCTGGCCGGGATAGCCGGCCCAAGGCGGCGGATTACCCGGTGGCGGAACCATCGGCGGACCAGACCCACCCGGCGGAACCGCAGACGGACCGAACCCACCCGGCGGGACCACCGGCGGGCCGTACCCACCCGGGGGGACCACCGGCGCACTGGACCCACCCGGCGGGACTGAAGGCGGACCGAATCCACCGGGTGGCGGAGTCGACAGCGGACCGGCTCCGGCCGGATCTGGCGCCGACGGGGCAGGTGCGGTCGGGTCCGAGGGCTGCCAACTGGAAGCACCGGCGGACGGGGCCGATTCGTCGGGCGACGAATGCGGTGGACCTGCCGGGGGTGACTGGTCGGACATGAACCCTCCTCAGCGACAGCTGGATCCGGCCCATGATCTTCCCTTGTGAGGTATCCGCACCGCAGCCCCCCTCCGGCCGCGATCACGCCACCCGTACCGGCGGTCTACCCGGCGTGGGTGGGATGCACTCAGGCGATGACGCGCACCCGCTCGGCCTGGGGGCCCTTCTGGCCCTGGGCGATCTCGAACTCGACCCGCTGGCCGTCGTCCAGCGCCTTGTAGCCGTCCATCTCGATCGCGGAGAAGTGGACGAATACGTCCTGCCCGCCGTCGACGGCGATGAAGCCGTAGCCCTTTTCAGCGTTGAACCACTTCACGGTGCCCTGTGCCACGGTGTTGTCCTCACTCTGCGCGGCGTTCCACTACCCCGGACCATCGGCACGCCGAACAGCCCGGAACTCACCGTCTTCGGCAGTCATCGACGACCACGGAATAGGGTGACCGAAATCGCACGGTACACGAAGCGTGACGACGGCGCACGACCACAAATCGGGCATATTCCGAGTAGCCACATCGTCGGCTGTCATTGTGATAGGTATGCGGACATGATCAGCTTCCCGGGCGATACGGCCCCTCTGCGGGCCGAGGTGCGGCGGGTCCGGCCCACCGACGCCGGCCGGATGCGTGCGCTGCGTCTGGAGATGCTCGCCGACGCGCCGCTGGCCTTCCTGGAGACCCTCGCCGAAGCCGCCGCCCGCCCGCACACCGAGTACGCGGCCCGGATTCGCCAGACCTCGACGGGCGCCACCAACGCCCAGTTCGTCGCCGATCCGGGTGGTCGCCTGATCGGACATGCGGGCGGCATCGCCCACCCCGCAGAGCCCGGAGTCACCCTGCTCTACGCGATCTACGTCACCCCGACCTGGCGCGGCACCGGCCTGCTCGCGGACCTGGTCGCGGCGGTGGCCGCCTGGTCCCGAGCCGAACGGCGCGACGAACTGATGCTCGAAGTGGTGGTCGGCAACGACCGCGCCTACCGGGCCTACCAGCGGCTGGGCTTCGTCGACACCGGCCTACGCGTCCCGCACCCCACCGTCCCCACCCTCCGCGAACTCCAAATGCGCCGCCCCGCCTGACCCCGACGTCCGGCGAAGCCACCCACCCCGAGCCCCCCGCAGCCCTCCAGCAAGCCCACACCAACTGGACACCGGCGCGATGTACCGCCCCACCCGGCACCGCCGGACGCAGCCCAACCGGTAGGGGTTCCGGGGCAGCCCGACCCGCGCAGGGGGAAGACCAGACAACCGCAGAGCCCACGTCTTAGCACCCGACACCGAAAAACAGATCGAGAAAGGCGGGGTGGGCGGGGAAC